>NZ_AQVC01000012.1 GCF_000372405.1 Porphyromonas somerae DSM 23386 | reverse complement strand
CACAAATAAGGGGGCTGATGGTCTTCGTACAACTGCCTAAAAAAGCAACAGCTAAGTGGCCAAAAGTTTAGTTGCAACTAAGCAATTGCTTTGTTGCATCTCGGCATTTGCTTAGTTGCAACTCGCCGATCGCTTAGTTGCAACTCAGTTTCCTCTTTTATATAGCATTGAATATCAGTTTGTTATAAATGGGCTTTTTGGGCCACTACTTCCTCCTATTTTATAGGGTCATTAACTTATGCATTTACTCCTAATGCGTAACCCCTGGGAGGGTTTGCGAGTAATGAGTAAATTATACAACCCCTTGTGGGTCAGACAAGCTCAACTTGTCCGATCCACAAGGGGTTATACATACAGTTCGGGCCTTATCAGTCCAAATTAGAGTTGGTCGAGTGCTTGCTTAAGGTCGGCAATGATATCCTCAACAGACTCTAGACCTACGGAGAGTCGAACAAGTCCTTGCGAGATTCCAGCTGCGGCACACTCCTCCTCAGTGTAGGGTGAGTGGGTCATACTGGCAGGGTGCTGAATAAGGGTCTCGGTATCTCCTAGGCTCACTGCAATAGAGCAAAGTTGGCATGAATTGATCAGCTTTTGTCCGGCTGGTTTGCCCCCTTTGACTTCGAAAGAGATCATGCCACCAGGGAGACGCATATATTTATCGGCAATCGCCTTGTACTTAAAACTAGCTAGACCAGGATACTGAACGCTCTCTACCTTGGGGTGAGCCTCCAAAAATTCCGCCACCTTCTGTGCATTACTAGAGTGGCGATCCATACGGAGGGAGAGGGTCTTCATACCTCGCTCAATGAGGAACGCCTCGAGGGGGCCTAGGCAGGCGCCTGTGAGGTCCTTCACTCCTAGCAACCTTACTTGGGTGATATACTCTGTACTTCCCACTACAAATCCGGCAATCACATCACCGTGGCCATTGAGGTACTTAGTGGCAGAGTGAACCACCACATCTACTCCATACTCAATGGGTCGGCAGAGGTAAGGGGTACAATAGGTATTATCGGCCACCACTGTGATCCCCTCATGCTCGTGGGCAATCTTTGCGATCTGCTCAATATCCACCATATCCATAGTAGGATTGGCTGGACTCTCAAAGTAAACCACCTTGGTATTGGGTCGGATCGCCTTCCGAAGCTCCTCGGGATTGGTCATATCCACAAAGGTCACTTCGATGCCATAACGACTGAGACCGTGAGAGAAGTAGGCATAAGTACAACCATAGAGAGTCTTGTGTGCCACCATATGATCCCCCTGCTGTAGCAGCACCCAAAGGGCGGAGGTGATAGCACCCATTCCCGAAGCACAGGAAATGGCAGCCTCGGCCCCCTCCAAAAGGGCGAGCTTCTCCTCTACCCGAGTGCAAGTAGGATTGCCCAATCGGGTATAGATGTAGCCAGGCTCCTCAAGGGCAAAGCGAGCACCACCCTGCTCAGCACTATCAAAAACGTAGGTGGAAGTTTGGTAAATAGGAGTAGCGAGCGTGCCGAATGGATTTTTCTGAGGCACCCCATGAATGGCTTTGGTATCAAAGCCGTAAGCAGTTGTTTTCTGGTCTTCTTGATTCATAAGTTAGTACATTATTATAGGTTTTGAATTGTGTTCCCACAAATGTACTAAAAAATAGCTATCATAACACCATAACGAAAGGTAGTCACAAGAGGGGTTACGCATTAGGAGAGACTTACTACGAAACATTCATCAGAGAGTCAATGGGTAAGGGGACCTCCGCAAGGAGGTCCGATTTGTCGTAGCCCCCTAGTCGGAGGGGCGTTAGCCCCGAACGACTGGGGGTAAATAAGATGACCAAAATCCACGACCCCTTGCGGGTCGGACAACCTATTCCAAGATTATTGCAATCTCCTAGGCTCTGTTGTCCGACCCGCAAGAGGTCAAATATATACGTGAACTATTGCCTACCCCAGTCGTTCGGGCTACGCCCTCCGACTAGGGGGCTACGACAAATCGGACCTCTCCGAGGTTCTTCATGGTAAGGCTTAGATATAGCCACGCTCAACCATCACACAGACCCGCTCAATTAGGGCATCTTTGCCCTCGGGATCGTAGTCGGTCTTGAGGGAGGCACCGAAGGCTCCCGCCATTGTGTTCCAAAAACCTGCGGAAAAGCGACCTAGGTAGGCATCAATTAGTCCATAACTACTAGACCCTGTTTCTCGCCCTATCAGCTTGATCAGCAACTTTCCTTGATTGAGCGTCAGCTTCTTGAGTTGGGGTGTAAACTCCTTGAGGAGGTCCTTCTCCATCTGCTTGATATGCCTTCGCTTCTCTCGTTCTGTTGGTAGAGTTTCGAGATAGTCATAGGTCTCCATCAACGTAGCGGAGACCAGTTTGGCATAGGGGAGCGCTTTCTTTACATCACGTACCAACCGCCGATAGGCAAGCTGCTGCTCACGTGTATTTAGTCTGAGTGGCTTGAATATATGCACTACCGGCAGAGCGAAATTGGCAATAGTATCCCCCTCAAATATTGTAGCAGGGACTAAATAGCCCTCGGCCAATGGAGGTGGGATCTTGTCATCCTGAGCGAAAATTGAGAGACGTCCCCCCACAAGGAACCACAATAATAATGGCACCTTGAACCGACTAAGTGTATGTATCATTTTGCCCAACATAATACGCTCTCTTTTTTAATGCACACAAAGGTAATCTAAAAAGCAAGATACTCTACCTATAAATAGGGCTCTTAGCTTTATTTATTACACATTAAGCATTTCTTAACCATAAAAATCCCCCTCACATCTATAAATTAGTGTGAGGGGGCTCATCAATTGGGTGCCAATTAATAGAAACTAGTCAAGCACCTTGAGCAATTGCTCCACAGGCAACTTTTCCTTGGTTCCTGGCTCATCTAGTGCTTTACCAAAAGGCATTTGGGCAACTAGACGCCAGTTCTGAGGGGCTCCTACATGATTGCGAATGGCGTCATCGTCCATCCCGATATAGTGCTGAAGGCTAGCGCCAAATCCAAGTCCTACCAATCCTAGCCACACAGCCAATTGGTGCGACCCTTGCACTTGCTCTGCCCACTTAGGAAAGTTGTGGGCATAGAGTGGAAACTGCTTCATTAGTTGCTGGGTAGTCTCCGCTTCGTCAAAGAAAAGGACGGTCCCTACTCCGCTCATAAAAGCGGTATGAATCTTATCACGGGTACCGCTATTATAAGCCTCCTCGCCAATATTCTGAATCAATACCTTCTCTATCAGCCGCCAATGCTTCTTGTGAGCCTCGCCAGTAAGCAGGACCATTCGGACGCCTTGCGAATTGAAGTGAGAAGGAACGAGTGCCAAAACCTCCTTAAGCATCTGCTCCACCTCTGCTTGTGGTGCCACCCACTCACTAGCCAATTGATAGTGGCTATGGCGCTGATTCAATAATCTCTTTACGTTATCCAAATTATTCATTCTATTTATTCTTATCATGAAAAAGATCCAACCTCAGCAAGGGGCACTTGTTGGACATAACAAAACAAGGGAGAGGGGTGGCAAAGTGCACCTCTCTCCCTTATGCTTTTAAGTAATTACTTCCTAGGCTTTAGTTGCTTAAAGAAGTCATTGCCCTTATTATCAACCAAGATAAAGGCTGGGAAGTCCTCTACTTCAATCTTCCAAATCGCCTCCATTCCTAGCTCAGGGTACTCTAGCACCTCTACCTTTTTGATGCTATTCTGTGCCAAGATAGCAGCTGGACCTCCGATACTTCCGAGGTAGAAGCCTCCATACTTGTAACACGCATCGGTCACCTGCTGACTACGATTACCCTTGGCAATCATAATCATACTACCGCCGTGGCTCTGGAAGAGATCCACATAAGGATCCATACGACCGGCAGTGGTAGGGCCAAATGAACCTGAGGCCATACCCTTAGGGGTTTTGGCAGGACCAGCGTAGTAGATAGGGTGATCCTTGATGTACTGTGGCAAGCCCTCTCCCTTATCTATACGCTCCTTCAGCTTGGCGTGGGCAATATCGCGACCTACGATAATCGTACCGCTCAGTGATAGGCGGGTAGAGACAGGATACTGATCGAGCTGAGCCAATATCTCGCTCATAGGTCTATTGAGATCTACTTTGACCGATTCACCCTCAAAGCCCTCACGATACTCCTCTGGAATGAGGCTGGCAGGATTGGTCTCTAGCTTTTCAATCCAAATTCCCTCTTTATTGATCTTCGCCTTGATATTGCGGTCGGCCGAACAACTTACGCCCATACCGACTGGCACAGAGGCACCATGTCGGGGCAATCTAACAACGCGTACATCGTGTGCGAAGTACTTACCACCAAACTGAGCTCCAAGGCCAATCTTGTGCGCCTCCTCTAGCAGCAGTTGCTCTAGCTCTAGGTCGCGGAAAGCTCTACCATATTCATTACCTGTCGTTGGCAGTTCATCGTAGTACTTGGTACTTGCCAGCTTTACCGTCTTAAGATTGGTCTCAGCTGACGTACCACCAATCACAAAGGCAAGATGATAGGGAGGACAAGCAGCTGTACCGAGAGTCTTCATCTTCTCCACCAAGAAAGGCACCAGTGTCTCGGGATTAAGGATCGCCTTAGTCTCCTGGTAGAGGTAGGTCTTATTGGCCGATCCCCCACCCTTTGCCACGCAGAGGAACTTGTACTCATCGCCTTCCACAGCGAGTAGGTCGATCTGTGCTGGGAGGTTGGTCTTGGTATTCACCTCCTCATACATACTCAATGGCGCATTCTGAGAATACCTCAGATTGTCCTCTGTATAAGTATCGTAGATACCGTGAGAGATAGCCTCCTCATCGGTAAAGTCGGTCCACACCCTTTGCCCCTTTTTACCCAATACGATCGCAGTACCAGTATCCTGGCAGAAGGGAAGCAGTCCCTTGGCACTTACCTCAGCATTTCTCAAAAAAGTAAGGGCAACGAACTTATCATTGTCAGACGACTCTGGGTCGGTAAGCACCTTCTGCACCATACGCTGATGATCGGGGCGGAGGTAGAAACTAACATCGTGAAAAGCCTGCCGCGCCATCTGGCGGATGCCTTCGTACTCCACCTTGAGGATGCTTTTACCCTCAAACTCAGCCGTACTTACATATTTATCGGTCAGTAAATAATATTCTGTCTTCTCCTTACCAAGTGGGAACATTTCCTGATAATGAAACTCTTTCTCTGCCATACTTCTTCTCAATTAGTTATATGTTTTAAATTATTGCTCATCTTCTCTATACAGCTCTAGCTTCATCGCTGCATCAATCAGCTCCAATGCTAGAAAGTGATTGGAGCCCATCACATCGTAAACCCAATCTTCGGAGAGGACCCCCTGTGGCAAGTCACTAGGGAGCTTACCCTGATTGCTCAGCTCCACATCATCTCTCCACTCCTGGCTGTAGTAATATTTGTGTACCTCCTGAAAGGCGGTTCGAGCTTTTCGCCACTCCTCCAAAGTTGCTTGCAAAGCCTCATTAGCCGCATTCATACGATTGGTAGCCTCTTCCATTTGGGCAACCCTCTTTATCACCTCTTTCATAAGCCTTGTATATTTAATCCCTCCCTATTCTACTCATCAAAGATACCAAAAGTTAGGTAATCACTTATAGTTATAGATAAAATAGGAGGGTACAGCATCAGTATGTGACGAAAAAGAGGTATATTTGCCGATAATTGTTTGGAGAATAAATAATCAACTATATAACAAGACTAAGGAGTAATGAATATCTCAATAGTAGAGCAAAAGGAGGGATTTGTAAGACTTCAAGTAGATGTTGAGAAAGACAACTACCAAGAGGCCTATAAGAAAGAGCTAAAGAAGGTAGCTCAGGGTGCCAATATCAAAGGCTTTAGAGCTGGTAAGGCACCTGTGGGGATGATTGAGAAGATGTTTGGCGAAGGAGTTCGCTTGGAAGCAATCAACCACCTTGTAGGTGACCTAGTAGATGGCTTCATCAAGGAAAAGGAGTTCAAGGTTATTGGTTGGGCGATTCCTGAGGAGAGCAATACCGAGGAGATGACCAAGGATGATATGACGCTCTACTTCAAGCTAGCTCTTTACCCAAGTGAGTACGATTTTAATTTCGACGATAAGACTTTCACTAAGTACGAGGTAACTATTACCGACGAAGAGGTAGCAACGAGGTTGGAGGAGATGCAGAAAGCCAATGCCGATCTCCAAGAGACCGATACCGTAGTGGCCGATGCCATTGTAGGTGGTGATATCGCAGAGATCGAGGGTGACACTCGCAAGGAGGGTGGTATCCTCAAGGAGAATGTAACCATCTATCCTCAGTTCATGAAGGACGAAGAGGAGCAAAAGAAGTTCATTGATGCAGGCAAGGGCTCTGTAGTGGTATTCAACCCCTACAAGGCATTCGAGGGCAATGCAGCTGAGCTCACTAGCCTACTCGGCATAGAGAAGGATCATGTTGAGGAGCTGAAGGATAAGGAGTTTAGCTTCCAAATCGAGACCATTCGCCACATGGTACCAGCAGAACTTGATCAGAAGTTCTTCGACACCGTCTTCGGTGAGGACCAAGTACACAATGAGGAGGAGGCCAAGACCAAGCTAAAGGAGTTTATGCAAAGCTCCGAGAATGGCAATGCTGAGTACAAGTTCACACAAGACTTTATGGAGTATGTGAAGGAGGAGAAAGCACCAAAGCTACAGCTAGCCGACGACCTGATCGTAGAGTGGTACACCGACAACCTCAAGAGAAACGACGAGGAGGAGAAGGCCGAAAAGGTAGATAAGGAGGCTCTTATCTCTAGCCTGAAGCGCGAAATGTACGTGAGAGAGCTCGCCAATCGTGAAGAGCTAAAGGTTAGCGACGAGGATATCAAGGGCTTTGCTTATGAGATGATCCGTAGCCAGTTTGCCCAGATGGGTTGGCACAATCCCGATCACGAGATCGTGGCTAAGTACGCTGAGCAACAACTAAGCGATAGCAACTTCGCCTACTCTATCGAGATGAATATCCTAGAGCAGAAGGTAGGTAAAGCAATGCTCGATAAGGTAAAGCTAGAGACTAAGCAGGTAAATGCAGAGGAGCTGCATGAGATTCTCAATCCTAAGCAGGAGGAGGAGACAGCAACTGCCGAAGAGGAGAAGTAATCCCCATAAGTGATTAAATAGTAGCGGGGTCGACTATGCATAGTCGACCCCGCTATTTTATACTAGAGGCTATACTCTAAAGAGTATGAGCTCGATTACTTGGATTGATTTGTCTTTTCCTTGCTATACTTGTCGTAAGCTTGCGCCAAAATCACCCCACTCTCAGAAAGATGCTCCAAATAAAGGTCATAGGTTTTTCCGAACTCTGCTACGGTAGCATCGTAAGATTCTATAGTAATCCAGAGTAAATCTTTATCTACGATAGAGCACTTGATACAGCGATTGTCTCGATTAGTCTCATTCATAGCTTTTAGCATCGCAACTTGGTCTGTATCCTCGTCCATTCCTAAATAATAGGTAAACTGCACATAAAAAGGAGCCTCATCATCTACAACTATAACAAAATAAGTGCTTCCCTCCTTCTTAAATTCAATGTCGCCATCCTCATCAATAGATGGGACATATCCCTCCAGCTTCAGAAAATTCGCAATGGAATCTCTAAATGCCACATTGTCAGCCGAACGCTGTACAGGTGGCTCCTGAGCAAAGCAGCTCAATGCTGACAGAGCAAAGGCAACGAATAAAATAAACTTCTTATACATAAACAAGTAATTAAATGTTGATAAATCTATCGCAAAGGTAGTGAAAAAAGGAATTGAGTGTATTAGGTCAACGACCTATTAACATATGGATAGAAAGAAGCAACGCCTCTCATTGTATAATTGAGAAATTTAGATTACCTTTGCAGAGCAATTAAGGATACGAGCCCGGATGGTGGAATCGGTAGACACGAAGGACTTAAACTCCTTTGGCCAGCAATGGCTGTGCGGGTTCAAGTCCCGCTTCGGGTACAAGATATGCACTTGCGGTAGTAGCTCAGTTGGTAGAGCATTGGCTTCCCAAGCCAAAGGTCACGAGTTCGAACCTCGCCTACCGCTCTAAAGTAAATAAGAGAGTTGGATATACAATTTATCCAACTCTCTTATTTTTCACACACAAGCAGCACCACTCCACTAATAAGAGACTGTTGCACGAAGGCGATCTGCGGCGTTGCCTTCGGAATTCGGGCTCGGTCACGTACGTGAGTACGCTCTCAGCGCCCTCATCCTCAGCGCCTTGCATCTCATCCTTCGTTCAAAGTCTCAGCACATTTGAATCAAATATGCGAGAATGGCACTTCGTGCAACACTCTCAATAAGAGGGTATTTAATATAGACTCACAAAACACCCCAATATTTCCTCCGTAGTAGGAGGCTAAAAGTTGAGTTGCAACTAACCAATTGACGAGATGCAACTAAGCAAACGGCGAGATGCAACTAAGTAATTGCTTAGTTGCATCTCAATTTTTGCTCAGATAAGGGCACTGAATATCAGATGGTTATAAAACGCTCTACCCGATTGTTGTTTCAAGCATCCCCTACCTCACGACCCTTTGTGGGTCGGACAAATATATACCATAGACAAGAGGGCTGAGCACCTTCGTACAACTCTATAAATAAAATAGCCTCATCAGCATCAGAAAGATACCGATGAGGCGACCTAAAACTTTAGTGCCACGAGTGGCTCAATGTGTGATTGGGATGGGATTCGAACCCATGACCGATAGCTTAGAAGGCTATTGCTCTATCCAGCTGAGCTACCCAACCAATCCATCTATTTAACCTAGATTGCTTCGAAAGAAGCTTTATAAAATAGTCGGGATGACTGGATTCGAACCAGCGACCCCACGCCCCCCAGACGTGTACTCTAAACCGGACTGAGCTACATCCCGAACTTTTACTGTGTGCAAAGATAACACAATAATTGCTATTTGCCACGAATTTGCAATAAGAAATTACTGTTTACTAAGGCAAAGAGGCAATAATTAGGGTAGAAACTCCTTGAGATGCTGATAAAGATGAGCCGTAGGCAGCCCCATTACAATGTGGTAGGAGCCTTGAATCTCCTTAACTCCAATCAACCCTATCCAATCCTGAATACCATAAGCCCCAGCTTTATCCAAGACCTCATACTGATTGACATAGTAGCTAATCTCCTCTTCGGTCAAATGGTCGAAGAGTATATCGCTCGTCACGCTCGCTTTGAACTGTCGATCAGACATTGTAAGGCAATAACCTGTAATTACCTGATGCCACTTTCCAGACAATCTATTGAGATAGGTGACCGCCTCGTCGAGGCTGTGGGGTTTCTCAAGAATCTGCCCCTCCAAGACCACTACTGTATCTGCTGTAATCAGTAGATCATTGGGGTGTAATTGAGGGAGTAAGAACTCAGCCTTGCGACTTGCCAATACCAATGGCACTTCATGCGGGTCCTGCACTTCAATGTGATCCTCTGGTGCGTGGCTAGGGCGCACCTCAAAGGTGAGCCCCAGCTGTTTTAGTAGTTCTACCCTGCGAGGAGATTGGGAGCCAAGAATGATATGGAGCCCTCTTAACCTTGCTTCTAGTGGATGTGCCACTTTTCCATCATTTGTCATATTTACCAACCAAATGCGTGCTCATCATTGAGCCATAATCCTTTCATTTTTAGCACCTCTTCGATCACAGCACGTGCTACCCCTTCACCTCCATTAATAGGAACAATGTGGCTAGCAATTGCTTTGGTCTCTGGTGAAGCGTCCTTAGGAGCCACCGAAAAACCACAAGCTTTCATCACTGGAATGTCGGGGATGTCATCACCACAAAATAGGCATTCAGATGCTTTAAGACCAGTCTTCTGCAAGAAGTCATTAAGAGCATCGATTTTAAGACCAGCCCCCATATAGATATGTTGGATGCCCAGCCCTTTGTATCGCTTCGGCACACTATCGGAATAACCTCCGGAGATGATCCCGAGCACAAGTCCTTGCCTACAGGCTTCTCGTATCGCATAACCATCTCGTACATTGACAGTTCGCTCTGGCACCCCCTCGCTATTGATATGGGTGGTGACTCTCGAGAGCACCCCATCGACATCAAATAAAACTCCTTTGATATGGTTTAGATCCGTTGGAAAAGAACTCATATTTAAGTAAATCAATGATTCATAATTGACTTAGTCAGCACCTCATAGATCTCACGTGATTGACCTTGAAGAAGTGCCAAATGGCGATCGATAGTCCGATAGTCGTGCCGAATAGCGGGCCCTGTTTGTACCTCCTTGGGCGAAGCTGATAACGCTTTATTTAAGGTCTCCTTGACTAAAGGACCCAGCAACTGAAAGTCTAGTCCAATATCGTGCAATACTTCATCGGAAATGGAGTAGAGATGATTAACGAAATTGCACGCAAAAACAGAGGCTAAATGCAGCTTCACTCTCTCCTTACTAGATAGATAATGTACTTGTCTGCTGCATAACGCATTCGTGATTTTGCCGATGACCTCTTGACATTTCTGGGTATTGGCTTCTGGAAAAATAGGGATCTCGGAAATCACCAGCTCTCTATTTTCAGAGAAGGTCTGCATCGGATAGAGTACTCCTCGATTCTTGATGGGCGTCAAGGCATCTATTGAAGTTCCGCCTGAGGTATGCAACACTACACCGCTATAATCACTAGGGAAATGACTTGCTACTTCACCAATCGCATCATCTTTGACTGCAATCAAGACAAAATCAACTGGCAAGTCAGCTAGCTGATCAATGGAGTCAACAGTTTCGGCACCTATCTTCTGTGCCAATGCGGTCGCGTGTGACTTGGTAGGGCTGTATAGTGCCGAGCAAGTTACCCCACCCTTCACTAACGCTTCCGCCAAGTGAGTAGCCACTCTGCCGCTACCCACTAAGGCGAAATTAAAGCTCTCTTTCCTCATACCTTCCTACAAAAAGACGCTCCCACTCCACCTCTCGTTCACGTGGCTTAAGCATATCGGCTTTTGCCACCTCCCCTATGCCTATAATGCAGAGTACTTTATAGCTATCGGGCAAATCTAGCTTGTACTTGATATACTCCTCGGCAGTAGCTCCTTTGGGCGAAGGGCTGTCCTCTATATGGCACCAGCAAGAGCCAAGGTCGTGATCAGTCACTGCTAGCTGAATAAAGGAGGCAGCTATAGCACAATCCGAATAAGGGCGCTTGCTCTTATTGCTATCGCTACACACCACAATGGCAACTGGAGCACCAGACAAAAACTGGCTCCCGCGCTCTCGGCATTCACTAAAGTCTTTGAGCAGCTGCTTATCCTCAACCACAAAGAATCGAGTGCTTCTGCTATTCTTAGATGTAGGTGCCCTTAGCCCCGCCTCCAATATATCCTTTAGCACTTCCGAATCGACAGGTTGGTTGGCATACTCGCGTACGCTCCTTCTCTTTCGAGATAAAAAAGTCAAATGTGAAAACATATTCCTTATATCATTAATGATTAACGCTCATAAAAAAGCAATTGTCTAGTCATTCATCGCCAACTCCAATAGTACTCTATCGGCGAAGTCCCAGCCCTTATCAGTAAGGGCAAAGCGATCGCCCCATTGCTTTAGGAGTTCTTCATCCACTAGCCTGAAAAGTGACTTTTCTGGAATAGCAAAGTTTTTTTTCTCCATCTCTGCAATAGATATTCCCTCAGCTGTTCGTAAGCGTGTTAGGAGAAACTCTTCATACTCCATCTCTGGGGTAATATACTCAATCTCACGGGATAAAAAACCTGCACCTGTAAGCAATTGATCGGTATATAGTGGCAAGGAACTAGCATTCCACGAGCGCCAAGGAGCTACATAACTATGAGCGGAAGGACCTAATCCGATATAGGGCACCCCACTCCAATAGTTGCTATTGTGCCTAGAACGAAAAGAGGGTTTTGCGAAGTTGGATATCTCGTAGTGCTGATAGCCCGCCTCGGTTAGCACCTGCCTCACAGTATGTGCCATCTCTATAGAAACCTCCTCACTCAGCTCGTTGATTTCTCCCTTACTACGCATCTCATAAAGTGGAGTTCCCTCCTCATAGATAAGATCATAAGTAGAAATATGCTCTGGAGAAAGTGAGACCAATTGGTCTAAATCCTCCCTTAGCTCTTTGAGCTCCTCAGTAGGAATGCTGTATATTAAGTCAAGAGAGATATTATTTACTCCGGCTTGACGTAGGCTCTCAAAGAGACCAATGATCTCCTGATGGCTATGCCGGCGACCTAGCTTTTGAAGCAACCGATCGTGGAAAGACTGAGCCCCGATACTAAAACGATTGACACCATAGGAGAGCAGATGCTCAATATCTACCTTTCCAACGTCACCAGGGTTACACTCAAATGATATCTCAGCCGATGGTGAAACGTTGTAATGGCTTCGCAATACTCCTACTATCTCTCCGATATAATGGTGTGGCAATAAAGAAGGGGTTCCACCGCCAAAGTAGATGGTCTCAATGTCCATTCCTCCGAGCTCATAAGCTCGCTTTTGTGCCTCAATCTTTAACGCCTTTACATAGCGAACGACCTCACGGCTGTTGGCCACAGAGTAAAAATCACAGTACAGGCACTTTTTCTGACAAAAAGGAACGTGAACATAAATACCAGCCATAGTCGCACTATATGTGATCCTTCACATCGTCAAGCGTTACCAATTTATTCATTATGGCATAAATTGTGAGACCAGAAGGGCTATGAATATTGAGTTTGCGTGCTATATTGCGCCGGTGGGTAATGATCGTATGGGTAGAGAGGAAAAACTTCTCGGCTATCTCCTTATTAGTAAGCCCCTTCACCACTGCTACCACTACCTCTTGCTCCCTAGGTGTCAGCACCATCTCCTCTGCATTGCTTCCATCCACTTCTAGTACACTCTCAAGCATATTAGAGACTTCATTCCCCCCATCTGTTGAGAGGATTTTTCCATCAAAATTCTTTGAGAGCTCTGCTTCAGCCAATGTGGTACAATAAGATACGATCCTCAACTCATCATTTCCAAGTGCTTCCTTCAAGATAGGCACCATTGGATCAGAAACCACGTCGGGAGATACAATCAGCAAGTCAGGCAACACCTCCTTATAACTCTCTAGTAGCCTATAGGGATCTGCTAGCATATTTAACCCCAAATGGAAGGTCGTCTGTCTTTGGAGCAAATGCTCAATATAATGCGCACGCCCAGCATCCCCCACAGCCACCAATACCGAATATCTCATATACAGAATGCTCTAATTTAGCTTGTCTTCCTCCATTTCTCTTACACAAGGAATGAGGATATGATCTTCCACATCATTATGAATGTGAAGCTCCTCACTACAGGTAAAGAGATCATGAAGCACATTATTTACCTTGAAGTCCATCTCCATCGGATAGTACTTAATAAATATATTCTTAAGCTCCAGCATTTTTAGCTCCACTTGGTCGTGACGCTTCTCAAAAGTTCGGATAGAATACTCTAGGTCATTAGCTCCCTCCAGAAGTGACTCAACGTATGGGAAAACCACCTCATCCTCATACTTCATATGCTGAAACACTTCCTTTTCATAATTATCAAAGTACTTCTGAATCACAAACCTTATATCCTCAGGGGCCTGCTCAATAGCTTCCAACATATTTCTTCGGATCTCAGGAAGCCTGAAATCAAGGAAGTAGCTGTGGCTATTTCTAAGGAAACGAATTAGTAGCGGTATTGATAGTTTTTTGTACAACCCTTTCTGCCCTACCCCCTCATCAAAGAGAATAAAATGGACCACAAAAAGGAAAGTATCCACATCAACACCATGTTCATCACAAATCTCTTTGATCGTCCGCTCACCGACTCCCAATGGGATATCAAATCTATAGATAAGTAGCAGGATATTATAGTGTTCACTCACCAAATCCGCCATCTTACTGTGCGAGGAATAATGTTTATTCTTCATGTGTTATTCTTATCTCCCTTGTCATTAATAATAACTACCTACCTTGTTACCTTCACCATCAAAGCCTACAATAAAGCAATCTTTATACTTCCGTCTCAAATCACGCTGATAGCCTTTTGCCTCATCTAGACTAGTGGTATCATAAAAGGTGTACTTGTAATACTTACCCTCCTTAGTTACTTTTACTACATCCCTATATGAGCCGAAATAACTTGGTTTTAGCTTTCTTGTATCTGCCATTACCTGTACTCGATAATGTATTTCTCCGGCAACGGCCTTACCATCGGATTTGGTCATTACTGACTGCGAGGCAACCTCGGGTGCATTCTCAGCCACTACCTCCTTACCCTTAGTGTTTCCGCCTCCACGACCAGATATCTTAGCTTCGTAGTCGACTACTGCCTGTGCGATACTTTGGGCTAGTTTTCTCGACCCATTCTTCGACAACATATACTCTTCATCAGAAGGATTAGAGATAAAGCCAAGCTCCACCAGCACACTAGGCATAGCGACTTCCCTCAGCACCAAAAAACCAGCTTGTTTCACTCCGCGGTTACCTAACCCCCCATTGACCATACCACCTTGTATCAACTCTGCTAAGTCGATACTAGAGGAGAGATGCTTATTTTGAATAAAGTTGAATATGATATAGCTTTCCGATTCATTAGGGTCAAAACCTTTATAGATAGCTCCATGGTCTTTCTCATAGAGGATCACAGAGTTCTCCTTCATTGCCACATCAAGGTTATCTTGAGTTCGGTGCAATCCAAGCACATAAGTCTCGGAGCCATGAGGACGAGAAGTTTTATGCGAATTGGCATGAACGGATACAAATAAGTCTGCTTTCTTTTTATTGGCAAAGTCTGCTCGCTGCTGGAGACCAATAAATCGGTCATCCTTTCGAGTGTAATAGACCACGATATTGGGGTTTAGTACATTGATACGCTCACCCACCTTTAGAGCTACATCTAGGACTATATTTTTCTCCTTTGAGCGTTTACCCACGGCCCCGCTATCCTTACCACCATGACCGGCATCAACAACAACCACAAAACGCCCTTTGCCATCTCTAGCTTGGCTCATCGTGCCTAGAGAGGGCAGAGAAAGCAAAACGAGCAAAATCAAAGCTCTATAAAATATCCTCATACCTAGCGAAACCGAATCATACTTACTTATCACTGCGAAATTAACTAATTCTACGGATATCTCCAAATATGAGTATCTCCAAATTCCATACAATGTTAAGACATTATAGGCATTTCTCATTGAGACACACCCAATAATTGTAATGGGAGGAAGCGATTATCTTGGTAGTATTGGATATTCTTTGTAAATTTGCCATCGCACTCAAATGAGTACAACAATTAATGAATTACTAACAACATTTACAGGAGTTTATGATTATTGTAGAAGTAAAACAAGGCGAGAACATCGAGAGAGCACTGAAGAGATTCAAGAGAAAGTTTGACCGCACAGGTACAATGCGTCAGCTTCGCACTCGTCGGGAGTTCCAAAAGCCATCGGCAGTAAAGCGCCGCAAGATGGAAAAGGCTCGCTACGTGCAGCAACTTCGCCAGATGGAGGATTAGTCTGAATACTACCACTCATAGGTGGATGCTAGACGACGAAGTTAGAAGAAGAATAATAAATCATTTTCACCAAGGAGGTGTTGTTTAATAAATAAAGGGATGGCTAAAGCTCACTGAGCAGTAGTCATCCTCTTTTTATCATATAATAGTGATGCTAAAAACATACAAGGAGGTACTCACTCAGATGAATGAAGCAGGTAAAGCTGGTATACCATTTTTATTCGTTCTAGACTATGAAAAGAGTGAAGGAGCCATAGTGACCAATCCACAGGAGCAGAGCGAGGTGCTTTTTAAAGTCGGGACCGTCTCAAACTTCAAGGCGCAACCCATCAAAAATACTAACGAACACATCACCAGACAGCCTGAAAGCCTAGATCAGTATGGCCAACGCTTCAAAGTCATTCAGCAAGGAATGAAGGAGGGGCGCTCGGTTCTTGCCAACCTCACCGTATGCACTCCAATATCCACTCCCCTTACCCTAAAGGAAATCCTATACACCACCAGTGCTAAATACCAGATCTATCTGCCCGAGGCTCGCTTTGTCTGCTTCTCTCCAGAGAGATTTGTACGAGTAACTAACGAAGGCATCATTTCCACAGATCCGATGAAAGGAACTATCACTAGCGATGTCCCAGGGGCTCCAGAAGTCATACTCAATGACTACAAAGAGACCTCAGAGCACTGTGCCGTAGTAGACCTCTTAAGAAAGGACCTTTCTACCGTAGCGACTGATATTGAAGTCTCTCAATTCAGATATTTCACAGAAATCAAAGCTCCGGAGCACACAATCTTCCAAGTTAGCTCGGAGATCAAAGGGCAACTCCCCACGGATTGGACATCACATATAGGAGATATTTTTGACCACCTTCTTCCAGCAGGTTCAATCCTTGGGGCTCCTCGTGAAAGTACTCGCACGCTCATCTCAGAGGCCGAAGGAAGCCACACAAGGGGCTATTACTGTGGCGTCTTTGGCTACTTCGATGGCAAAGAGCTAGACTCCTCCGTTCTTATTCGCTTTATCAGGGAAGATAAAGAGAGTCAAAAGTATTACCACTCAGGTGGCGGAATCACCATTAATAGTATACTAGATCACGAGTACCAAGAGGTGATAGACAAAATCTACCTACCACTTCACTGAATATGGAACCTCTCTTAGAGACCTTCTGCTTAGAGAATAAACAACTTTTCCACCTCAAATACCATCAAGATAGAGTGAGATGGTCAACTGGTCAAGAGATAGATATATCGCTCTTTACAGAAGCGATAAAATCGGATCCCTCTTATACTCTTGCTCAGAAAGGAAAGTGGAGGGTAAGCGTCACCTATTCGCCCAGTAGCATACTTTCCATACGCTTTGTGCCCTACCAAGTGCCAGAAATAGGATTACTGAAGCCCACCACAATCAAAGAGAACTTTTACTCATACAAATGGGCTGATCGCTCTCAATTTGAAAGCATCAAAAAGGAGCTTCCTCGTGGCACAGAGCCTCTGTTCATCTTGGACGGCTTGGTTACCGACACCTCATTCACGAATGTAGTACTCGAGAAAGATGGGCAATTATTCACGCCCAAAAGCTACCTACTTAAAGGGACTAAAAGGTGCTACCTTTTGGATAAAGGGATAATACATGAGTGCGATATAACGCTTGAAGTTTTAAGACATTATGATACCATACACCTTGTCAATGCAATGCTCTCACCCCACCAACTGACACTCCCCATTGAAGCAGTGCTCTAGTAGAGAGAAACTAATTCAGCAATATTCCATAAAAGATCGTAGCGGAGTAAGAACACTTACCCCGCTACGTTCAATTTGAAAAATTACAGCCTATATACAGTATATAGGTGGTACTAAGTCAATGGTGATCAATCATTGTTGTTGTGGCGATTGTGGTTGCGATTACCACGGTTTGGTCGGTCGCCATTATTGCGAGGGCGATCATTGCGTGGACGCTCAGGACGCTCTACATATCCCTCAGGCTTTTCAATAGCAGCCTTACGAGATAGACGGAACTTGCCAGTCTTAGGATCCACTTCAAGAAGAACCACATTGATCTTCTGGCCTTCCGCTACACCAGTCTCCTCAATGGTCTCAAACCTACGCCAATCCCACTCAGAGATATGGAGAAGTCCCTCTTTGCCAGGCAAGAACTCTACGAATGCACCGTAAGGCATCACACTCTTAACGGTTCCCTCGTACACCTTACCTACCTCAGGAATTACCACAATGGCATTGATCATCTCGAGTGCCTTATCGATTGGCTCCTTACCAGCAGCAGCCACCTCGATAATACCTTCGTTCTCTACCTCCTCAATATTTACAGAGGCACCACTCTCCTCTTGGATACTCTGAATAATCTTACCACCAGGGCCAATCACTGCACCAATAAACTCCTTAGGAATGCGCATAGTAACGATTCGTGGAGTCTGTGGTTTAAAGTCGGTACGAGGCGCAGGAAGAGTCTCCTCAATCTTGCCAAGGATATGGAGGCGTCCCTCCTTAGCTTGTGCAAGAGCTCTCTCTAGGATTTCGTAGCTAAGTCCATCTACCTTGATATCCATCTGGGTAGCAGTGATTCCATCCCGAGTACCAGTCACTTTGAAGTCCATATCACCGAGGTGGTCCTCATCGCCCAAGATATCTGAAAGGATCGCGTAATTCTGTCCTTTATTCTCAGAAATCAGTCCCATGGCGATACCACTCACTGGCTTTTTGATCTGCACACCAGCATCCATCAATGCTAGAGTACCAGCACAAACGGTAGCCATTGAAGAAGATCCATTACTCTCCAATATATCACTCACGATACGCACTACATAAGGATAATCCTCAGGGATCATAGACTTAAGTGCTCGCTGAGCCAAGTTGCCATGACCAATCTCACGACGTCCTACTCCACGCTGTGGCTTAGCCTCACCAGTAGAGAAGGGAGGGAAGTTGTAGTGCAATAGGAAACGATCCTTACCATGATTAAGCACATCATCTACTAGCTTCTCATCGCTCTTGGTACCAAGGGTCACCGTTGCTAGTGCTTGAGTCTCACCACGTGTAAATATAGAGGAACCGTGAGGTGCTGGCAATGGGCTTACCTCGCACCAGATTGGGCGAATGGTCTTGGTATCACGACCATCAAGGCGCTTTCCTTCGTCCAAAATCATCCGACGCATCGCCTCCTTCTCCACATCGTGGTAGTAGCGATCAATCATCGGGCCCTTCTCCTCTAGCTCCTCCTCAGTATATTGAGCCTTAAACTCCTCCACAATATTAGCAAAGGCATCTGTACGCTCGTGCTTTGAAGTGCCTGAGGTAGCTACTGCATATGCCTTATCATAGCATACATCGTGTACCTTTTGGCGAAGCTCCTCATCATTCACCTCGTGGCAATAGGTACGCTTTTCCACAGTGCCGCACTCCTCCATTAGCTCCAACTGTACCTGGCATTGCTTCTTGATAGCTTCGTGAGCTACCTTAATAGCCTCAAGCATATCCGACTCCTGTACCTCCCTCATCTCGCCCTCTACCATCATGATATTATCCATTGAGGCCGCTACCATCAGGTCCAAATCGGCACGCTCTAGTTGCTCCTTGGTTGGATTTACTAGATACTCACCATCCAATCTAATCACTCTTACCTCAGAGATAGGACCGTGGAAAGGCACTGTGCTTACAGCAAGTGCCGCAGAAGCTGCCAGCCCAGCCAATTGATCTGGGAGCTCGTTTTCATCACCACTATATAGAGTGATATTAACAAAAACCTCTGCATGATAATCATCAGGGAAAAGTGGTCGCAGTGCCCTATCAACTAGTCGACAAATCAAAATCTCGTAGTCCGAAGCCCTACCCTCTCTACGGGTAAAGCCACCTGGGAAACGACCCACGGCTGAAAACTTCTCTTTGTACTCTACCTGTAAAGGCATAAAATCCACACCAGGATTAGCATCCTGTGCAGCAGTAACTGTTGCCAACAATACGGTGTTGCCCATGCGAACAGTCACAGCACCATCGGCCTGCTTAGCTAGCTTGCCAGTCTCAATTGTAATGGTGCTTCCATCACCCATTGTGATGGTCTTAGTGATTACATTCATGATAAAAAATTCTATATAAAAACAGCTTAATTCTCAGTTAACTAATGGTTAGGAGAGCAGTTTCCTAACAATCTGGGAGATCAACTTGCCATCAGCCGAAGCACCTAGCTCCTTTGTGGCCACTCCCATCACCTGACCCATCCCCTTGATATCTGTGATACCAAGCTTAGAGATCATCTCTTTCACCTTTTCAGTGATCTCCTCTTCCGACAATTGTGCAGGGAGAAAACTCCTATATACCTCCGCTTCCGCGTCCTCTGCTTCGGCAAGGTCTAGGCGGTCAGCATCGCGATAGAGACTTGCACTCTCCTCACGCTGCTTCACTAGCTTTGCAATAATTTTCAGTGCGTGATCATCATCCAACTCACCAGCAGCTCCTTTGGCAGTCATTGCCTCTAGAAACTCCTTCTTAATACCGCGAAGTGCTTCCAATCTCACCTTATCACGGCTCAGCATCGCCTGCTTTATTCCCTCATTTACTTGCTCTAAAAGTGCCATATCTATTATTATTATTTAATCGTCTCCAAAAGTTATTGTTCTTCCAATTGAATTACCACTTGTCTCAACAGAGTCACGGCTGGAAAAGCTAGAGTGATTTACAGAAACCGTAGGCTGACTATTCCAAGACTGCATAGGTCGCTCTTCAATAAATTGCTTGATAGTATCTAGTTGCTCCTTAGACCGTGTAAGCGTAGGTCTTTGGTTGACCAAAGAGATGAACCCATTATTCGTCATCAATTCCTCCGTAAATACCACCGTTTCATACTCCTTATAGCTATTTCCTTGAGCCAATTCACTACCGTAGTAGTCGCTAATCTTGGTATCCTCCTCCTCCTTTGTTGCCTTCGGACGCTCGTCGCTGTATTCATCAGCAAACATCACGCTGTCGTCAAATCCTGAGGCTAGAAGCACAAAGCCGAGGTCGTCCTCCATACCATCGTCCTCCCGAGGCGACATGCCCCAAATGAAGTCAAAGGAGCCCTTGATCTTGGCCGTCATATCCCTCAACTTCTCACTCATACGAGTGGTTGGCTCATGCTCAGGCTTATAAATAACCTGCACCAGCAGACGGGTAGCTAGATTGAAGTTGGAAGTATTCAACAATGGCGAAGACAACGCCCGCTCCATCGCCTTTTCCAAACCTTCCTCGCCACTTGCAAAGCCACGAGTGATGATGGAGACTCCCCCCGATTGAAGCGTCCGCTTCACATCGTTAAAGTCCAGATTCACACCACTAGGGATAGTGATCAGCTCCGAGATTGAGCGCGTACTGGTGGTCAGCGTTTCGTCGGCCTTCCTAAAAGCTTCAGAAATCTTCAGGTCGGGATAGATCTTATTCAGTAGCTCATTATTAACGACCAAAATAGCGTCCACATTCTTCTTCAGCTCCTCCACCCCATCAATTGCCTGAAGAATCTTCGTCCTCCCCTCAAATAGGAAAGGAATGGTCACAATCCCCACCGTCAGAATCCCCATATCCTTAGCGATACGAGCAATTACAGGGGCAGCACCTGTACCAGTACCACCGCCCATACCAGCAGTGATAAAGACCATTTCTGTGCCATCATTCAGTGCTTCACGCACCTCCGCCTCACTCTCCTCGGCAGCTTCCTGAGCTAGCCGTGGGTTATTTCCGGCGCCCAGACCTTTTGTCGTTTTAGTACCTAGGCAAATAGTCTGTGGCACATCACATACATTGAGATGCTGTCGGTCGGTATTACACAGAAGGAATGAGACGTGGCTCACATTCTGATTATACATATAATTGACCGCATTGCCACCGCCTCCACCTACACCAATCACCTTAATGATTGTTGGCTGATCGTTTATCTCCTTCTTAATAGGCAATATATTCCTCTCCATAACCTCCATCATTAATCCTCGTCATCCGAAAAGTTAGAGTCGTCATCAGACATCGCAAAAAGGTCCTTCAGCCTTCCCATAAATGAGCTTTTACTGCTCTTCTCCTTTTTAGGCTTAGGTGTACGCTCTCTTCGTGGCTTCACTCTTGGTGCTGGGTCTGCTTGAGGCTTCAGATCCTCTTCGTCAAAAGGCAATACCCCCGGCTGAGACATTATATCAGCTTCACCCTCCACAATATGAATTGCTGGCTCCTCATGCTGTTCTTCGTGCTGTTCCACCACACTAGGCTCCTCCTCAGTCCTAGCCACATCCACATTTGCCGCATAAAGCATCGCATACAAGCTGTGGAATTCAGGGTTAGCGGTCAGCTCCTGGTTACCACCATCAGAGAAGAATGCAGGGCTCACCTGCTTCACACTCAGCTCCCCACCAAACTTATCCTTGAGATACTCAGGCAAACCAGCTAGCTTCGACGCCCCGCCAGTAATCACCATTCCCCCAGGCACCTTATAGTCACCTTCAGAGCCCTTAGCACGAGCAATAATTGCCTTGATGTTATCCACTATCTCGTGGGTACGTGCCTCAATATATTGGTTCACATTGTAGCGAAAAACACGCTTATCCGTCCGCATATCGGGAGCTTTCACGATCAGCTCCTCCTTGTCGCTCGTATCAAGAGACAATGAAGCGTGAGCTATCTTTACCCTCTCCGCCTCTTCTGGGCTAATATCTAGATCCGTAAGGTCATAAGTGATTTGATTACCACCCATTGGGATCACCCTCAATGACTCTAGCACGCCGTGATTAAAGTAAGCCACTGTGGTAGTCTCCGCACCGAAGTCCACCAATGCCGAACCTATTCTCTTTTGCTCGGGCGTCAGGACACGCTTACTGAGCTCCACGACTCCAACTAAATAAGGCTCTACCTCTAGATCTAGTTTGTGAGCCAAGACCTCCTCCACATTATCCGTCACCATACGATCAGTGACCACCGTCTGGATACTCACCTGTAGCTTCATCGCCTTCACCCCCACTGGGCGAAGCACCGAGCTACCATTCACAGAGAAGCGAGCAAAGTCGGCATTCAAGAAAAACTTACCATCCGGCTCTTCAATCTTTCCCCATAGACGCTCAATATCGGCCTGAGTGATCTCATGAGGGGCATCATACTCCTCCACCTGCTTTATCAGTAGGCTGTGTAGCCCCTGTCCCGAAATACTCGCATATAGGTGGTCTATCTCTATACCTAGATCAGCCTCGGCACGTGATAAAAGTTTGCGCAGCTTTTCCGACGTTTCGGATAAGTTAAATACTACGCCCCTCTGCACGGCACCCTCCGATGGCTCACTATCCAGATAGACCGTCCTAAAGAGCTCATCACTCGGGGCCATCTTCTCTGCCACCGCTAGCTTTATGGCACTACTACCAAAGTCTAGGATAGCCACATTTATCTTATCTTCTCTGTGCTCTCTCATCAATATAATATTTGCTTCATTTATGGTTGCCAAGAGCTAAAAAACTCCCTAGCACACTAATTCCCACAAACTTACCAAATTCTATCTTACCCACCTACCCTTTTGAGAAAATATTACCGTCTTTTACGCTTATGCCGAGTGACCCGAAGAGGCTGTTTATGGTATTGAAAAGCATTCAAAGCCTCCTGCACCTCTTCCGACTCACCACGAGCCACCTCAAAAGTGGCATTTCTGTCAAAAATAGTAATCTTCCCCACCGGCACCTTTCTACCCGTGCAATACTCAATCATCTCAATCAGCTTATTGGGATAGAGTTTATTTCGCTTTCCCACATTGATTTGAAGTAAATCCATCCCCTCCGAGGTTCTCTCCTCCTCTTCGCGGGAAGCCTTTCGTTTTTTGGAGCTTTTCTTCTCCGTCTCAGGGATCTCCTCCACCGCGGCTGCATTCTTGTAGTAATCCAGCATTCGCTGAATCTCTAGATAAATAAGCCGTTGTATCAATTCGTCGCTATCTAGCCATGAGAGCCGATTCACCACACTATCCATATAAGGGGCAATCGCATCCAGGTCAGGCACCGTATGCTCCATACGATGCACCAGCTGCAATAGTTGCTTTTCACAGATCATCTCGGCCGTTGGGAGCATTGCACGCTCGATAGTGATGCCACTCTCCTTTTCGATTCGCCTAATCTGCCCTCGCTCCCTGGCATGGCAAATAGCGATCGAAATTCCCTTCTTTCCCGCTCTCGCGGTGCGACCACTTCTGTGCGTGTAGCTCTCCACATCGGCAGGCAGACCGAAGTGGATCACGTGCGATAGATTATCCACATCGAGCCCTCGTGCTGCCACATCGGTTGCCACAAGGAGCTGGATCGTTCCATTCCGGAAGCGTCCCATCACATTATCTCTCTGTGCTTGGCTTAGCTCTCCATGGAGAGCATCGGCACTATACCCATCAGCGATCAATTGCGCTGCCACCTCTTGAGTACTACGCCTCGTTTTACAGAATATAATGCCATAGATATTGGGGTAATAGTCGGCAATACGCTTCAGCGCCAAATAGCGGTCGTTAGCACTCACTACATAGTAAATATGCTGAATGTTACGATTGATCCGCTGTTTATTTCCTACCGAAACCTCAGTGGGCTCTTGCATAAACTTTCGCACAATAGATCGGATCTCCTGAGGCATTGTGGCAGAAAAAAGGAGCAGATGACGCTCCTCAGGGATATAAGAGAGGATCTCCTCAATATCATCGATAAAGCCCATATTGAGCATCTCATCGGCCTCATCCAGCACCACATCTTTGATTTCATTGAGTGCGATAGCCCCTCTACGGATCAAGTCCAAAAGCCGTCCAGGTGTCGCTACCACCACCTGTGTGCCCCTCCGTATATGCTGTATCTGCTCCTCAATAGATGCCCCACCATAGACCGCCACGATACTAAAGTCGTCCATATGGATAGCATAGCTAGCCATATCCCTCGTGATCTGCATACAGAGCTCACGAGTAGGGGCGATGATCAAGGCCTGTGGACGTTTGAGGTCACTGGTGATATTCTGAATAATAGGCAATCCAAAAGCAGCTGTCTTGCCACTCCCCGTCTGAGCCAATGCCATAATATCCTTCAGCTCCCCTAGAAGCAAAGGGATCACCGCCTCTTGTATCGGCGTAGGAGTCTGAAAGCCCATCTTCTCGATCGCTTTCAGTAGGGGCTTGGCAAGCCCTAGTTCTTCAAAAGTCATAAATAATGATTAGTTGATACTGCTTGACCCCTCCCCTTCAGGCTTCCTCTCACTATTTGGTCGAGGAACAAAAGTTCTAGCGGTCTTCTCTCGTTTCCGCATACGCACTTCTCCAGCTGGAGATGCACTTTCTTCGCTTCTGGTGCGTGATTGGTTACGAGGTCTCGACTTAGAAGCCACCTTGCGGTCACCAAAATCACGTGCGCCACCAGTCCGTCGCTCACGTTCACCATAGCCACCCTCACGCTCGTTTCTATCTCCACTGCCAGCACGTTGCCTACGATTTTTCATTCTAAAAGCTCGCTGCTCCTGCTTCATCGCTTCACGCTGTTGGTAGTACTTTTCCCTCTCCTCACGTGAGGGGAGTAGCCCCTGCTGACGAAGCTCCTCCATGTGCTCATCACGCTTTCCTTCAAAGAGCTCATACCCTCTCAGCTCACACTCTATCATACCATTGTAGAGCTTTTCTCGCTGAAAGTGCTTCAATCCGATTGCATTAAAGCCCTCCTCCAAACTGCCACTGATGATCCAAGCCTTCCAACCCGAGAATACATGCTTCAGCGTACTCCCGATAGAGTTATATAGCTTCTCCAGATCCATCGGCTTCAGGCGCTCGCCATAAGGCGGGTTCATCACCAGAATCCCCTCACCTCCAGGTCTATTCTCCTCCGAATACTCCTCAAAGGGCTTCACCTCTAGCTCCACATACCGACTAATACCAGTATTCTTCACATTGGCACGAGTGATCGCAATCGCCTTCGGATGGATATCCGAACCATAGAGCTTGTGATCAAAAGGCTGCTCCTCCCAATCCTCCAGCACCTCACTCAGCAGGTCGGCATCAAAGTCCATCCACCGCTCAAAGGCATAACTCTGGCGGAAAATACCAGGCGGAATGCCTAGCGCAATCAAGGCCGCTTCGGTAATAAAGGTACCACTGCCACACATCGGGTCCAGGAAGTTGCACTGACCGTGCCAACCGATCTTCAGCAAAATACCTGCCGCCAACACTTCACTCAGAGGGGCATCATTCTGACCCACCCTGTAGCCACGCTTGTGTAGGCTCTCCCCACTCGAATCAAGGGCTAGCGTCACCACACTATCGGCAATATGGATATGAAAAAGCAGGTCTGGATCCACCACCGACACATTCGGCCTACGACCACCACGATCGGTAAAGTAGTCGGCAATCGCATCCTTGGCACGATACGCCACAAACTTACTATGGGTAAACTGCTCCGAGTAGACCACCGTATCAATCGCGAAGGTGCTCCGTGGCGTCAGATAACGATCCCACTCAATATGCTCATACAGATACTCATACACCTCATCGGGGCTATGAGCTTCAAACTGTGCCACCGGCACCAATACCTTTAGCGCCGTCCGAAGGTGGATATTGGCCCGGTACAGCATCCGTCGGTCACCCCTAAAGGCCACCATCCTACGCCCCGGCACCACCTCATTAGCCCCAAGCTCACGAAGCTCCTCCGCCAATACATCCTCCAACCCATACAGCGTCTTGGCTAGCAGATCCATCTCACCTTCCTCACGCTCTCGACCCTCCCATTTCAATTCTTGCTCCATTGCCAACTTCCTAGATCTCGCTACTTTCACTCTTAAATTTACATTTCAACACGCAAAGGTAACTATAATCAGCCAAAGTCAGTGAAAGTAAACCAATACACACAGGGGTTACGCATTAGGAAGTTCACGCCGTATGGTTTTTAGCGGGGTGTCTATGAGTAAGGACCTCCGAGGGGAGGTCATTCATGGTAAGACTCCTTCTAATGCGTAACCACTGCCAATACACACTAAAAGAAAAACTATAGTGACAAACATAGGAGTCTATCTCTATAAAACCTCTGTACTAGTAGAGTAAAAGTCGAGATGCAACTAAGCAATCGGCGAGTTGCAACTAAGCATTTGCCGAGTTGCATCTCGCCGATTGCTTAGTTGCATCTCAGCGAACGATTTAGTATGACATTGAATTTCAATTGATTAAAAAGCAGGTCTCTGAAACCCCATTTCAGTTTTTTCACATTGGTTCTGCAGTTTAAAATTCTGGAAGACTGAGTGGCTTGTGGTGGGAAAACAGGTTCAGTACTAGTCGGGTTCCGATAAATAGAAGCCAAAGCAGTTGACACCTCTAATGCACAATCCATAAGTATAGGTCGGAGTGGTAGGTAGGTATGGATAATAATGAGTAAATTTGCAGAGTGAGCGATGGGCGATAGGGAGGAGAGGAGAGTGTCCATTAGTTCAATTTATACGAGACATACACATTATATAGATAGCGTACCTACGATGAAGCGAACCGAGGAAAGGGAGTCACAATCCACCCAGCTGTCCACTGTAGCGACCAGCACCGAAGCCTCTTCGGCAGAGACCACTCTGTCCAATAACGAGGGCGGTGATGAACCACAGGGAGCGGACGGGGAGGAACCTTCGCCTAAGGTCAATAGAAGCTGGTGGCGACGAGGGCTACGGTTGCTTGGCATCGGTATAGCTACGGTGTTTGCAATACTCATACTAGGTACGGCACTCCTCTACCTACCTGTGGTGCAGGGGTGGCTCTTGGGTTTGGTTCGGACCGAGGTAGCAGAGCGCGCTGGCATTGCGCTGGAGTGGGAGCGTGTGGGGGTAGCCTTTCCACTGAAGCTGCGACTGGAAGAGGTTCGGGCTACAGAGATCGCAAGTGGGGATGAACTGGGGTCGGTAGGTTTGCTCACCGCGGATGTACGATTGCTCCCTCTATTGCGTGGTGGGCTCCTGCCGATTGGTGGGGTGGTACTGGAACGAGGACGGGCTCGCTTTTCTCTCAGTAATGATTCGATCCAAGTAGCAGGGGCCATTGGTCGGCTCGCTTTGGATCACATTGATCTAGACCTCTCAATGGAACGAATAGAGGCGGGAAATCTGGGGCTTTACGATACCGACCTTTACCTGACCATCATCACGGCTGGGGATTCGGTCAAGGAACCGGAGAAAGATCCTTCCCACTTACTGATAGAACTCTCTCGTGGGGAGCTACGCAATGTGGCAGCCTATATCACCCTTCTCTCCCCACCTACCATCTCAGACACCCTCCCCACCCCCTCCCCCTTTCCCCTTGATTCGCTCACTCCGATGCGGATTAATAGCTACATCACGAGGGGCGATCTCCGGGGTGTGCAGGTGGACCTTGGAAGCGGTCGATATGGTGCATCGGCGGTGGATCTAGCGGCAGGATTGACTGCATTAGGTGACAGCAGTGCCTTTGCACAGCCTTCGCCTTTGCCCCTACCATGGTATGCCGAGCTAAAGGGGCATGAGGTATGGTATGGCGGTGTAGAGGAGCTACGGGGTGATCTGGAGCATCTACACTATGCGGTAGGCGATGGAGTGGTGCTGCAGGAGGGGCGGCTCTCGCTACGAAAGGAAGGGGATCGCTTGGTGGCGAAGGGGCTGGAGCTATCGGTGGGGGATACCCAATTGAAGGGCTCGGCTTCGCTACCATTTAAGGGCTGGCTACCGGATAGTGTGGGGGTGGCAGATCTCCGACTGGAGGGGGTGCTTTCCCCAAAGGATGTTGGTCGCTTTTTGGGGGACCGTCTGGCAAGGGTCTCTAAGCCACTGGAGGTGTCACTAGAGGCTAATGGGACCATGGAGGATCAGCTCACCTATGCTCTTCGGCTGAAGGGGGAGGAGGTGGCGGAGCTGAGCCTAAAGGGAGTGGCAAAGCAACCACTTACAGAGGGTCGGAAAGTGGATGCTACTCTGGAGCTACAGACGGGTAGTGAGCTACGGGAGTGGTTGCTCATGCTAATGGAGGGTAAAGAAGGAAGAAAGTTGCCTAGCTGGGATATCCCAGAGGGGGTACAGCTACGAGGGTCGGCACGCTACTCAGCAGAGGAAATGGGGGCAGATCTACAGCTACGACAGGCAGCGGATATGGGAGGAGGCGACCTCACTCTCCATGCCTTTTACCACCCACGGCGGGAGGAATATTTTGCCGACCTTAGGGTACGAGATCTAGCACTACAGCCTTTTTTGCCGAATGATACGATCGGCCCCCTTTCGGCAACGATTAATCTAGAGGGACGTGGTACTGACCCCTTTGACCAGCACTCGAGAGGAATCCTTTACGTGGATGTGGATAGTGTGAGCTACCGTGGCTATCGCCTGCAACAAATGACGCTTCTCTCACAGCTCAAGGATCATCAGCTCTTTGCGGCACTCAGCACTGATAGTGAAGGGCTTCGGCTGGCGGCACAATCGGATATCATGATGCGGCGGGATAGTCTCTCGGGGAGTATCAATATACTGGTGGATACGGTGGTCCCCTCGGCGATTGGGGTGGATCTGCCGATCTTGCAAGCGGGTAAGCTGGAGCTGAGAAGTAATGTGATGAGCGACCTGAAGCAGCGGTACCAATGGGAGGGTGAGATCGAAAACTTTGTGCTGGTGACGGATAAGGGAACGATCTACCCGAAGAATACTTATCTCACGCTCCACACCTCAGAAAGGGATCTTGGGGCGGAGGTGGCGTCGGGTGATCTCTCGCTCCACTTTGCGGCTAAGAATGGTCTGAATGACTTTACTACTCGCCTACAAAAGGTGATGGAGGAAGCACAGAAGTCGCTCGCCGACTCAGTAGGGCAGGTAAATATGGCGCCGTGGATACATTATTACCCAGATATGGAGCTGCGATTTGAGATGGGTCGGGACAACCTCTTGAGGGCCTACCTTGATGAGCACCGCATAGGGGCTACCTCGGTGTCGCTGGATCTGCAGACAGTAGCAGGGGAGGGGCTCTCGGGATTGGGAGTGGTGAGCCATTTTCAGTCGGATACCTTTAGAATCGATAATATCGACTTGGTGCTTCGGCAAGACTCGGCTTTCTTTACGGCTATGGGGACGGTACACAAGGAGCCCTTCCTCAATCAACCGGCGTTTGATATGATTCTCTCGCTCTCATCTAATGTACACCGCAGTGAGGCGTATATCAATTGGCTGGATTCGAAACAGGAGCCATTTGTACAGATGGGTTTGGAGCTAATGAACAGGCCGAATGGTGACCTGACGCTAGGATTTACCCCCGATCCAGTGGTGCTCGCCTACAATAGATTTGAGGTGGTGGGGGAAGACTTCGTGACGCTGCCTAAAGAGGATCGCAACAAGATCCTTGCCCAGCTGGAGCTGGCGACAGCGGAGGGGACTTGGATCAAGATACATAACCTGCCGGATGAGCGGGGTCACTTGCTGAGAGCAACGATCAGCGACCTTCGCCTTGCCGACCTAGGTGCGGTGCCTTGGGTGCCTGACCTCTCGGGCCGACTGAATGCGACGGTGGATTGGCTACAGCTACCGAAGGGGGGCAGTGAGATGAAGGGGGTGCTGAAGGCGGAGAATCTATTTTACCAAAAGAGGGAGATCGGGCAAGTGGAGGCTTCGGGTAATATGGAGGACGGTACGTCGGGGAGCCATCTATCTGGTGAGGTGGCTCTAGGGGGGAAGTCGGTGCTATGGGCTGAGGCCTTTGCGCCGAAGAGCTCATCGAAGGAGACGAAGGAGGCTCTGAGGTACCACCTAACGGTGAAGGAGCTACCGCTGGAGAGGAGCAATCCTTTTCTCCCCGCAAAGTATGCTAAGCTGAAGGGGCGGATGAGCGGAAGTGTGAGCAACTATGCTCTAGGAGAGAAGATTGAGCGTGCTAAGGTGGTGCCACTGAGTGGGCAGATCACCTTTGAGAAGGCGAGTCTCTATACTCCTTTTGCCAATGAAACGTACCACCTCGATTCGAAACCAATCAGAGTGGTAGATGGGCGCATTTTGCTAGAAGAGTATGCACTGAGTGCCAATACAGGCAGGCTCACCACTCAAGGATATGTATCGGTGGCAAATGGGCTGAAGAGTGACCTCCGTATAGTGGGTAGGGATATGATGCTTCTGGACTCTGATGCGACGAGTGAGACGCTCCTCTATGGCAAGGTGAATACCGATGCGGATCTAAGGATCAAGGGGCCTCTGAGTGCCTTTAAGCTCTCGGGTTCGCTCTCTATTAAGGGGGATACTGATGTCACTTATCAGTCGCAAACAGGGGAGCTACAGAGCAGGGCTGGGTACAAGGGGTTGGTGACATTTACCGACTTTTCGGATACGCTCTTTGTGAAGCAAAAAAGCACGGTGGATAGCCTTTCTCTCGGTGGTATGGATATCAAACTGGCGCTCCACATAGACCCTGCCGCTAAGGTGAATGCTATTCTGACGACTGATGGTAATAATAAGGTGGCGCTCCAAGGGGGTGGTGACTTTAATCTCTCTATCCCACCGTATGGGGCGATGACGCTGAATGGGACGTACAATATCCATGAGGGGGATATCCACTTGTACGTATCACCACTAAAGCGGAAGTTTAAGGTACAGCAGGGGAGTAAGGTAACGTGGAATGGGCTACTAATGGAGCCAGACATTGATGTGAAGGCGACGGCTAGGATACGCAGTAATGTATCGCTAGCAGGGGAGCCGGATAGACAGGTGGACTTTGACGTGCATGTGATCGCGGAGGATAGGCTGGACAACCTGAAACTGCGATTTGAAATGGAGGCACCGCAAGACCTTACGATCCGAAATATGCTGGCACGCCTGAGTCCTGAGGAGCAGAATAGGCAATCAATAATGCTTCTGGCTTCGGGGCACTACTTTGGCGGTGGGGGCTCTTCTAATACCAAGGGATTTAATGTGAATGGGGCACTCACTTCGTTCCTGGCTAGTCAGATTAATTCGCTCGCTGGGGAGGCTCTTGATGCCGAGATCAATCTAGGTATTACCGACGGTACAAATGCGTATGGTGTGGGGACTAACTACTCGTACAGCATTACTAAGCGCCTCTTTAACAACCGAATCAGCGTGCAGGTGGGCGGTAAGATGGTGACGGGTGCTGCGGCTACTGGATTGCAGCAGACGTTTATAGATAATATGTCGCTGGACTATCAGCTGGACCAGGCAGGGACACACTATCTGAGGCTTTTCCACAATAAAAACTATGAAAATCTCCTGGATGGTGAGGTGATTGAGACGGGAATTGGTTATGTGATCCGGAGGAAGATGAATAAGCTGAATGAGCTATTTAAGTTCTCCAACCCACTGAAATCTAATGCCCCTACTCCTAGAGCTATATGGGAGATAAAAGCTTTGCCAAGAAGGGAGGAGGTGACGACAAATGATAAAGAGGATGAAGGGAATTAATAAATGGTGTGGGCTTTGGCTCTCTCTGCTACTGCTGGGTGGCTGCTCGGTAGCTAAGTATATCCCCGAGGGGGAGCAGTTTTATGCTGGCGTGGGAAAAATTGAGTATGCCGATAAGGGGACGGGCTTTTCGGACAATAGTAAATTGGCACGCAATGAGCTGGAGAGTGTGCTTAACTATAAGCCAAATAATAGTTTGCTAGGGTCGGCAAAGCATCGATTGCCCTTTTCATATCCTTTTTTCTTTGATAAGTACTATGCCCACTCCAATAATTTCTTCGGGAGGTGGCTCTATAAGACTTTTGGGGAGAAGCCGATTCTCCTCTCGGAGGTGAACCCTGAGCTGAGGGCGACTGTGGCGGAGCAGGTGCTGAGGGAGTATGGCTATTTCCACAGCTCAGTAACACCTGAGGTTACGATCGTGGGCAAGGACTCAATTAGTGCCAGGCCAAGCTACCACATTGCAATGGGAGCACCGCACGTGCTGGATAGTATCAACTATCAATTGGAAGCTCTGCCTTTACAAGAACTGGATTCTCTGGTACATTCAAAACGGGGTTTTCTACACCGTGGGGAACCTTTTGGGGTGCTGGCTTTGGAAAATGAGCGGACTAGGATCAGCAACTTCCTAAGGGATCGGGGGTATTACTTTTTTCAGCCCAATCATATCGTCTATGAGGCGGATACGGTACAGGTGCCTAGAAAGGTGCAGCTGAGGGTGTTGCTTTCGGAAAAGATGCTCCCCGAGGCGTACCGTCCGTGGCATATCGGCTCTATTACCTATGAGGTGCGGGATGGGCAGAATAGTGCCCTCACGGATAGTTTGATGGTGGAGGGGGTGCTATTTAAGTACCATAAAAGGTCGCCGGTGAAGTTTTCATCGCTCTTGCCACGCATAGGATTTGAGTCGGGGACTCTCTACAATCAAGAGAGCCAGATCAAGACGCTCCGCTCTATGGCGGATCTGAATGCTTTTGCCTATACCGATGTGGCTTTTAACCGTTCTTCGAATGATAGCATTAATAATGCGCTTGATATTATTATTACTTCGCAACTGGATAAGCCTTATAGCACGGAGCTGGAGGGGGTTTTTAGGTTTAAGAGTAATAATCAGGTGGGGCCGGGGCTCAACTTTTCGGTCAATAGGAAGAATATATTTAGGGGCGGTGAAATGCTCACGGTGACGGCGAGAGGGAGCTATGAATGGGAGACGAAGCACAATACGAAGGGGAGAAGCTGGGACATTAATAGCTATGAACTAGGGGTCACGACGTCGCTCACTTTTCCAAGGCTATTGCTGCCGGTGTTGAATCACGAACCGCTTTCGTTTCCGGCTTCTACGCTGATTTCACTGAATGGTACGTTTCTGAACCGTGCCCGCTTCTACAAACAGGCACAATTTGGAGCTGACCTCACATATCGTCTCGAACCGAATGCCAATATGCGGCATTCTATCACGCCCCTAAGCCTGAGTTACAATCACCTACTCTCTAAGACGGACCGTTTTGAGGAGGTGATCGCAAAGAATCCGATCATTGGGCTCTCTTTTAGGAATCAATTTATTCCGCAGGCTAATTATCTCTTTGGTTATGAATTGAAGGGAAGGCATGGATTTAGCATCCAGACTTATATTGCTGAGGCGGGAAATGTGCTTTCGCTTTTCTATAAGGGGAAGAAGCGAGAGGGTACGGAACCTTATAAGTTTCTGGGTGCCCCTTTTGCGCAATTTGTGAAGGGGACGCTGGAGCTGCGATACAACTACAAGTTTAGCCCAAAACTCCAATTGGCCAGTCGAGCTTATGCTGGTGCGGTCTACAGCTATGGAAATATGACGGTGGCGCCCTACTCTGAGCAGTTTTATGCGGGTGGAGCGAATAGTATCAGAGGATTTAATGTGCGTACGCTAGGACCAGGAGGATATAATCCAGCGATGGAGGATCCGCTGAGTTTTATGGATCGCACGGGGGATATTCGTTTTGAGACTAACCTAGAGATACGGTACAAGGTTTTTGGGGCGATTGAACTGGCAACTTTTATTGATGCCGGTAATATTTGGCTGATGAGGGAGGATGCAAATAGACCTAATGGACAGCTGACTAAGGAATATTTCCTTAATGATATCGCACTGGGAACGGGACTAGGAGTGAGGTATGACCTTGATTTCTTGGTATTGCGTCTGGATATCGGAATAGGCCTTCATAAGCCCACAAGAAGGGCGGAGAAGTATTTCAATACCTTCGAAAATGGCTTCCCAACGGTATTTCACCTAGCTATCGGCTACCCTTTCTAGAGAATGTTGCACGAAGTGCCATTCTCACACATTTGCAGACAAATGTGTCAAGACTTTGCACGAAGGATGAAATGCAAGGCATTGAGGATGAGGGCAAGGTGCACGTAGGGCACCAAGGCCACAACGGGGCGAAGGGAGCGTACTCACGTACGTGACCGAGCTCGAATTCCGATAGCAACGCAGCAGTTCGCCTTCGTGCAAAGTCTCTTCTAATCGAAGCGGAGGGTGCGGGAAGGGTTGATGCCACCGATGATGCGGGTGGGAAGAAGCACGAAAAGAAAGACAACGATAAATACCGCCAAATTGGTTACGAGAAGTACCCACCAATCAATACTGATGGGGACGTAGCTCATGTAGTACTGGCTAGAATCTAGAGAAATCACTCTAAAGTGCTTCTGTAGGAAGGCGAGTGCCAAGGCAATCGCATTGGCGTACAATATTCCCCTCAGGAGGATATGGCTCGCCATAATCCAAAATATCCGCTGTAGTGAGCGGTTACGCTGGCCCAATGCTTTGAGGGTGGCAATAGCTCTGACTCTTTCAAGGATCAGTACCACAACTCCTGTAACAATGGTCATGGCAGCCACCGCAATCATTAGGATAAGGATGAGTAGCACATTGGCATCCAAAAGGTTGAGCCAGCCAAAATAGTTGTAGTTCAGCTCCTCTACGGTAAACATAGCATACCGCTCTCCATATTTCTCACTACGGTCGGCAAGTAAGTCAAAAAGAAGGTCGTAGAGTTGGCTTGCCCCACTCCTTGATTTTAGAGTAACGGTAAGCCCCCCCACCTGATGCTCGCTCCAATCATTGACACTCTGAAGGTCGGAAAGGGAGGTGAGTGCCAGGGAATGATCAAAGGTATCGAAACCGGTCTCAATCAGCCCTACAATATGATACTTTCGCACTTTGGTGCGGTCGCCATTGCTGTAGTATGCAAGGAAATCATCGCCCACATTAAGGCCTAAAAACTGTGCTACTTTATTGGAAAGTAGCAACTCCCCTTGCTTGTGCAAGTCTGGGAGCCTTCCCGCCACAAGGTACTCTTCGTAAAACGCTTGGTCGTACCCTTCGCTCATTCCGTGCATCATCACAGCACGGAATGAGGAGTTTACTTTTACCAAGGCCATCTGGTCAATAAAGGCCTCTACCCTAGCCTCAGGAAAGGTGCTCTGACTAGTTCTCTCTATCTCGGTAAGTAGGTCCTCACTAATAGTGAGGGGCAGGGCGTAGGCATCATAATTATTATCGGGATTGGAGATCCGAATAGTGCCGACAAAGTTATTGAGCTTCTTTTCTATCTCTTGTTTGAAACCTCGTACTACGAAAAGAGACAGCAGTATCAATGAGACACCCAATGAGATACCTATGGACGATATTCGCACTGCAGGCCGGTATTTCCCGCTCTCCGAAAATAGAAACTTCTCGGCAAGAGTACGCTCTAGCTCCATAGGTAGAAATACTTAATACTCAAACTTGATATGTCCGCCCTCTATCAGTGCTTGGTGTGTAATGCGGTGCGACTTGAGCTTCCGCCCACCCAACTTAATAGACTTGATGTACTGCCCTTTGTGGGAAGGAGCACCCTCAATCACCAGTTCGCTTTTTCCAAAGTACTTGGGGTCTAGGGTAATCACCACCTTATCAAATACTGGGGCAGTGAGGGTGTACTCTGGCACGCCAGGGCAATCGGGGTACAATCCCATCATACTCATCAGAGCCCAACAACTCATCGTACCGGTATCATCATTTCCAGGAAGACCATCTGGCTGAGTAGTGAAGTGCTTTTCAAGTAGCTCTGTCACCAACTTTTGAGTCCGCCATTCCTCGCCTCTAAAGTAGCTAAAGAGGTATGGATAGGCAATGTTTGGCTCGTTAGTTGGGTCGTAGTGACCTTCATCAAATATCGCCTGTAGGTTATTGATAAAGGCACGCTTTCCACCCATTAACCTAGTTAGGCCTTTGATATCATGAGGAACAAAGAAAGTATAATTGTAGGCACTTCCTTCATGGAATCCTGGGTTGGGCTCAAAGTTTTCGCCAAGTTTTGGATTGAAAGGAGTGAGGAAGGTACCATCAGGTAGTTTAGGGCGGAAGGTCTTGAATTCAGGACTATAATAGTGCTTATAGCCTAGACTTTGCTGTCTAAATCTACGAGCATCAGCCTTGTACCCTAGTTCCTGAGCCAAAATAGAGAGGGCATTATCTGCCACGTAATACTCCAAGGCATGAGATACCGAATTATCAAACTCCCCTCTTAATGGCACATATCCTAGCGATAAATAGTCGTCGTTATCTGGTCTGAGTAAGTTCTCACTACCGCTGGTAGTCGCGGACTTATACATCGCTTTGTAGACTGTTTGAATATCAAAATCCCGAAGCCCTTTGAGGTAACTATCTACAAATACAGGAATAGCAGGATCGCCCTCCATTGTAAGTGTCTCGCGTCCATAAAGCTCCCACTTAGGGAACCAACCGTGCTCTTGATACATTCCCAGCATGCTCTTCAGCATATCCATCTGCCGCTCGGGATATACCAATGTGAGGAATTGGTGCACATTGCGATAAGTGTCCCATAATGAGAATACGGTATATCTATTCCCTCCTCCAGTATTGAGAATCGCTCCGCCCTCCATCTGAGGGTAGTCTCCATTGACATCTTGTAGGATATTAGGGTGAAGAAGTATATGGTAGAGTGCGGTATAGAATATTTGTTTCTGCTCTAAGGTTCCCCCTTCTACTCTAATGCGGCTAAGGTCTTTCTCCCAAAGATTCTCTGCCTCTCTACGTACCTCATCAAAGTTCTTTCCAGACACCTCTTGCCGTAGATTTTCCCTCGCATTCTCAATGCTTACAAATGACACGCCCACCTGGACTTCTATCGTCTCATCTGCTTCGGTATCAAAGGTAAAGTATGCACCTACATCATCACCAGCCAACTCCTTAGTATACTTGGTATAGAGCTTATATTTACCTTGATCTGGATCCCATTCTGCCTCTACACCTTTCATTGGGCGTTGCAACTTCCAATACCCTTGTTGGCTAGGGGTTTTGCTCAATCTCATCACAAAGTAAATCGGAAAGACTGCCTGAGGATTGTAGCAGAAAGTACCTAGTAGCTTTACCCCTTCAACCTCTACATCACTCACGCGCCTAAGCATCGCTCCAGACTCATTAGTAAGCCCCTCGCCTAGATTGAGGAGGATGTGGCTTTGCCCTTTAGGAAAGGTAAAGCGGGTCACCCCACCTCTTACCGTAGCCGTTGCTTCAGCTTTGATATCGTACTTGGTGAGGTGATTGCTATAATATCCTGGAGAGGCCACTTCATCTTTGTAGGCACTTCCATATTCTCTATAATCCACAGAGAGCTTCCCCGTGGTAGGCATCACCAGTAGCGAACCAAGCTCTGGACACCCTACCCCGCTGAGATTAACATGGCTGAAACCTGTGAAATAAGAATTGGTATATTCGTAAGGAGTACTCCACCATCTAGAGTCTTTATCGTATCTATTTTGATCACTTCCCATCACGTTGAAAGGCACCACACTCATCATACCATGAGGCACCACAGCACCCGGATTGGTCGTCCCAAAGTTGGTCGTCCCCACAAATGGACGTACATAATCAATTAATCGCTCCTGTGCACTCGCTCCCACAGTAAATAGGAGTACCACACCAACTACATACCAAGATAATCTTCGCATACTCATCATTTATATTTTTCCTTACGCAAAACTACCTAAATTATTCCACTTGAGTTGGAATATTGGGCTAAGGGTAAAAGATATGGCGACTACCGGATTGGGTAGCCGCCATATCTTATATATGTAGAGGGCTTACTCTACGAAAGTAACCCAACCGTGCTTATCCTCAATGTCGCCATACTGGATAGCTCTTAGGGTATTATAGAGCTTGGTACTCTTAGGCCCAGCCTCGCCATTGGTAGAATAGGTATAGACCTTACCAGTATCAAGGTCGTCAATATGAGAGATTGGAGAGATTACCGCTGCAGTACCGCAAGCACCAGCCTCCTCAAACTCAGCGAGTTCCTCCTCAGGTACATGACGCCGCTCAACGGTCATACCGAGATCTTTAGCGATCTGAGTCAAACTCATATTGGTGATAGAAGGTAGGATTGAGGTGCTCTCTGGGGTGATATAGCTATTGCCCTTGATGCCAAAGAAGTTGGCAGGACCGCACTCATCAATATATTTCTTCTCCTTCGCATCTAGGTAAATCACTGCAGAGTAGCCCTTCTCGTGAGCGATCATACCGCTCTTAAGACTTGCTGCATAGTTACCACCCACCTTGAAGGTACCTGTACCAAGAGGTGCAGCACGGTCATAACCACGCATAATGGCCATAGCTGTAGGCTTGAAACCTTCTTTGAAATAGGGACCTACTGGAGATACAAATACTAGGAATAGATACTCATTAGCTGGCTTCACACCCACCTGCTCACCAAGACCGATGATAATCGGACGAATATAAAGGCTAGCACCACTCTCGTAAGGAGGTACATAGTCGATATTCTTCTTTACAACAAGGTCAATAGCTTGTAGGAAAAGCTCCTCTGGCATAGGTGCCATCATAATTCCCTCACAAGAGCGACGCATACGCTTGGCATTTTCCTCAGCACGGAATAGGCGCACCTTACCGTCTTTGCCTCTGAAGGCCTTCATCCCCTCAAAAGCCTCTTGTCCATAATGCAGACAAGTAGCAGCCATGTGAATATTAATAGTAGTTTCAGACGAAACCTCTAGCTCACCCCACTTACCGTCTCTGTAGTAGCAGCGAACGTTGTAGTCGGTTGGAAAATATCCAAACCCTAGATTTGACCAGTCAATTTGTTTCATGTTGATAGTGTTTTGTATGGTTATTTACTGTATTTGATATAGGTAACCAGTATTCAAAAGGACATGAATTACCTCTATACTATTTTTTCTTCTTTTGCTCCTTTAATTCCTTGATCTCCTCTTGTAACTTCTGGATTTCGTCTCCCTGATTTTGAATTGTCGTCAGCAAGGCATTGAGTTCCTCATTTTCAATACTGCTAGGATACTCAGCCTCCACACGTAGCAAGAAGTCACTCAGAACATTCATATAGTTGCTAAATGCACTGTAGGCACTCTCATAGGGAGTGTACCTCCAAGCATCTTCATTTTGAGTAGACATATAAAGGAAGTGGTCAGAGCTTTGTAGGTAGTGCCAATCTTGTATCAGTCGGCGATCGCGTGACAAGCGAGTTCGCTCAGCCCACTTCTCTAGTTTGCTAAATGCCTCCTTTTGTAGGTCATTGCCCAACCAGCTAAGCGTATTCTTCTCCTCTTCCGACCAGGAAATTGGCTCTGGTATATCAAGAAGATCCTTAGAATTGAGCTGCTCCATAGCTACCGATGGAGTAGTAAACTCCATTCCAGCCTTAACAATATACTTAGGAAGTGCTCTGAAGAAGTCAAAGATACCCGTCTGTGCAGGCTGCCCTACACCAAGGACATCCAAACTCATATCAATAGTGATTAGCTGGTCATCCTCAGGAGTTTCAGAAAGCCACTTAGCATACTTATCTGCCGTTAGTGGAAACTCACTCCAATCATAACGGTTGAAGTTTTTAGCAATATCATCCGTAAACCGTTCATTGCGAAGCTGTAGCTTAAGGTGTGGCTCAAGGCTACTAGCATAGAGATGATTGGGACTCTTCCAGCCTAATACATGCTTCGCACCCTCAGTAATCACCCCTTTGAAGCCTAACTCCTTGAGAGAAATAGCGATGCTATCATCAAATATGAGGTCACTATTTCTAAATACCTTCGGCTTCACTCCAAACATACTATTGAGCTTATTGGCATGAGCTTTCACCTGTGTCTTAAATTCCGCCTTCTCCTCATAAAGTGACGCAATACTATGGGCATAAGTCTCGCCAAGAAGTTCCACACTTCCCGTACCAACCAACTCCACAAGCACATCGATCAGCTCTGGTGCATAGAGCTCAATCTGCTCTAATACCACGCCTGAAATAGCTAAAGCAAAGCGGTACTCCCCTTTCGTTTCCCTCACTAAGTCAAGGAACAACTTCAAAGCTGGGAGATAGGACTCCCTAGCACACTTCGTAAAGATCTCCTCGTTTTGGAAATCATCAAAGTAGTAATGATCATTACCAATGTCAAAGAAACGATAGCGCTTTAGCCTAAATGGCTGATGCAATTGAAAGACAAAACAAACCTTTTTCTTCATAATGAGTCTTTTTCCTTATTCCTTCGTCAATCCTCTATGACAATAGCTGATCATAGATCGCACGAATCTTTATTCCTACATCTTCCCACTTGATACTATTCACCTCCTTCAGCCCCTCCTCGGATAGGAAGTGATGCATTGCGGGGTAAGATACTAAGGCATACATAGCATCTGCCAAAGCATCCACATCCCAGTAATCTACCTTTACAGCATAGTCGAGGATTTCAGCACACCCCGACTGCTTGCTAATGATACTTGGCACACCACACTGCATCGCCTCCAGTGGAGAGATTCCAAAGGGCTCCGATACAGAAGGCATCACATAGACATCACTCGCCTTATAGATTTCATATACCTCCTTACCCTTCATAAATCCAGTGAAGTGAAAACGGTCACTGATACCACGCTTGGCCACCAAACGTATCATCTGATCCATCATATCTCCACTTCCAGCCATTATAAAGCGTACATTCTTCGTGTGCTGAAGTACCTTACAAGCAGCCTCCACAAAAAACTCTGGCCCCTTCTGCATAGTGATACGACCGAGGAAGGTAATTACCTTATCCTTTACTCCACGTTTATCAGGGATCGCCAATATCTCGGGATCAAGAGGAGTAACCGCATTATGCACCGCAGTCACCTTGTTAGGGTCCTGATGGTACTTCTCAATGACGGTGCGTCGAGTCGCTTCACTCACACACATAATATGATCAGCATGGTCAAAGCCATTTTTCTCCGTACTATAAACCTGAGGATTGACATTCCCCCTACTCCTATCAAAGTCCGTCGCATGCACATGTACCACCAGTGGCTTTCCAGATACCTGCTTGGCATGAATACCAGCAGAGTAAGTTAGCCAATCATGTGCATGAATGATATCGAAGTTTTCAGTCCGAGCAATCACCCCTGCAACAATCGAGTAGTTATTGATCTCCTCAAAGAGATTATCGGGATACTTTCCCGAAAACTCAATACAGCCCAAATCATTAGTTAGCATATAGGAGAAGTCGGCGTAAATGTGGTCTCTCAGCCGATAATACTCCTCAGGATCCATTACATTTCCAATGCGATCCTTCACGTAGTCATAGTTCACATCACGATAGACAATAGGTACTTGAGACGCCCCTATAATCTTCATAAACGACTTATCTTCATCACCCCAAGGCTTTGGGATAACAAAGGTAACCTCCATATCCTGTTGCTTACAAAGTCCCTTGGTAAGACCATAGCTCGCTGTACCAAGCCCTCCTAAGATATGAGGTGGAAATTCCCACCCAAACATCAATGCTTTCATAATATCCACATCAATTTTGGTCGTGATTATTCTCAATTGGCTCATTGCCCTCTTCTGGAGAACCCTTGTGGTGTGAGGTCATACTCAGTCGCAGGTCAAAAATATCGTCCGACTTGTATTCATCAAACTCTTTCAACCTATTTTGGATTCTCAGAATCGCCGTTGCACTCAACATAAAAGAGATACCACTTCTAGCGGTATATGGTGGTGTACCGTCATAAACCTCAGAGATACTGCCTATCCCGTGTAGTTTCATCTCATCCTCAAATGGAATCAAGAGCCGATCCACAAACGACACACCCACACGCCTGAATAGCTTCAAGTATCCACTTAAATAATAGTAGATCAGCCAGCTCCACACACCTCCCTGAAGGTAAGAATAGGCACGCTCTGCAAGATTACCGGCACAGTAACCTCGATAAAAGCCACTTATAGGTGATAGTGTACGAAGTCCCTTGGAGGTGAGAAGCTCCTTAGTGACAATATCCAAAATACTTCTCTGTAGCTTGCGCGACAGTGGCGAATAACTCAATCCCACAGCTAAAATTTGGTTAGGACGTACACTCCAATCCTTCTCACGACCCTCTACAACATAGTCAAATAGATAGTCGTGCTCATTTACAAAGACGCGGATAAAGCTTTCTGCCACCCTATCTATATAATCATCCTCCTTATAATCGTCAATGCCAAATAAAGCTCTATTAAAACAAAGAGCGTTGTACCATAGGGCATTAAACTCCACAATATATCCCTGCCGATCCACCACTGGATAACCATCAATGGTAGCATCCATCCATGTGATTGGTTTATCGCCACTCTCAGGCATCGCATAGAGTAGACCATTATCCATCACCTTAATAAGTGGATGCTTATTCGCCCGAAGAAAGCCAAGTGCTTTCTTCACCACAGCTCCGTACTCTTCACGCGTCTTCTCCATACCCACCCAGCGAGAGTAGTCTTGCACGCAATTTATAAGCCATAATAAGGCATCTGGCTGATCAAGTCCTTTGATCACTTGGTCCTGCTCCCCCTTCTGATAAAAGCTATCAAGAGCTGCCAACGTATTGTCCATCACCGCTTTATATCGCTCAGGCTTTCCGATTCCAAAGCTCGCTGCAGTAAGGCCTATCATCTGGTCTCTATGGCGAACATCGAACCAAGGTAGGCCAGCAAGTAGATAGCTCTTGCCCGGTTCTGGCTCATAGTAGTATTGATCAACAGTCCTTTTGAGACAATTAAGGAAGCCATCTCTAGGAATAACGGTACCTTCAGATTGATTAAACTCCTCCTTAAGATTATTCGGATCACATACCTCATCAGAAATGGAAAGATAAATCTCCTCTCCTTTTTTGATTTCACACTCAAAGAGTCCTGGCACTGGCAAATCCTCTATACAATTGTGTGCTCGCTCCGCCTCCTTATCATAATAGTGATGCTTATTCCAATGCGGAGCATGAGTATATTGGGTAGGCTTTGAAAATTGGAGATAAAGCCTTGGACACCCCTCATAGAGGGAGAGAGAAACGCCGTTGGGCTCCTCATTATAATCCCAATTAATATGATTATTCTCGTATGTTAGCTCTTTAACTTTGCGAAATGCCAATAACGGCTTAAAGCGAAGGGTCGTTTTTGAGTGGGCGTCTAGTAGTCGATACCTCACAATCAATTGGTTTCTGTCTTCTGAGAGCAGAAAAGACTTGGAGAGTATCACACCCCCTACCCTAAAAATGGTGGTCACAGCCTTCTCCACATCATACTCTCGGATATACTTATGACCATTGGGACTAAAGACTCCTCCAGCATATTTATGGACGGCAAGATTAAACTCTGCACCATGCTGAATTACGGTCTCATCTAGGGATGATAATAAGACCCACCGATTGGCCACAGAGTCATTTTGAGAAGGCACCACAAGCATACCGTGATACTTACGTGTATTACAGCCTAAAATCGTTGAGCAATAGTAGGCTCCACCTTTATTGGCACACAAGATTTCCCGCTGCAAAGACTCGTCAAGATTGGTAAGGCTAGACCGGTCAAACTTTAGGTAACTCATTATTATTACTTCGCTTCTATATGGTTATTCTTAAGCTTCTGAACTACTTCCAAATTTACGCTTTTATTTTGATAAATACAAGACTTCATTGGATATATGCTCCTAATTTATTTCACAGGCATCAATCCGACAGGTCGAAAGCTGCCTTAGGAGACAAAGACAGAGAACTCCTTGGCTGGATAAAGATAAAGTTTAGTTAGAAAACAAATGAATAGGTATGATAGAGAATGACTAGTTGGCGCCATTTAGAATTATGTGAACTCAGTCAAATTGGGTATTTTTGCGGAAGCTATTACCTATAAGATATAATTAGAAATGCAAGAGCTACCTCCAAAACCGTACGTCCAGCAACGATGGCACGCAAGATTGCAAAAGAGTAAGCCACTCACTGATGCACTTTACATCTTAATTGGCTCGCTACTCCAAGCAATCGCTTACTCCGTATTTATTGCCCCTGCCAATATTATTCCAGGCGGAGTCTATGGTATCACCATTGCCCTCAATCATCTTACCAAGGGACTATTTTCATTTGCCCCTGATGGACTTCCCATTGGTACCACAGCACTTTTCTTCAATGTGCCGTTACTCCTCCTTGCCCTAAAAAAGCTAGGGCTCTCATCTGCTGGCAAAACAGTTGCCACCTTTCTTCTTATATCTTTCTTCACCGACCTAATTGGCCAAATGGTCAAAAATGTTGGATTGATAGGTAATGATCGAATACTCTCTGCCTTTTATGGCGGAGCCATCCTAGGTGTGGGGGTTTTTCTGATATTCAAAGCCGAAAGCACCAGCGCTGGAACAGATGTCTTGAGTAGAGTAATTGCGAAAGGGAGTAATTACAAACTCAGTGATACCATTATCGTAATAGATTCGATTGTGGTGATATTTGGACTTATCGTATTTGGCGACCTCACGGTACCTCTCTACTCATGGCTAACCATTATCATATACGGCCAGATCGTCAACTTCCTTCAGCCCGAAAACCCTAAGAAAGCAGTCTTTATCGTCTCCTCTAAAACCGAAGAGATTAGAGATCTACTACTCAACGATCTAGAGATTAGAGGGACTATCATTCAGGGCAAAGGCATGTACAAAGGCGAGGCTCGAGAAATGATATTTACAATTGTGGAGCGCAAAAAGCTACCTAAGCTCAAAGATAGCGTGAAGGGCATTGATATCTCAGCCTTCATCTCCACAATGGATGCCAGTCACGACACCGTTAACGCTCCCTCCAAACCTTAATCAACAGACCATTTGAGAAAGCCCGAAAAGCACGTGAGCTATCTAGCGGAAAAGAGACAGCAACGGAATAGTAATCATCGGCGGGACACACCGCGAGCAGACTAAATAAAAATAGTTTCGGATCCAGGCAAAACCATATCCGAAACTATTTTATCTCTTCCAAAAGTATTTCAAATGTTGTTACTTTGCAAGCTCAAAATCCAGAGTTGAATTATTGGAATCCTGATAAACTTTTTCATCTTTTACGCCCTGTCGCATCTTTCGTTTTAGGATAGTTCCCGCCTTAGGCATCTCATCTATAGCAGAAGACCAACCTGTATAACCCTTGTCAAGGTCAGAACTAATAGCATTCTTAACATCGCCGTCACCATCCTGAGGAAGACTTAATACAACAGCATCAAAAATGCAGTTATTGGGCAACGTAAAGAAAGTCTTAGGTGTCTTATCTGTCGGAGATGGATTGGTGTGGGTAAACTTCTTACCAAATGCCTCTTTAGTCAATTTGGTGCGTGCTAGAGCCAATACTCTCGTACCATTATCTGAGAAAAAACCACGCTCATTAGCAACCTCCTCACTATCCACAAACTTTACCAGCTTGTCCGTATTCAAAACCATAACACTCCCTGGCTCGATTGGGTATTGCTTTCCACTACCCGGAAGTAAGTATGCTCTATGAATAGGGAGCGAAGACCTTACAACGCTAGAAAAAGAAGGGGCATAGCCTTTGAGCGTTTGGTAAGCTCCCTCTACCACAAGCAAACTATCGGCATAGAGAGTTTCATGTGAATTGTTGGCAACGATCAAGTATTGTCCCACCCCATTATTTTCAGTGGCCTTAAATCCAATCTCTGCAATCACAAAAGAGGAGGTACTGCGGGTATTCTTGATGCTCGGTTCATAACTTAGAGAGCATTGATTCTTAAACTTACTCTCTTTGTAGTATCTAACTGCCACCCCACGCTGCTCATACAGTCTGGTGGAAATGCGTCTAAGCCCTTGCTCTCCCTTATCCTTAAATGAAAATGAGGCTTTGCACGAAATATCATAAATTCCCTCTTGCACATTGGGTACAACTATAGGCTCTGACCCGTCATACTGCTCTACAGTAACCTCATATGAAAGGTGCGGAAGCATTACATGCTGCAGCTTTACAGTAACAGCAACCGGCATAAATTCAGCTTCTTCAACCTCATATTTTGCAGGTAATTTCAAGCTGACCTCTACAGATGTCTCCTTGATTTCCTTCACTCCCAACTCCTTCTTGCAACCGGATGCAAGGCAGAGAAGCATGATGAAAAAAGGAAGAAGCATCGCTTTATAATCTTGTTTTAACTTCATGGCATTAAATAATTATAGCGTTCAAAAAGACAACCCAAAAGACACAACTGCCGTATGGGCTTTATACCTTACTTGATTCGTCGTATAAAGATAGTTGGCGCTAATGGTAAAGACAAGTGGGGAAGTATCATCCTGCCCAAACTCAACAGCATAGGTTGGCGTTACGTTCAATTTAAGTTTATTGGATTGGAGGAATGCAAAGGTATGATCAAGATACTCACTAATGTATTCATCAGGATTTGGTTTTTGCAAATCTTTTCGTTTGGTGTACCGATCTCTATCGTAGTCAAATGAACCGTCAATATTGGCATTATAGTCAGCACCCACATTAATGGTCAGTAGAGACTTGTCCCAACGCTTACTGATAGTGCCGGATACAATGCCACCAATGCGTGCCAAGTGGACCTTATCATCCGGGTAAATATTAGCAATATACTCCTCTGAAGCATAGGCGGATAGGTCGGTCTGAAACTTAATGCCATGGTTCCAATACTGCTCTTGGCTCACCGTCACCTTATCCTCCCACTTCTGTTGATAAAAAATGGGCTGTGTCTCGAGGACTAAGAGCTCTCCGGAGCCATCATCGCCAATGATATTATCAAATCCCTTCTTATGTGAGTAAGCGTAGTGGTTGGCCACTCCCCATGAGAATTGCCGGCTACGCTCCTGAAGGTATCCGATGGAAGCGGTAATTGTTTTTTGAATATAGCTATTCGTTGGAGCATGGTTATTCTCAGTGATTACCCGCTCTAGCTGATGCTTCATATACCCAAGTGAGCCATAAATACCTGACCTGCCTTTGGGAACAAACTCGATGGTAGCACCATAGCCACTCTTGCGATAATACAAAGAGCCATTAGCCCCACTAAAGCGTTTCGTAATTTCACCAAGCCCTTTCATACTCATCTCATGCACACCGCCCAATTCGTTGGCGAACTCAACTTTATAGCTGCGTTGCTTATAGACATCATACCGCCCACTTACAGAGACAAAATACTCATCTGAAATAAGCTGAGATAAGCCCACCGTACTCCGAAAGTCTGAAACGACATTACGGGGACGGGGGTCAGTGTCTCTAAACTCATGTAGAGCTCTGTAAGAGGCTTGCACACCTATAGACCCACCCCTCCAGGTATTTTGGTTAAGACCTCCGGAAAAAAAGTAGACTTCAGACTTCACATTTCCTCCTACTGTATCAGCAGTAAAGTAAGGATAAATCTCCGGTAAGTCCGAACTGGACATCCACTTGATACTTTTATTAACTCCTTTTTGATAGTAGGCACGACCCCACAGCTGTTGAGAGGAATTCCTTTGAAAGCTGGTTGCATCTATACGTACATGGTTATATCCTCTTCCATATTGATACAGGCCTGAGTCATCATTATTGTGGGCATTGTAAGAGACCACAATGGATGATAATGAACTGTCGCAACGCTTGACGGCTAATGAAGGGTTGAGGTCAAAAGGAGAGATAAAACGGAATGGGAGCATCTGCCGCTCTTCGTAATGGTCAATCACTTTGTGGGCAGAATGATTCTGTGCACTAACTGAGTATGGGCTCATTAGAAAAGCAACTATAACAAAGGCATATCCAACTATCCTTGATATATATTTTTTTGTATTCATAAGTGTATCTCTTTATCTCATGTAGAAGAAAGTAAGTTGTACCTTCTGCTTATCTTGTAGCAAGTATAGATCGTTTTTGGAACCACGAATCCACCGCACTCGCTTTTCACCGGTAACGGTATTCTCTTCTGTCACACTTTGGCTATCCATGTATATTCTTTGGTAATAACCTTTTTGTAGCGTTATTGTGAAAGGAAATTCCGTAACCTTTTGCTTAATCACTTCTTTAGTGTTAAGGTTAGTAGTTTCTAAGACCAGGTCCTTGAGATCTACCAGTTTACAATCCGGATTAGGTAGGCTGGCCTCTATCGTCAACTCACACATAATGTTAACGTCATCGGTCTTTAGTTCACAACCACTCAATAGGACTGTGTATAATGGAAACAACAATAACGCAAAAATTGCTCTTTTATTTTTCATAAACTGATCAAAACTTAATGTTCAACTCCATTCCAAAATAGGGATACCTATTTCTCCGGTGGAGATACCCTTCATGATAGTAGTCCGGACTATAGTCAAAGAGACGATTCACAAAGAGTGCCACCCTTAGCTTTTCATCAAAAAAGTACTTGGTTGCTTTCACATTAAAGTGTGTGCATATCGGCACCGTATACTTTTCAAATAAAGGCTTCAACTCTCCACGGAAGAGGTGTTGCAAATAAGTATCTTTCTTCGACTCTTCGGTATAGGGGTGCTCTACCAAGTCGAGGTCTACATAGTAGTCAGGCCGATCAGACTTAGGGAGAAATTCAGAGGAGGCATACCAGTTAGTTTGTATCGAGAGAGAAAGGTTAAACTTATACTTCCTCAGATACGTATCAAAGCGGAAATCGGTATTGAGCATCTCACTTGTCAAGCCCTCCTCGTCCTTATATAGACCATAGTACGGGAATACCAATTGCTTACCCAGCTGCACATCAGGCTGGACATACAGCGGTGCACTATTTCTATATATAGTCTTAAACCATGCTCCAGAGAATGTCAGACGAGTATGGATCTTGTCGTACCTTGGAGTACTGAACACCCATTCTACTCCCTCCTTTTTGGTCTGGCTACCATTCCTAGTATATGGGATAAGTGCAAAGTCCTTATACTCCTTATACTTCATCTTGGAGAGATCAGGTGGTGCCGTTAGGTTTCTCCAGTCGATACTGTATATATCATACCTTTTGAAAGAGAGGGTTGTCAGCTCACCCACTCGTCTGAAGCCATTAGGCATATCTTCCCGGAAATAGGTAGCGGTGAAGTAATATTGATCATAGTCCAGATCCATTCTCACCTCCCATTTCTTGTTTATCGCCGGCTCAAGTTGTGTAGAATTAGGTTGGAAGATATAAGTCTTAGCATTGACTATCCAGCTATCTCTATTAGGAAATCCACCGGTATTGAGTTGAATAAAGTCCCAATAGAGTTTCTCCGGATTCAGTTGTTGCATGACGGGGAAAACACGAAGTGTTCCATACCCTCCGACAAAGTGAATCCCCAGCTTTTTATCTCCTATCTGTATAGGAGCCACATCGTACTTTGCATTGACACGCAAGTCTGTGTAGAAGTGACCGCTCATTGTAAAAGACTTGTCAAGCCCAAGTAATGTAGATGTAGTCACCCCGGCCTGCAAGGAAAGCACATGGTCGTTGACGTTAATGCTCATGTTGTCTTCCAAAAAGAAAGTGAGCCTATTCAGTGCCGGTATGTCACTAAACCTCCTGGGGCGTTGGGAAGGGTCTCTAAATACAGGGCGCTCGGGGTCAAAGATCGTTCCTTCCCCAAAGTTCTTACTGTAGTTCCATTCCGAGCCCCAAATAGCCCGATTATGTACCTTTCCTAACCAGAATAGGCTTTCTCCCTTCAGCTTAGTGTAGGCATAAAAAGGCTGATCATCTACACGGTGCTTAGCGATAAAGAACCCACTGGGGTAAAATCCCCAATTGTACTCACCCTCTTTCATGGAGTAGACAAAAGGCTTATTATCATGTTGCACCCCTCGCACTATCTTCATGACATCATTGACATAGCTGACTGCCATATCTAAGCTCATCCCTGCAAATAATCCCTTCTTATTCGGCGTAAACCTTAAGGAGTGATTCGTAGAGAGACGATGATAATTCACGCGATAGGAGTCCTGCTGGCTGTAGGATTGATCCGGATCCACCTTCTCGCCATCTAATGAACCGGTATAGTCCAAGTTTGCAAGCCAACTAAGGCTTCCGGAATCAAAGTGCCAAAGCTTCGTAGAGCGTATAGATCCTGTGATCCTCTGATAGGAGGTCTGACGGAACCTTGGATCAGCACTAGAAGCAAGAATGCTGAGGCCCATACTCAGATTATAATCCTTGCCAATATCATTGGTGCCTTTACCGATATAGGTAAGGTAGCTCCTCATATCACCCTTAAATCTCGCCTCCAAGTCATTCAGCGTACGCTTGCGCTTGATATTGATAAGCCCCGTACTTAGGTTAGCATGCTCCACAGAGGGAATGCCTCTGATGATTTCCACACTCTCAATCTCATCTGTACCTATGGTACGCAGGTCAACCCCTTCTGTATTAAAGATACTATTGACAGCACCATTATTACTAGAGCCAAGACCGGAGAGGGTCATCATATTGGCATTATTAGCAATTGGCATACCATCGACAATAAATGCAGTACCAAGCGAGGCCGTAGCATAGTTGAGCTGGTTCACCCGAGGCATCATACGCCCTCCGGTGTCGAATGGGAAGTGAGCCTCTCTCAAGCGTATAGGCTGCGGCGTCATCACATACGGATCCACAGCTACACCTCCAGGGAGCAGTTCCAAAACATCTGCAAAGCTAGAAGCCTGAATGTGCTTCATTGCCTCCTGATCAATCTTCGAGCCACTCGTCATACCCTTCGTCTCCTTAGCGGTCACAACAACCAACTCACTCAGTTGCTCATCCGAAGGTGCCAAACCAACCACCAGCCCATTGCTCTTAGCTGGTAGCTTCACACGGTTTTGCTCAAAGGGGGTATAGCCAATAAAGGTCACTCGCATCCTATAGACACCTTCAGGCAATTTTCCGAAGTAAATATTCCCCTGAGAGTCTGCCACATTGCGGTATATTTTACCATTCTCAAGGGTCAGCGTAGCCAGTGCTCCTTGCAGAGGAGACTGCGTACTTCTGTCCGTGACAGTAATTGTAAATAACTTAACGACAGATTGTGCTTGTACCGCACTCACGGTCAGTAGTAGACCACTGAGTATTGCCGATATCGTTAAGTACAACTTTTTAGTAATAAAGTTCTTCATTTCTCACCTTTTCATATACGTATTGCTTCATGTGTAACTCTGTTTGCAAAGTTATGAAAGTATATATTGCACCTCAATACCTATTTTTGATTAAAATAAATATATTTTCATACCTAAAAATAGGGATTAAATTTAATAAACCTCTTCAATGAGTATGTTGCACGAAGTGTTATTCTCGCACATTTGCTAAAAATGCCTCATCCGATATTCTGCTTGATAGAGTCGACTGTGACACCTTGAGACTACTGCGTCAGCCTGTATACACCAATCATCTTGCGGGATGAAATCCGCAAGATATGGGCGACGGAGTCTTTTTCCTCTTTGAAAATTTGAAAGAGAACTGGAAATCCATTATAATTGAGCGAATTATTCACTAAACGCTTAATTACACAATGTGGTTTCCTGAAAAAGGTTGACTCGGTTAATAGATTATTAGAAAATGAAGAAGCCTCTATAAGAGGAGCATTTGTTATGAGATAAGTACTAGAAATTCTCTGTAAAAGCTCATATTTGGAGCTTTTACAGAGGAGAATAATCAAACAACAAGGCAGTTTCTCAAGCCAGATAAGACAAAAATCAGCAAAAAGTCAATCCAAAATGTCTAAACTTGAATGTGCAACAGCCTCAACGTTGAAAGCCCCTCCGAGAGTCGCTCGGAGGGGCTTTCAAATATCATAAAGGCTATATCAAGGATCAATCCTTAAACTTAGCCTTGATAAACTCTCTATTGAGGCGAGCAATGTTGGATACCGAAACGCCCTTTGGACACTCCAGCTCACACGCACGGGTGTTGGTACAGTTACCAAAGCCCAGCTCATCCATCTTTGCCACCATAGCCTTGGCACGCCTAGCTGCCTCAGGACGACCCTGTGGCAACAATGCAAACTGGCTCACCTTAGCACTCACGAAGAGCATAGCCGAACCATTCTTACATGCAGCTACACAAGCTCCACAACCAATACAAGAGGCGGCATCAATCGCCATCTCTGCTACGTCGTGAGAGATTGGAATAGAATTGGCATCTGGGGCACTACCTGTATTGACGCTGACAAATCCTCCAGCTTGTTGGATCTTATCAAATGAAGTTCTATCCACCATCAAGTCGCGAATCACTGGGAATCCAGCAGAACGCCATGGCTCAATAGTAATGGTATCACCATCATTGAACTTACGCATGTGCAGCTGGCAAGTAGTCACAAGAGAGTCAGGTCCGTGTGGGTGCCCATCAATATATAGTGAGCACATACCACAAATACCCTCACGGCAGTCGTGATCAAATACCACTGGCTCCTCACCCTTGTGAATCAGCTGGTTATTCAATATATCAAGCATCTCCAAGAAGGAGCTACCCTGAGATACATTATTTAGTTCGTAGGTCTCAAAGTGCCCTTTCTCCTTAGCACTCCTCTGTCTCCAGACTCTGACCTTTATATTAATGTCTTTATCCATAGTTTTGTGTCTAATCTTACGAAAGGGTTATTAAGACTTATAGTTTCTCTGCGCTCTCACTACGAACTCATAGTCAAGAGGTTCCTTATACATCACTGGTGCTTTGTCCTCGCCTTGATACTCCCAGCAAGAAACATAGGCAAAGTTTTCGTCGTCACGAAGTGCCTCACCCTCCTCTGTCTGGTACTCTAGGCGGAAGTGACCACCGCAAGACTCCTTACGGTCAAGAGCGTCATGAGCCATTAGCTCACCGATCTCAATGAAGTCAGCAAGGCGAAGTGCCTTCTCCAACTCTACATTGAGGTCAATAGCCTGACCAGGGATAAATAGATCGGACCAGAACTCCTTTTTCACTTCAGCAATCAGCTCTAAGCCCTTCTTTAGCCCAGCCTCATCACGACCCATACCTACATAATCCCACATGATGTGACCAAGCTTCTTGTGAAGGTCATCCACAGACTGCTTACCCTTAATATTCATCAACTTGTGGATTCGGTCAGTCACCTCCTTCTCAGCAACATCAAACTCTGGTAGGTCTGTGCTGAAACGTGGCACCTGAATCTGATCTGATAGGTAATTTTGGATCGTATAAGGAAGTACAAAGTAACCATCAGCTAGCCCCTGCATCAATGCAGAAGCACCCAGACGGTTGGCACCGTGGTCTGAGAAGTTGGACTCTCCAATCGCGAATAGGCCTGGGATAGTGGTCTGCAGCTCATAATCTACCCATAGGCCACCCATTGTATAGTGGATAGCCGGGAAGATCATCATAGGGGTCTTGTATGGATCATCATTAGTGATCTTCTCATACATCTGGAATAGGTTACCATACCTCTCCTCAACTACCTTTAGCCCAAGACGCTGGATAGGCTCAGCAAAGTCTAGGTAAACTGCATTACCAGTCCCTACGCCATAGCCAGCATCACAACGCTCCTTAGCAGCACGCGATGCCACATCACGAGGCACCAAGTTACCAAAGGCTGGATACCTACGCTCCAGGTAGTAGTCTCTATCCTCTTCCTTTATCTCAGTTGGTCGTAGCTTACCTGCACGGATAGCCTCGGCATCCTCCTTCTTCTTAGGCACCCAAATACGTCCATCATTACGTAGCGACTCCGACATCAGCGTTAGCTTACTTTGGAAGTCGCCATGCTGTGGAATACAGGTTGGGTGAATTTGAGCCATACAAGGATTACCAAATGCGGCTCCCTTCTTGTAGCACTGCCAAGCGGCCGAACCATTACACTCCATAGCATTGGAGCTAAGGAAGAAGGTATTGCCATAACCACCAGTTGCAATCACCACAGCGTGGGCAGAGAAGCGCTCTAGCTTTCCAGTAACCAAGTCACGAACGATGATACCTCTTGCACGACCATCCACCATTACTAGATTAACCATCTCATGGCGAGTATGGAGGTTGACCTTACCTAGGCCCACCATACGGGAAAGTGCTGAGTAAGCTCCTAGCAATAGTTGCTGACCCGTAATACCTCTTGAATAGAAAGTACGAGATACCTGTGCACCACCAAACGAACGGTTGGCCAATGTACCACCATACTCACGAGCGAAAGGCACGCCCTGCGCTACACACTGGTCAATAATTGCATTGGACACCTCGGCTAGACGATATACATTGGCCTCTCTTGCACGGTAGTCACCACCTTTAATTGTATCATAGAATAGACGGTACACAGAGTCACCATCATTCTGATAGTTCTTCGCTGCATTGATACCACCTTGAGCTGCGATAGAGTGTGCACGGCGAGGGGAGTCTTGAATACAGAAGTTCTCCACATGGAAGCCCATCTCAGCCAACGAAGCAGCTGCCGACGCACCTGCCAGCCCAGTACCTACAACTATGATATCCAATCTACGCTTATTGGCCGGATTCACCAGCTTCTGATTAGCCTTATAAGTATTCCATTTTTCCGCTAAAGGACCCTTTGGAATTTTGGCATCTAACTTTATCATATTAATATTAATGTCTAAAGATTTTACAATGCGGCATGCTGCCCAAGCGTCCAAATATTGCCTACGCTAGGCCATACGCCGATAGACTGTAGGTAAAAAGCGATTGCAGTGAATGCAAACATAAGACAGATGATGGTAGCGAAAACGACACCTATCACATGAAGTCTCTTGTACCAAATAGCATTGCTCCAGCCTAGGGTTTGGAACGAACTCCAGAAACCGTGAGTGAGGTGGAACCAAATAGCCACAAACCAAACAAGGTACATTACCACATACCAAATATTAGAGAAGTAATACTGGATCAGCTCAAAGCCATTCGCTGGCTCATGACCCATCCATTCCTTCAGCTGCATCTTATCCCAAAAGTGAGTTAGGTGTAAAGCAATGCCGATAACGATGATCAGACCAAGCACGAACATATTCTTCGCTGCCCATTGGACATCGCTCCTGCCAGTCTTATCATATCGGTCATTACCACGTGCCTTACGATTCTGAAGTGTCAGAATACAAGCATACACAATATGGATAATGACACCTAGTGCCAGCACTGGCACCATAAACTGCACGACAGCATTCGTGCCTAGAAACTCAGTGATAAGGTCATAGCCCGATTTTGAAAATACAGCCACCAAGTTCATCGTTCCATGAAACAGGAGGAAGAAGATCAAAAATAGACCCGACACACTCATCACCACCTTTCTACCAATAGATGATTTTGTTAACCACATAATCAGAGTTAATTAAAAGTAGGTATTAGTTGTGAAAATTACTAGGTACAAAGATAAACTTAAAAAAGTAGACTACCAAGGAAAACCGCTATCAATTACGATTTATTTCCACAATACATTAATTATCCCCCATTTTTCGCCTACTTTGGTGCCTTGGATAATGGGCAGTAACTCTTAATATGGTGGAAAATGATTAAGTTTGTAAAGTGATTGGATGGTCAGGTTCCAAGTTATTTTATTGATAGATCGTTATAAGTACATATAATAAGGATTATGCAGAAGAAAGATAAGGAAGTACAGAAGAGAGATAGTCAGGTATACGACTTTGGCTCTATTTCATGGAAAGGTGCCGAGCTGGGCAATCTCAAGGAGCATTTAGTAGAGAATATCCATCTTGTGGAGGAGTATCCCGAGCGCGAGGCGGAGTCGATCGTGCGATTGCTCTCTCGCCGCCTTGAGGTAAAAGAGGACCAAGTAATTGTCACCGATGGCGCTACCGGAGCACTTCATTTAGTGGCGAGTATCTCAAAAGGTGCTACCTCACTTATCTTACCTCCTACCAATCAGGAGTTCCGCCATGCACTTGAGCGTGCCGAGCACATCATCAAGGAAGCACACGACGTCAAAGATCTTGGCAAGCTAGACCTCGCGGGGATTGATTACCTTTGGATATGCAACCCCAACAACCCCGATGGGCGCTTTTTCAGCCGCAGAGCCATACTTTCACTACTCCGTGAACACCCTGAGGTCAATGTAGTGATAGACCTCTCAATGGCTAGCTACGTGGTGGAGGATAATATCAAAGCTAGCGATATAAAGAAATACCCCAATCTTATTGTGGTGAGCTCCTTTTCAAGAGCTTATAATATCCCAGGCATGCGGGTAGGATATGCAGTCTCAACTGCCGATAAGATGAAGCACTTCAAGCAGAATTACACCCCACGCTGTGTAGGCTCCTTGGCACTTGAAGCAACTCGTTTTATATTACTTCACCCTGCGCAGTTTACCATCCCTATCCGCAAGTGGTTAAGGGACTCAATGCAACTTGCCGAAAAGCTGGATAGCATCTACGGTATTGAAGTTATTTATGGCTCCACTCCCTACTTTATGATTAGACTAAATGTTGGCACCGTGAGCGAATTATCCACTTTCCTTTGGGAGAAGTACGATATCAAAATAGCTACCAGGGAAGATGACCTCGACCTTCAGGAAAACGAAGTGAGACTCTGTGGCTACATTGGAGATAGAAATAACGAACCTCTCATCGAGGGCATTCAAGAGTATGTCACTAGATTTACTGAGACAGAGGGAGAGGAGGTAGAAAGATGAATACACCCTTTAGGTTCCTTTACCTTGGACTATTGATTTCTCTTCTAAGCCTCACCGCTTGTAATCAAGCAACTACCCATGAGCTAGAAGAGCAACCTGCGCTGATCCCCCTACCCAACCAGATAGAGTGGCTCAGCAATAAAGCTTACACATTTGGCAACCATAACACCCTATCCATACCTAAGGAGGTGGAAAATAGGGACTTACTAGCTGAGCAACTCAATGCAACACTTCAAGAGCATGGTCTCCCCACCCTAGCCTTAACCATCAATGATGAAGGGGCCTCGGTGGCTATTTCAATAGACAACCAACTAGAGGACAACACCTATCACTTAGAGAGCAACTTCACCTATGGCGTTACCATTACAGCAGGGAGCCCTGAGGCGGTAGGCTATGCCATCCAAACGCTCCGACAGCTAGTGACAGATGAGGGAATTGCCGAGGTGGAAATCCAAGATGCTCCTCGATTGGACTACCGAGGCGTAATGCTTGATGTCAGCCGCCATTATATGAGTATAGACTTCATCAAGCAACTACTTGATGAGATGCAATACTACAAATTCAATCGCTTTCACTGGCACCTTGTAGATGCCGGCGGTTGGAGAATAGAGATCAAGAATCACCCCGAACTAACCGAGAAGACCGCCTATCGTACCGAGAGTGATTGGCAGAAGTGGTGGATTGAGAAGGATCGTCGCTACTGCAGTAAGGATACTCCTGGAGCCTATGGTGGCTATTACACTCAAGAGGAGGCAAGAGAGATTGTGGCCTACGCGGCAGAGCGTGGTATCACAGTGATCCCTGAAATCGAGATCCCTGGACACAGCGAAGAGGTACTTGCTGCTTTTCCTCAGCTTAGCTGTAGTGGTAAAGCCCTACCCTACGAGAGCGACTTCTGCATAGGTAATGAGGAGAGCTACACCTTCTTGGAAGTAGTTCTGAGTGAGATCATGGATATATTCCCCTCTGAGTACATCCATATAGGTGGTGACGAAGCAGGCAAACAGGCATGGGGCACTTGTAGCCGTTGCAAGAAGCTGATGCGTGAGATGGGCTATAAGCATATTGACCAGCTCCAAAGCCATATGATACATGCCATGGAAGAGTATCTAAATGACAATGGTCGGCAGATCATTGGCTGGGATGAAATTCTAGAAGGTGGCTTGGCACCTAATGCCACTGTGATGAGTTGGCGAGGCGAGGCAGGTGGTATTGAGGCGGCCAAAGCCAAGCACAAAGTGATTATGACCCCCAATTCACATCTCTATCTAGATTACTATCAGGAAGACCCAACGCAATCGGAGAAGAAGCAGATTGGAGGATATCTCCCACTGGAGAAGGTATATAGCTACGACCCACTCCCCAAGGAGCTCACAACGGAAGAACAGTCCTATATATATGGAGTGCAAGCCAATCTTTGGACTGAGTATGTGATGGATGAAAACCATGCTGCCTATATGCTATTCCCGAGAATACTAGCACTCTCGGAGGTGGCGTGGACAGATCCTGAGTACAAGAGCTGGGAAAGCTTCCGAAAAAGGGTCAATACCCATGTTCCGCAACTAATAAAGAGAGGAATTAATAGCTACCCACTCTCTACCTACCTCAATATCTCACATACCATAGACTATGACAAGAGAGCCTTTGAGGTGCAGATGACTACGGAGCTATATCCCTACGAGATTCACTACCGGACGGATGGTCAAGTACCTACTACTGAAGACCCTACTTACACAGAAGGTGAGACCATCACACTCCGTGATAGTGCCACACTGGTTGCAGGCGTGTTCAGAGATGGCAAGCTACTTGGCAAGCCTACTACACAGCGATTTGACTACCATAAGGGTATTGGGCACACAGTGAAATGGCTTACCCCACTCGGCGGTGGCTATTCCGCAGGTGGTGTAGAGACCGCCCTACTCGATGGACTTCGTGGCAGTATCACCTATATGGATGGCAGATGGCTCGGCAATGTTGCTTCTCAGAGTACCATAGGCGTCATTGACCTTGGTGAACCTACTGAAATCAATTCTGTCAGCACTAAGTGTATGCACGATATTGACCCATGGGTACACATGCCAGAGTGGGTGGAGCTCTCCACTTCTATGGATGGCAAGCAGTACGAAGTGGTGGATAGGGTTATGTCACAGACCGACCCAAAAGATACTCGCCTGCGCTTTGAGACTTTTAGATTTACCCCAAATACTACAGCTCGTTACCTCAAGATAGAGTACCACTTGCCTATCAAAGATAAGTTCTTATTCACCGATGAGATTGTCATTTGGTAACGATACTGACTTACATCTCTGACAAATTTTGAGCGAGAGTGGTAGGAATTGACCTACCACTCTCTTTTTTGTCACAGCCTACAGACAATAGTATCATAGCTCTATTACAAATTGTCCGCCAGCCACCATTGGCTGGAATTTTGTACAATACTATATGTAAAAACGATAACAAATAGCATAAGAATATATGAATTGGGAGAAATATACAATTAAATCGCAAGAGATAATTCAAGCGACAATACAAAGTGCCAAAGAGTTAGGACAGCAGGCGATTGAGCCACTACACCTACTACAGGCACTGCTCAATGGCGGTGGTCATTTGATAGAGAAGAGCATCCCAGAGGCAGGAGGCGATCTTCAGAGGCTTCGTGCCAGCGTAGATGAAGCGGTAAGGAAGCTTCCACGTGTAGAAGGGGGCGAGCCCTATCTATCCAACGACTCTGCCAAACTACTACAAAGTGCCGAAAAGCTCTCTAGTGAGATGGGCGATAAGTTTGTCGCTATAGAGCACCTACTTTTGGCATTATTACAAGAGGAGAATACCGCTAGCCGATTACTAAAAGCTAGTGGGGTAAATGAAAAGAGATTAAAGGAAAGCATTATGAATATAAGAAACGGAGCAAAAGCAGATAACCCTAGTGCCGACAATACCTACGACGCACTTGGTCAGTATGCCATCAACCTTTGCGAACAAGCGAGGAGTGGCAAGCTTGACCCTGTCATAGGGCGTGATGATGAGATCCGCCGTGTGTTGCAGATATTGAGTAGGCGAACTAAAAACAATCCTATCCTGATAGGCGAACCAGGAGTAGGAAAGACCGCTATTGCCGAAGGGTTGGCAAGGCGTATCGTGCGTGGTGACGTGCCAGAGAACCTTAAGAGCAAGCAGATATTTTCGCTCGATATGGGTGCTCTAGTAGCAGGAGCTAAGTACAAGGGTGAGTTTGAGGAGCGCTTGAAGAGCGTCGTGAATGAAGTTAAAAAGTCGGAGGGCGAGGTGATCTTATTCATCGATGAGATCCACACACTAGTAGGTGCCGGTGGCGGTGAAGGAGCTATGGATGCTGCCAATATCCTGAAGCCTGCATTGTCGAGAGGTGAGATCCGCACGATCGGTGCAACCACCCTTGATGAATACCGTAAGTATTTTGAAAAGGATAAAGCACTGGAGCGACGCTTCCAGATAGTCACTGTGGACGAACCAGATGAGCTCTCTACCATCAGCATATTGCGTGGACTAAAGGAAAGGTACGAAAATCACCACAAAGTGCGTATCCTCGACGACGCCATCATCGCAGCTGTGAGACTATCTAGTAGATACATTACGGATCGATTCTTACCCGATAAGGCAATTGACCTTATGGATGAAGCAGCAGCTCGACTAAGGATGCAAGTGGATTCACTCCCCGAGGAGCTCGATGAGTGCCTTCGTAAGATCAAACAACTAGAGATTGAGCGCGAGGCGATCAAGATGGAGGGCAATACCGATAAGGTGTCGCAACTCGATAAGGAGATAGCCACTCTCAGGGAGGAGCAATCGACCCTTACCAGTAAGTGGGAGCGTGAAAAGAACCAAATGGAAACTATCCAGCAGAATAAAGCGAAGATAGAGGACCTCAAATTCGAGGCTGAGCAAGCTGAGCGTGATGGAAATTACGAGCGTGTAGCGATGATCAGATATGGTGAGATTCAGGAGCTTCAAAAGGGTATCGAGACAGCGGAGCAAAAACTCCACGAGATTCAAGGCGATTCAGCCCTCATCAAGGAGGTCGTTGATGCTGAGGATATCGCAGAGGTAGTCTCTAAGTGGACCAATATCCCGGTCTCCAAGATGATGACTTCGGAGCGTACCAAGCTACTACACCTAGAGGAGGAGATGCACAAGAGAGTAGTAGGACAGGATGAAGCGATTGAAGCAATTGCTAATGCGGTAAGGCGAAGCCGTGCAGGATTGCAAGATGCACAGAAGCCTATCGGCTCTTTCCTTTTCCTCGGTACCACAGGTGTAGGTAAAACGGAGGTAGCAAGGGCACTGGCAGAGTTTCTATTCGATGATCAGGATATGATGACGCGCATTGATATGAGTGAGTACCAAGAGAAGCACTCCGCCTCACGTCTGGTAGGAGCACCTCCAGGATACGTAGGCTATGAAGAGGGTGGACAGCTCACCGAAGCGATTAGGCGTAAACCCTACTCAGTCGTGCTTTTTGATGAGATTGAAAAGGCTCACCCCGATGTCTTCAATGTGCTATTGCAGGTGCTTGACGATGGACGACTTACGGACAATAAAGGTCGTACCGTCAACTTTAAGAATACCATCATCATCATGACCTCTAATATGGGTTCGGATATTATCCAGCACAACTTTGAGAAGTTGACCGCAGATAATGCCCACGAAATAGAAGAGACAACGGAGAAGCAGGTATTGTCACTCCTAAAGGAGCGAATAAGGCCAGAGTTCCTCAATCGTATTGATGAGACCATTGTATTCCACCCATTGAATAAGGAGCAGATAGCCGAGGTAGTACGTATACAGCTGGATAGGGTGATTACGTCACTTGCCGATAATGGCATCACGCTCACCTATACCGATAGGGCGGTAGAGCACATTGCAGAGCTTGGTTTTGACCCACAATACGGTGCTCGACCAGTAAAGAGAGTGATCCAAAAAGAGGTGATGAACCCACTATCTATCGCAGTCTTAGAGGAGAAAATCCAAAAGGATAAGGCGATACAACTTGATTATGTAGACAATGAGATGAAATTCATAAATCAATCATTGGCTAATTAATATTTTTGTGGTATCTTTGCCACCGAAAGGGTAGAGATACCACTGACACTGTCGCGTGGTGTAATGGTAACACAAAAGATTCTGGTCCTTTAATTCGGGGTTCGAGTCCCTGCGCGACAGCAAAGGCGAGAGGTCAATTGACTTCTCGCCTTTTTCATTTACGGCATATACCACTCCGCTTGATTGGAATTGCAAGTGCCGTGTCCGCCCTACCGACAAAGCCCCAACCACTCTGCCAGATGGCTCACTCAAGGATGAGCCTAAGGATGGGCTGGCGAATAACCCTGGTAAGAGTGGCAGTCTCTTTGACCTCCACAAGCACCCCTACACTAAGGGGCAAGGGCTACCCACTTGCCCCGAATGTCGCAGGCAAGGCTTGGTGAATGGATCTAAGCTGGTAGACGACACTAGCAAGCTATGCCCTATGCACCAACTAGCAAAGGAACAGAATAAGCAAAAAGAAGATTCCAAAGAGACTCAAAAAGACCTGTTGGCGACGGAAAGGGGGCGGATGCTCTTACAACGTTTTGGAAAAGGGTAAGGAAGAAGAAAGTTCAGATAAAGTATGTGGCGACAGATATGTCATCAGCTTTCTCTAAATCAGTACGTGAAAATACCCTTGATACCATACACGTATTTGACCACTTTCACGTCATTAAGCTAATGAATGACACCCTTGATAAAGTACGAAGAGAATTAGTGGCAAAAGAGGTAGACGAGTGAAAGAAAAAACTAATCAAGGGAACAGGATACCTTCTACTTGCCAACGGGGAAAAGATGATTGATGAGAAAGGGAGAACGAAGCTCCAAAAAGCACTCGCAATGAACGAACGGTAGTATCCCAAAAAGTGTGTAAGGCAGAATGCCTCTTTGAACTGCAAAAGTACTTATTTTTTTCGCTTTGCTTCCCATAAACAACAAAGATAGACCA
>NZ_AQVC01000011.1 GCF_000372405.1 Porphyromonas somerae DSM 23386 | reverse complement strand
TCGGTCACGTACGTGAGTACGCTCCCAGCACCCTCACCCTCAGCGCCTTGCATCTCATCCTTCGTGCAAAGTCTCTGCACATTTAAATCAAATGTGCGAGAATGGCACTTCGTGCAACATTCTCCTCTGCCCTCCTCTGGAGTAGCAAGATATTCTCAACCCCTATGGTTATGGGGAACATATCCACGCTCGTAGATGGAAACATATCAAAGATTGGCTCTCGTTTGTAGGAACATATCGACTGTAATTATTTCATTTTCAAGCCTTTATCGATAGCTTCCTGAATAATCTTATGACAACAAACTCCCAACGGATTGTTTTCTTTACAATTAGAATTTTTCATTGCCCCAGTGATGGCATTTACTTCTTTTACGGATTTCGCGCCATGCTTTACAACTGCTTCAATTACCTGATTTTCTGTGACTTCGCTACAATAACAAGCATACTTAGGATCTGCATCTTTCTTAAACCAGATAGGAACTCTAACTTGGTCTTTCAAGAATTTTATTTCATTATCTAAGTTATAGTAAACAACGTCGCAGTCATCGTTCATGCAAATCTTATATTGATCTCCGTTAACAGCATTACGATAATCATCTACCACTAGATGTTCAACAGTTACTTTACTAACGGAAATCCCTTCATTATTACATACAGGACAATTGTCTTTAATTTGATCCGGCTTTTCTGTTTTGCATCCACAACAACATTCATTATTAATCTTCATATTCTTAGCCTCCATATTTTCATTATAATTTCTTTTTTTAACTAGGTAAAACCAATTTCATATACTTGTCATTTATTAATAGCGTCAAACTCTATATCTAAATGATGTTCTGTATTTAGTTTGGACAACAGAGCTACCGTCTCCACGTGACTGGTATGAGGAAACATATCTACAGGCTGTGCTACCACTACCTTATATGCCTCCTTCATCATCTCCACATCCCTTGCTTGTGTGGCCGGATTACAGCTTACATATACAATCCTTTGCGGTGCTGCCCTAAGGATTGTCTGCACCACATCGGGGTGCATACCAGCCCGAGGCGGGTCGGTAATCAGTACGTCAGGCTTACCGTGCTCAGCAATAAAGCTATCTGTGAGCACCTCCTTCATATCTCCAGCATAGAAGTCCAGGTTTTCCAGTCCATTTACACTTCTATTAATACAAGCATCCTCAATCGCCTCTTCCACATATTCAATACCTATCACGCGCTTAGCATTTCGGCAGATAAATGAAGCGATGGTACCGGTGCCAGTGTAGAGGTCGTAGACAAGTTCATCTCCTTGGAGATTGGCTAGTTTTCGTACCTCTTGGTACAGCCTAAGTGCCTGTTTGCTATTGGTTTGATAAAAGCTTTTTGGCCCAATCTTGTAGCGAAGACCCTCCATCTCCTCCCATATATGATCCTCACCTGCGTAGCAGAAAACCTCTTGATCTCCCCAAGCGTCATTCAATTTATTGTTGATCACATAGATCAGTGAGGTGATCTCAGGAAAAGCCTTGGCAAGAGCATCGAGGAGGGCTTCCCGTTTTTGCTTATCTTCATAAGCAAAGACTACCACTACCATTACTTCGCCCGTGCTACTAGTTCGGATCATCAACGTCCGCATATACCCTTCATGCTTTCGAAGGTCGTAATAGTCGTAGCCGGAATGCTGAGTGGTGAACGCCTTGATAAACAACCTAATTTTATTGCTGAGCTCCCCCTGCAAATGGCACTGCTCAATATCCAGCACCTTGTCAAACATTCGAGGTACATGAAAGCCCAGCCCCGCAAGATCTAAAGCCTCCTCTTTAGGTGTTTCTGAGAGCTCCTCTCGAGAAAGCCAGCGACGATTGGAGAAGGTAAACTCCAGCTTATTGCGATAGTCATAAGTCTCTTCGCTCCCTATGATTTCACGCATTTCATCAATCTCAAGATGTCCCACACGCTCCAGTTGGTCGATTACCTGCTGTTGTTTCCCCTCTAGCTGTGCTCTATAGCTCAGGTGCTGCCATTTGCAGCCACCGCATAGACCATAGTGGGTACACCGTGGCTCCACTCTATTAGGAGAGGACTCCAATAGCCTAGCAATCCGCCCCTCTGCATAGGACTTCCGACGTCTGCCGAGTGTAATATCTGCTATGTCACCAGGCGCAGAGTAAGGGACGAAGAGCACACGACCATCCTCCAGATGTCCCACACAGCGACCCTCTGCCGCCATTCGCTCTATCCTTATCCCCTCCACTATTTCTGGAGCTTTGCTTTTTCTTGCCATATTATATATATACTTTTGGGGTGACCGTCTCAGATACCTCAAGAGGAGGGAGGTGGTCTGCTATTAGAGCCACCCCCCTTCTTCCTTAAAGTATTAAGTGAATGTTATCTAACAAAGACTATTATACACCGATTGAACTCTCATTCTGCTCAAAGTCCATAAAGCAGAGCCCGACGAGTGCAGTCCCATATCGCTTTTCGATAGTGATTCCCTCGGTCACGAAGTTCAATTCACCTAGGTAATATTGGCTATAAGTCTTCTCATGTAGGTCTATGATCACCCTGGTAAGCCTAGCCTCTAGCTCCTCAATACGGTATCGACCATTCACCTCGCATACCAGTCCGCCAATCTTCTCATCGAAGTTTTCATCGGCATACATCCATGCGTAAACGATTCCAGCTGATACAAACTCATCCTGCGTCCCGTGCGAAACCGACATAATCGTCTTCATCTCCGAACCAAATGGGGGCAAATCAATCTCATCCATCGTTACTAGATGAGCTGTCTTGGGCAAGATCGAGGAGTAGACCATAATATTATAGTCATTGATTCCTGCATCATAAAGCGCCATGTGATAAGAACCAGCGTGTAGCTCTAGGTCCGACTCACCACTTCCCTTCGTTACAAAAAACGCACTTGGCGTTAGATTGGATATCATCTTACTCATAAAATAGCTATATAATATATGTGTACTTAATCTATTGGATAAATTAAAAAACCTCACTTTCACTTACAAAGATACTGAAAATAGCTCGGATCACATAAGGTTCCAACTTCTGAAGCAAAGTTGACGCACAAGAAAGGCTGATTAATGACTGCTACACATTAGCCTAATTACCTTCTGTATACATTGATTGTAGCCCTCAGTAATTCAATAGGTTAGGAGAGTGAAAGTTTAGTTGCAACTAAGCAATCGCCGAGTTGCAACTAAGCAATTGACGAGATGCAACTAAGCGATTGCTTTGTTCCTAGCTAAAAGATTGGTGAGTTGTAATCAACCATTTTACGTGGTGACTAAGGCGGGTTGACTTCGCACAATTGCTCCTCGATTTACTTCTTTTGGCTTAAAAAGTGGTTTCGGTGGCAAAAAACGCTCTTAATTATATGTTAAATATGAGTGTTTGCAAGCCCCCTAAGGTTAAACTATGTTATATTTTCGTGAAAATGATAATGTAAAGGGCGATTTTTAAGGGCAAATTGAAGTGTATCATACGAGCAATCAAGAAGTTTGCACGGTGCAAACCTAAGGTGAATACCTTTCAAAGGTGAATTACTTACGTATGAAAACCGCTGTTTTCTTGCTTCAAATCTGTTCGTTAAATATGTAATCTATGGATTAAATATGATATTCATTTATATTAAAATCGGTTGCTTTTAGGTGGATTGATTAATCCAATTCGTCTGATTATTAATTTTGCGATTTGTATTTTTCAACCCTTAACAGACCTTAATATACAAAAGTCATTGATCCACATGGGTTTTATTGATCCACTTGTAACCCATTGATATTCATACTGCTTAGCTATTATTGGATTAATTGGATTAATACTCTATAATAGACCCCTAAAATAGGTATATATTAGGTACTAAATATAGGTATTTATTATACTCTATAGGGAATATTGATCCATTAAACCACCCGCGAAATTTGCTTTGCCTTGTCTTTTTATTTTTGCCAACTGATTTTTTGCCCGCAATTTATTCGGCTTTTTCCAGAGGTTGTTTTGCACTCCAGTACGTGGCAAAATGTTTGGGCTCAGGTCGCAAATTTTGGGTACATTTGCGGAAGGTTATGGGGAGAGGAGAATTGTAACTTTTGAGAAGTTTTTTGACATGATGAATAATCGTTTCTGCATATTTTTTCTGGCAATGTTTGGACTTTCTTCGGTAGTCCATGGTCAGGAGCTAGGCGGCATAAGTGGCTATAAGTCCCCGGTGGAGTTGGCTCGAGAGGCAACAGCTACGGGAAGTGATGTGGGTGTCTTGGGCGCTCTTGGTGGTGCTTGGGATAGCCCTTGGTCGCTTGGCGCAGAGGATGTGGAGAGTCGTTACCTGCTTGCATTGTCTCGTGGTACGCTGCAGTGTGGTGATAGCGAGTTAGAGCTATTGCACTTTGTGGAGCAGCATCCGCACTCCAGCTACACCGATCGGGCGATGGCAGCTCTGGGTGGGCTCTACTACGCCTCGGAGGCGTATGGCAGTGCCGTTTACTGGCTCCGAAAGGTTAATCGGGCACTTCTTCCCGAGGATCTCTGTGCGGAGGTGGAGTATCGTCTTGGATACGCCTTGATGCGAGAAGGGCAAGATCGTGAGGCTTTGGCACTTTTTGAGCCTCTTACCTACTACCAGAAACGAAAGTCAGATGCCCTTTTTTACGCCGGTTATCTCTCGATGAAGGGGGGTGCCCTGAGCAAGGGAAGTCGCTATCTTGGTGAGTTGGTAAATCACCCACAATATGGCAGCTATGCCTTGGCGTATCTGGGTGAGGCCCGCCTTTCCGAAGGGCGTTATGGCGAGGCACTTCAGTTGGCTGAGCGTGGACTATCTAGTGGTCGCGATGCCGACCGATCTGTGCAAGCGTCGCTCTCTCGTACTGCTGGACTTGCTACTAGCTTGCTAGGGCAGAATGAGGCATCGGTGCGCTATTTGAAACAATATTTGACCGCTGGCGGTGATGCTGGTGGTGTAGAGCTCCTTACGCTCGGTAAGGAGCTGTTGGCTCTAGGCCGTTATGGAGAGGCGGAGCCCTACTTGCTACAGGTTGGGGAAGAAGGTACGAACTTTATGAGCCAATTGGCACTCTATTACGCTGGTCTCTGTAGACTCTCCGAGCGCAAATTAGGGGGAGCAATTGATCTATTCGACAGAGCTTCAGCGATGGGCGTATATGCACCAATCACCGAAGTTTCGGCCTACAATGCAGCACTCGCTAGCTATGCTGGGACACCAGGGCGATTGGGCGATGGGAGCCGTCGCTTGGCTCGCTTCTTGGAAAGATACCCTCAGAGTAGTTACCGAGGAGAGGTGCTGAGTTACCTAGAGGAAGCTTATCTTCATGAGCCCAATAGTGGGGCGGTACTGAAGGCGCTTGAGGAGTTTTCACCACTACCCACCGAATTGGTGCGAGTGCGAGATCGTGTGAAGCTTCGCCGTGCTGGCACCTCCCTTGCTAGTGGCGATGTGAGTGTAGCCACTCAGCAATACGATGAATTGATCAAGAGCGGACGTGATGCTGAGAGCGTGGCAGAGGCCTATCTCTGGAAAGGCGAAGCAGCCTACCGTTCCAAGGATTATCGTGAGGCCATTCGCAGTACTGAGCAGTACCTCAAGGTTCGCCCCAGTAGTTTGCCGCTGAACGCCAATGCCTACTACACACTTGGCTATGCCTGCTACAACTTGGGTCGCTATGGCGATGCTGAGGGGTGGCTAGAGCGCTTTGAGAGTGAATTGACTGAGCCTACTCCCGACCAGAAGAGTGCGGTGAATTGTAGACTTGGCGATATTGCTATGCAACGCCGAGCTTATGAGGAGGCGTTGAGGTACTACCAAAAGGCCGAGCAGGCAGGAGGTCGTGAAGCAGATCATGCACTTTTCAATCGGGCGATGATCCTTGGATTGCAGAAAAAATATCAAGATAAAGCAACTCTTTTAGCACTCCTTCCACAGAGATATCCTGCCTCTTCCTTGATCGATGAGGCTCTGTATGAGCAGGGAAGGGCGCGTCAATTGGTTGGTGATGTGTCGGGGGCTGAGCAACTCTTCACCCGCTTTTTGAGAGAGCGTGCCAATAGCCCATTTGCACCTAAAGTAGCTCTACAATTGGCTCTTACCTACTATGGGGAGAGCCGTTTGGACGATGCGGTAAAGGCTTACGAGCGTGTAGTACGAAACTATCCGCAGAGTGGCGAGGCAAAGAGTGCCCTTCAGGACTTAAAAAGCATCAGTATCCAGCTCAATAGGGTGGATAGTTATAGCCGACTAGTGCAAGAGACTGGGGTGTCGGAGCAGCTCTCTTTGACGGAGCTCGATTCCCTCGCTTACCTTGCTGCCGAAGGTGTAGTGGCTCGTGGTGCCAATGCAGAGGGCATTGAGGCGCTAGAGTCTTACATAAAGAGCTATCCACGAGGGGCTTTTGTGGATAAAGCCACTTACAGCCAGGCACTTCTGAAGTATCAAGCCCGTCAGTATAGCGATGTGGTAACAATGCTGAGCGGTCGTGTGAAGACGTTCCAAGGCAAATTGGCAGAGGATAGCTATCGCCTTTTGGCCTCTAGCTACGATAAACTCAATGAGCCGGGTAGGGCGGCAGAAGCCTATCTGTCGTTGGCACTTAGCGTGGGCGACAAAGCTGGTCGTAGTACGTGGGTCATCTCTTCTGCCGAGCGTGCCGAAACGAGTGGTAGCATCGACTTCGCAGTGAGCTTAGCGAATCAGGTGGCTAATGGCACTCTATCGGTAAGCGATGAAGCAGCGGCAAAGGTTTACCTCTCTGCAGCAAAATTGACGGCTCTCGACAATCAAAAGTCGCAAGCCCTTCGCTATGCAAAGCTGGTGATGAAGCATAAGGATTTTGGTGGCCATGCCATCGCTCGTACCATCTTGGCGCTAGACCTCTACGATCAAGGTAATTATCAAGCTGCCAAGAAGGAGATGGAGCAAGTGACCACTAGAGGTATTACGGATGCATACTGGCTAGCGAGGGCCTTTATCCTCCTATCGGACTGCTACGATAAGCTGGGCGATAAGGAGAGTGCAAAACTCTATCTTGAGAGTGTGAAGGGGAGCTATTCCAATCGCAATGATGGAATACTTAAGATGATTGATACCCGCTTGGGAATATTAAAATAGAATCAATAGATGATGATGAAATATATCCGTCCGTGGCTCCTAACTGGAGCTCTACTACTTGCTGGAGGAGAGGCACTCGCCAACCCTTTTGCTGCTGATACGCTGAAGAGAGAGATGGTACTACAGAGAGAGTACCAACCTGTGGGGCAGGAGGCTGAGAAGGTCTTTTTTAATCCTCTGGAGGGAAGTGTCCCTAAGAAGCTGAAACCGATTCGCTTTGCCCGCAATACCTATGCGATTGCTATGAATGTGACGCCCAAGCTATTTGAGCCCTTGGATAATCCTCTGGCTCCTGAAGCGGTGAAGCAAAAGTTCCACGCGCGACTATTTGGAGGTTATCCAGGTATCGGTGGTGCCGAGTTGGCCTTCCTCACCAAGACAAGTGAGGCTGGTACGCTGATGCTATCGGCAGAACATCTATCTAGGTATGTGAGAGGGGAGTATTCATCTATCGGTATAAAAAAGATTGATGAGACACACGACACCCGCATAGGGATCAACTACAATCACGCACTTGAAGAGCGTACTGTAGGGGGTGGAGTGGAGCTATTTCATCATGCCAATACGTTTTATGGACTATTTTCTCCACGTAAGGAGCCCTTTGCATCGCTATTAGATGCTACCTATCCGATGTATCAGATGGGTGGGGCGGAAATTAATTTCTCCCTTAGCCCTGCACCTATTGCCTTGGCTAGCCGGTGGCAGTATGGTATTCGTGGAAAGGTGAGCTATACGGGCAAGGATAATGCCTCGATGCTCTATGAGCAAAATAGGCTAGTGCTCCCACTAGGTGAAGAGAGGACAAAGCCTGAGAAGGTGTCGGAGCTAGGACTGGATTTAGTGGCAAACCTAGACTATAAATTTGCCGGAAGCGACTGGGGCTTTGGTGTGGATGGTAGATATCAATTGATTGCTATCTCAGCGCTACATACGCTCTTGGACGTTCATTCACCGATGCAACAGATCTCATTGGCGCCTCATGTGGGGTACAGTGCTCCTAACCTACACCTATCGGCGGGTGCCAAGGTGCAATTTGTCAATCGTGGTAGCCGCAAGCTATTGGTGGTGCCCGATGTGGAGTTCCGCTATAGAGCACACGAGCTATTTTCGCTCTATCTTCTTGCCGATGGTGGGGCTAGATTCCATGGGCTTAGAGAACTCTACAAGGAGAATAGATGGTTCTCTGCAGAGGCTGTGTACAATGGCTTTGACATAGCTCAGTACAGAGCATTGGTGGGGGTTCAGTTGGGGAATATCAATGGCTTCTCACTTGATGTTAATGGAGGATATACGCACTTTAGTGACTTCTCTGATTGGGACTACTCACTCTATAATACCACATTTATGGCGTTAAATAGTGGCCAGCAAGAGGGGCTGTTTACCCCATTATTTACTAAGGTCAATCGTGGTGGTGTAGGGCAAGTATTCGTTAAGGCAGAGGCACGCTATCTCTCACCGATTGGTTTGGATCTTGGAGCCAAGGTGAAGGTGAATAGGTATCAGAGCACACTAGAGGAGAAGCCAACGGTAGGCTTTGGGTTACCTACGATGGAACTAGGAATCGATGCCAACTACCTGCTGATGGATAAGCTGACGCTACATGTAGACTTCCAAGCCTTGACTGGTATTAAGTACCTTGTGCCTCAGATCGATGATGTAGAGGGGGTGGTTACGAAAAGTAAGGTGGAGGATCATTACAATTGTCTGAATCTCGGAGCTAGAGTTACTTATGACGCACACCGCAATGTAGGGGTTTCTATCATTGGTCAGAATCTTTTGCATCAAAAGCAAAGCCGATGGTTGGGCTATGAGCGTCAGGGAATTACTGGGATGCTTGCTTTAACGCTTAAATTTTAATCGTAGAGTATGAAAAATAGATTGACTTCGTTTGGAATTGTTGCTCTGACTCCTTTGCTGCTACTCTTATGTGGGTGTGGCACTCAGAAGCGTGTGGTGGAGAGTGAGCTCCCTTTTGCCAAAATATACACCGCTGCTTGGATGCAACGGTCGGCAGAGTATGAAGCACTCTGCTATCAAGCTTTTAATGGAGCTAGACTCTATCTGGATCAGGCACTTGCTATGTCGCAAGAGGGGGATAAGCCATTGGCGATCATTACGGATATTGATGAGACCATCTTGGACAACTCTCCCAATGCGGTTCACCAGGGGCTAAAAGGGGAACTTTTTGATCCTGCAGAGTGGACTGAGTGGTGTGCAATGGCTGTGGCTGACACAGTGCCAGGTGCTCCTGCTTTCCTTAAGTATGCAGCGGGTGAAGGGGTAGAGATATTTTATATCACTAACCGCAACTTTAATGAGCGAGAGGGGACTCTGCTCAACCTACAGAAGTACGATTTCCCTTTTGCAGATAATGATCACTTGCTACTTAAAGGCGATACTAGCAATAAAGATTTGCGTAGGGAGCAGGTGCTTAGGGACTTTGATGTGGTGATCTATATGGGCGACCAACTGACCGACTTCCCTGGTTACAACGCTTTGAATGAGAAGCAGAGAAGTAAGGTGGCTTGTGACGATATGAGCATTTTTGGAACTATCTATATTGTGCTTCCTAACCCCAATTACGGTGAATGGGAGACGGCATTATTTGAGGGGCGAAGACTTGACCCAAAAGCTCAAGTTGAAGTGATCAAGAAACGCGCAAAAGGATATTAAACTGAGGACCATAAAACGTAAAGGTATGGAAAAAATGCGTCCCATAATGATAGCTGGTACGGGGAGTGATGTGGGGAAGAGTATGATTGTGGCAGCTCTGTGCCGTCTGCTACGGGAAGATGGATTTCGGCCTGCCCCATTTAAGGCTCAGAATATGGCACCCTACTACTATACTGCACCGAATGGAGATCGCATCAGTGTGGCACAGGCGTTGCAAGCTGTGGCGGCCGGTGTGGAGCCAGAGGCTTTGCTCAATCCTGTGTTGATGATGCCTTCGAGTGTAACAAATGCCCATATCTACTGCTTAGGCAAAGAGGTAGGTGAGCAACATGCAAGAGACTACTTTCGCCAAAGTGAAGGGAGAAGGGAGCTTCAAAGTCATGCTTGGGAAGCTTTTGATAAGCTGAAAACTCGGTACAATCCTATTGTGCTCGAAGGGGCGGGGAGTGTGAGTGAGCTCAATCTACTTGGTACCGACTTTGTGAATATGCCGATGGCGGAGCATGCCGATGCGGCAGTAATTTTAGTGGCAGATATTGAGCGTGGTGGAGTCTTTGCTTCGGTGTATGGCTCTGTGATGCTTCAGCGTCCGGAGCACCGTAAGCTGATTAAGGGGGTCCTGATCAATAAGTTTCGGGGCGACCTCTCTATTTTTGCGCCAGCAACGAAGATGATTGAGGAGCTTTGTGGCGTGCCTGTTCTTGGAGTGATCCCTTATATGGAGGGAGTGGAGCTCCCTAGCGAGGATACCTTGAGCGATAAAAGTGCGCATAAGAGCGACTACACTAATAAGGATATTGAGAAGTTGGAAGATACTTTTGACCAACTTGCGAGCCATCTGAGAAGTCATATTGATGTGGAGCTTCTATACAAGATATTGAGATATGAAGCTTAATGACCACGGAGATGACCGATATAGATATCCAGGGGTAGAGATTGTTGCTGACTTTAGCTCTAATGTGCCACACCTTCCTGAAGATGAGGGGTTGTGGTGCTATCTTACTTCAAGAAAGGAGGTTCTTCATCGTTATCCTGAGCCACGTGTCTACTCTTTGGAGTATAAAATTGCTGGCTCGTTTAGAGTGCCTGAGGAGTCTGTGTTGGTGACGAGTGGAGCTACCGAAGCGATTTATATGATTGCCCACCTTTTTGCAGGGCGACGCTCTTATATTCCACAGCCTACCTTTTCGGAATATCGCCATAGTGCACAGCTCTATGGTCATACAATCATAGAGATCGGAACTAACGAGGTAATGTCGGGAAAGATGGAGTTTGCCCCTAATAGTGTGGTGTGGCTTTGTAATCCTAATAACCCTACCGGTCTTACGTATGATCACGAGCAGTTACTGAATTTGATGAGAAGTAACCCCTCGGTCACTTTTGTGATTGACCAGTCTTACCTAGCGTTTACTCCAAAACGGGTGCTCTTACCGATGGAGGTGGTGGATCTACCCAATTGTTTCTTAATTCACTCCCTTACTAAGTCGTATGCAATACCGGGGCTAAGGCTAGGGTACCTCATTGCCGCTCCTGCTTTGTTGGAGCAACTGGTGGCGTTGAAATTGCCGTGGAGTGTCAATGCTATGGCAGTGGAGACGGGGCACTATCTGCTGGGATATGGGCGTTCCTTTCACTTGGAAACTCTTCTTGAGGAGCGGAGGTGGTTGGTGGAGCAACTTCTTCGGTTAGGTGGCGTGGAGGTTTATCCTACAGATACGCACTATTTCCTTGCTAAACTGAAGCTTTTGACCGCTGCGGAAGTGAAGGATTGGTTGGTATTTCACCATGGAATATTGATTCGTGATGCCTCTAATTTTCCCACGCTCTCTCCCTATCATATTCGTTTGGCAACACAGAGTAGAGAGCAAAATGAGAAGCTGATAACGGCTCTCAATGATTTGAATAATATGCTATGCTGACCTATTACTCACTACAAGCTCTGTTTTTGGCACGGATGATCATGCTATGGCTAGGGTGGCTACTGGATCGCCTATTAGGTGACCCAGAGCGGTTGCCTCACCTGATTGTGGGTTTTGGTAAGGTGATTTCGTGGGCGGAGGGAAAGTATAATCACGGCGAGCACCGGCGTAGGAATGGGGCGATGGTGGCACTATCGCTGATTCTCGCGGTGGCACTGCTCTCTTTTCTCTTGATTTATTTCTTGCCATCGTGGCTTTCTGTGGTGGTGGGGGCTATTTTGGTCTACTATTGCCTAGCTGGGACCACGTTAATAGAGGAGGTAGAGGAGGTGTTTCGACAGCTTGCCATCTCTCTTCCTGCTGGTAGAGAGCAACTCTCTCGCATCGTAGGAAGGGATACTGATTCGCTCACTGAGGAAGAGTGCAAAGTGGCAGCATTAGAGACTTTATCCGAAAACCTTTCGGATGGAGTGGTCGCTCCACTCTTTTGGTTTTTGATCTTTGGCGTGCCTGGAATTGTGGCCTATAAGATGATCAATACTTTGGACTCGATGATTGGGTACAAGAATGAGCGATATGGGGAGTTTGGATACGTGGCCGCTAAGATTGATGATGTGGCCAATTGGATTCCTGCAAGGATTACTGCTTTGCTTATGCTTGTGGCGAATAGGCGGTGGGATCTGCGTACCAAGGTATTTGAGGAGGGGCGCAAGCATACAAGTCCGAACTCGGGATATCCCGAGGCGGCTCTTGCGTTGATGCTGGGGTGTCAATTTGGTGGAACGCACGCCTATGGTGGGCGAATGGTGGAGAAGCCTACGATAGGCTCTTCAACGCACCCACTGACGGATAGAGATTTGAAATTTGCACTCCAAACGAATCGTAAAGTGGAGGTGTTACTGTTATTAATAATCTCTGCTCCGTTTTTGATTTTTGCTTTGTTTTGATGGCTAAGTATTATCTACTTAGAATCCAAGACGGTTAGGGAAAAAATGATTAAGTTTGTAACTAGTAATTTAACTAACAAAAATTCATAGCCTATATGAGGATTATTAGAAGAATCTATTTTGTTGCTTTTGCACTTATCGGAATGGCTGGAGCAGCAATTGCAAATGATGAACCACTATGGATGAGATATCCATCCATATCGCCAAATGGCAAAGAAATCGCTTTTGCGTACAAGGGGGATATTTACAAGGTGCCTACCACTGGAGGTGTAGCCACTAGATTGACTACACACGAAGCTTATGATACCACTCCTATGTGGAGCCCTGATGGTTCGAAAATTGCTTTCGTAAGTGATAGGTACTATGGGAGTAGGGATATTTATGTGATGAATGCCAATGGAGGTGCGGCTAAAAGGGTGACGACTCACTCTACATCGGAGTCGATCCTAGCATTTTCGCCTGATGGTAAGTATATCTATTATACTGCTCATATTCAGGATCCCGCAAGTAGCGCACTTTTCCCTACGGCTCGCCTAAATGAGGTGTACAAGGTGCCTGTGGAGGGAGGTCGCTCTATTATGGTGATGGCAACTCCTGTAAGTATGGGGGCTATTAGTGCCGATGGACGTCAGTTGATTTATGAGGATATTAAGGGGTTTGAAAATGTATGGCGTAAGCACCACACCTCTTCGGTGACGAGAGATATCGTGCTTTACGACTTCAAGAGCAAGCAATATAAGCCTCTTGCAACTTGGAAAGGTGAGGATCGTAACCCTGTATTTGCTCCTAAGGGGAATAGTTTTTATTTCTTGAGTGAACGTGAAGGGACCTTTAATGTGTTTAAGCAGCCTTTGAATAGTAGTAACGAGAAAGATGCGGTGTCTTTGACACATTTCAAAACACACCCAGTGCGTTTTCTCTCTGTAGGTGGAGATGGAACGCTTTGCTTCGGTTATGACGGACGCATTTATACAATGAAGGAGGGTAGTCAACCTCAAAAGGTGGCTATCCAGATAATGAGCGACGTGGACGAGGAGGAGATCACTAAATCCACCTTTATGCGTGGCATTACTTCGGCTTCGGTTTCGCCTGATGGCAAAATGCTTGCTTACGTTATTCGTGGTGAGGTATTTGTAACGAGTGCCGACTACTCAACTACTAAGCGGATTACTGACACTCCAGAAATGGAGAGAAGTGTCACTTTTGGTAGCGACAATAGAAGTGTAGTTTATGAGTCGCAACGAGGGGGTAAAAGTGATATTTATATCGCTAAGATGGCTCGTAAGGAGGATCCTAACTTTGCCAATGCTACTCTTGTAAAAGAGGAGCTTTTGATCCCTGGTGAAAAGTCTGAAAAGATGCATCCTACTTTTTCGCCTGATGGTAAATATGTGGCTTATGTGAAGGATCGCAAGACGTTGGCGGTCTATGATGTGGAGAAGAAGAGCTCAAGAGTGGTATATGATGGTAGATATACGGCCGATAAAACTGGTGGAATCAACTATACTTGGTCGCCAGATGGTCGTTGGATAGCTATGGAGCTCTCTGATAATCATCACGAGCCTTTCTGTGATATTATTCTATTGAATGTGGCTACAGGTGACATGACTAATATCACGCAGAGTGGGTATTTTGATATGAACCCTCGATTTGTGATGGGTGGAAATGCGATTATCTATGCTTCGGAACAATATGGTATGCGTAACCACGCTAGTTGGGGTTCAATGAATGATGTGATGATCGTATTCCTGAACCGTGCTGCTTATGATAAGTACAAACTCAATGAGGAGGATTATGAGCTTCTACTTGACGAGGAGAAGAAGGCTGAAAAGGATGCAGATAAGGATGAGACTAAGGACAAGGAGAGCAAGAGTGATGAAATCCTAGTGGAGCTTGAGAATATCCAAGATCGTATCGTGAGACTGACCCCTGCTTCTAGCGACTTAGGTGACGCCTATATCACTAAAGATGGCAAAAAACTCTACTATATGGCTGCTTTTGAGGGTGGATATGACCTATGGGTAAAGGATCTGCGAAAAGGTGATACCAAACTTCTGAAGAAGCTTGATGGCTCTTATGTCTCTTTTGAGCCTGATGCAAAGGAGGAGAATCTCTTCTTTATCAGCACTGGAGGGGTACAAAAGATGTCTTTGAGTAGCGAGAAGTTGGAGTCTGTCTCTATCAGAGCAGAGATGAATCTCAATGCTAAGGCGGAAAGAGAATTTATGTTTGACTTCGTTAAGAAAGAGGAGGCAGAGCGATTCTACGTTAAGGATATGCACGGTGTGGATTGGGAGTTTATGACGGATGAATACCGTAAGTTCTTGCCACACATCAATAATAACTATGACTTCTCTGAGATGCTATCAGAGCTACTGGGTGAGTTAAATGTTTCACACACTGGTAGTGGTTATGGTAAATTTAGCTCTGCCGAAAGGGTAGCTGAGACTGGGCTATTCTTTGATCTTACTCGAGCTACTGATGAGGGGCTACTCATTGAGGAAGTAGTAGCTGGTGGTCCATTTGATACGCACAAGAGTGAGGTGCGTGCAGGAGACTATCTAGCTAAGATTGATGGTGTGGAGATTGGTGCCAATGTAGACTTCTTCCCTCTTCTTGCTGGTAAGAGTGGTAAGAATGTACTCTTTACTTTCTACTCTCCAAAGAGTGGAAAGACTTATGAGGAGGTGGTAAAGCCTATCTCTAGTGGACGCCTTAATGGCCTTCTATATGAGCGTTGGATCAAGCAACGTGCTGAGGAGGTGAAGCGTCTGTCGGGTGGTAAGCTGGGTTATGTGCATATCGCCTCTATGGACGATGAAAGCTTTAGGCGAGTTTACTCCGATGCTATGGGTAAGTATTACCAGACTGATGGCCTTGTAGTAGATATCCGCTACAATGGTGGTGGAAGACTACACGAGGATTTGGAGGTATTCCTTTCGGGCACTAAGTACCTAACTCAAGAGATTCAAGGTGAGTACTATTGCGATATGCCAAGTAAGAGGTGGACTAAGCCTTCGGTTATGGTGATGTGTGAGGCTGACTACTCAAATGCTCACGGATCGCCATGGGTATATAAGCATATGGGATTAGGTAAACTTGTGGGAATGCCTGTGCCTGGAACGATGACCAGTGTGAATTGGGTAACGCTATTAGACCCATCACTATACTTTGGAATTCCAGCTGTGGGCTACAAGACTTCCGAAGGCTATTATCTAGAGAACTTTGAATTGCAGCCTGATGTAAAGGTGAACCTAGACTTCAAGAAGGTCCTAGATGGAAAAGATACTCAGATTGAAGCTGCTGTAAAGGAACTACTCAAGTAACTAAACTAATTAATGAGATATAAAAGGTGTTACCTTGATGAGTTGATAGGTAACACCTTTTATATCATTATTCTGAAGCGAACAAAATGGCGGTAGGTCTTGTTATTCAATTGATGATGTGGACAGATTGTTCTTGGCACGCATCTTGTACTGTATCATAGGTATATTGAGTATCTGTGAATAAATAGGTAAATTTGCACACTTTTTTGAATATATAGGAGTACGTATGAGACAATTAAAGATTGAGAAGTCGATCACGAGTAGGGACGACGCAGTGATGAATCGCTATATGAAGGAGGTTGCTAAGGAGGAGATGATTACCCCTGAGCAGGAGGCTGAATTAGCGATGCAAATACAGCGGAATGACGAAAATTCGGAAGCTGCTGTGGATAAACTGGTGCGTGCCAATCTCCGATTTGTGATTAGTGTGGCAAAGCAATATCAGGATTTGGGTCTACCTCTTATTGACCTTATCAATGAGGGTAATCTCGGTATGATACGTGCAGCTCAAGGTTTTGATGGCTCACGTGGTTTTAAGTTCATTACCTATGCAGTTTGGTGGATACGACAGAGTATTCTAAAGGCTTTGGGAGACCAAGGGCGTATTGTTCGCCTTCCACAGAATCAAGTAGGAAATGTGACGAAGCTGAAAGCTGCAAGAGATAGATTTGAGCAACTTCATCAGAGACTTCCCTCGCCAGAAGAATTGGCAGATGAGCTCGATATGGAGGTGGATAAGGTGATTGATATTATCCAAATCGATAAGGGTGAAGTTTCTGTTGATAAAACTTTTGATGACGGCGAGTCTAATACCCTTTTAGATGTCTTGCAAGATGAAGATGCTAGAGATGTTGATGGCGGGCTTATTGATGAGAGTTTAGTCAATGAGATTCGCTCGGCTATGCAGTGTCTTTCTGAGAGGGAGCAATATGTTTTGATCCATACATACGGCTTAGGTGGTGAGCAGGAAATGAGCCTCGATGAGATCGGATCTGCAGTAGGATTGAGCCGTGAAAGAGTAAGGCAGATACGTGAAAAGGCAATACGCCAATTACGTAAGAATGCTGATGAAACGCAACTGAGAAGCTATCTTGGATAGTAGAAGCTTTGCATTTGTCGTGATTAATGGGTCTCGAGATTGGTACACCAAATTCGAGACCTCATTAGTAGAAGTGAAGATAAATATAAGTGATTTGACCTAGTAGGTCTAGCTATCAATAATGAAGGAAATGGGAGTTGAATTACCAGAAAATCATGAAGAAGGAATTGAGATGGTTGCTCTCACTCTTCGTGGAATAGGAAGTGCTACACAATCCCCTGATGTGATGGTGGCACTCTTATCTCCTATTGATTCGGATAAATATAAATTGCCAAATGGTAATGAAATGATTTATCCTGTTGCCATTCCTTCTGAATTGAGTCCTATTTTTTTCTCTAAGATAAATAGCCTCTATTCTAGCAATGTAGATCTCCCTAATCTGACTTATTACTTTGAGCTAATTTCTGATACCAAGTTGACGGCACTCCATATATACGAGGGGAGATACTCCATTAAGTCCGATCTTTATTATGTGGGTGAGAATGGTACACGTGGTAGCTTTAAGACTTCTATGCCTAATGGTTTGATGACTGCGCTGGAGCAGCGGTTGGATATCTTAATAGACTATAAGCTTCTCAGTAAAGCGGCTAGTTATTTTGATGTGAAACAAAAGGACTCTCTTTTACCTTCAGATGTTTCTCCATTGCAGTCCTACTACAATGAGCTTAAGTCGCAAATTTCTAATGGTGTAAAACCTGACGACCCTCTTGTGTTGCATCTTATTAAGATGCTTGCTTCTATGAGTGATGAGCTTATTCAGAATCTACTTGAGGTGGCAGTAGACTCTGAAAACTATGAATGGATTTCTGTACTTAAAAACAGCTAAATCGTGATTGATAGAGATTGGAAAGAGGTATTTAAACGTGAGGAATGTTTGGAGACATCGTCCCTCACCCGCGTTCATTTTCGTAATGTCCAAGGGTATATGGTCAATGGACAAATGGTAGGAATAGACTTGGTGTTTTGTCCTAATAATAACGAAGATGATCGCCGATTGAGTATCTCTATTCCACCTTCATTGGTGGGCTCCTACAAACTATTGCTACAAGCAAGGATGCTTAAACTCGACCTTCGAATAGATGCGTTGGATGAGTACCAATCTGCTACAGGAATATTCTTGCATAAAGTGATCATTCGAACTGGTGAAGGCGGGGAGAGAGAAGGGTGGTTTTATACCCTTTCTGATATGGGCGAAGTTAGTTACTGCAGAGTACCTATATACCTAGCGGTGATGCATGCAGTATTACATCAATTGCCTGTAATGGCAGAGGATGCTCTCTTGGAAAAAGACTCACCTGTGGTATCTCTAGATGATATCCAAAAACAACTTAGCCATAGTGCTCCTATTCGACTAAGTAAGTCGGCCGTGTTGCAGCTAATGATTGATCAAGAGGAGGCTAATCATGAGTTTTTATCGAGGCTAACAGATGAGGAATTGAAGTCCTCCCTTTCAATACAAGAGTTAAAGGAGATCAAGGAGAAGGTGGTAGAGATGGAGAAGTATGAGTGGGCAAAGAGATTTGCTGAAATAATTGAGCAAAAAGAAGGCGATGAAAAGTAATATTGGTGATCTACCCTATTTTTATGCTCCAGATATCAGTAGCTCTTTAGCGTTACCACATGATGAAGCAAAGCATGCCTTTAGGGTTCTACGTCTTGAGGTGGGGGAAAATGTATTGATTACTGATGGTCTGGGGAACTTATATAGTGCCAAAATATCCAATAATTCACTTAAAGGCCAGAATATAACCGACCTGGTGCTTGTCGAGACTACACCTCCAATGTGTCCAAAGCTAGAGGTAGCTATTGCACCCACAAAAAATATAGATCGAATAGAGTGGGCTCTTGAAAAGCTCACAGAGATAGGAATAACTCGCTTTTCGCTGGTGGTTACGGAGCATACCATTCGAAGACGCGTCAATATGGAGCGTCTAGAGCGAATAATGGTTGCAGCAATGAAGCAGTCCGAAAAGATCAGAACGGTAGAGCTCAACCTTTTCCCTACACTAAAGGATTACCTTTCGCAACTTACCTATGAGGGTCGTTATATAGGTTATTGTGCAGATACATTTGAGAAAAGAGAGCTGAAAGAGACCTTTGTCTCAGGTGTGGATAGTAGTTTCCTTATTGGTCCGGAAGGAGATTTTACAAGTGAAGAGGTTGCACTAACTCTCAGTCATGGCTTTAAGACTGTATCTCTAGGTAGTGAAAGACTACGAACCGAAACTGCAGGGATCTATGTGGGGATCCTTCATCATATTTTAAATTAATCAATATCTTATGTCCTATAATATTGAAAAGATAAGAGCTGACTTTCCAGCTTTAGATATAAAGATACACGACAAATATCCATTGATATATCTAGATAATGCGGCAACGACACAAAAGCCAAAGCAGATGCTAGATGCAGAGTATCTTGCTTATACCACTCGTAATGCCAATATACATAGGGGCGTGCATACGCTCAGCCAGCAAGCAACAATGGCTCATGAGAATGCTCGAGAAGTGATAGCAAGGTTTATCAATGCTAGGGAGGCAGCAGAAGTATTATTTACAAGGGGGACTACTGAAGGCATCAACATGGTTGCGAGTATTTTTTGTTCGTCTCAAATGCAAGCTGGCGATGAAGTGATACTTAGTGCTATGGAGCATCATTCAAATATAGTCCCTTGGCAACTTCAAGCTGAGGCGCGAGGAATAAAGATTAAGGTCGTTCCTTGTTTTGATAATGGTGAATTAGATATGGAGACTATGAAGTCAATGTTTACCGACCGTACTAAGTTGGTCTCCATTTGCTACGCTTCAAATGTATTAGGGACGGTTAATCCTGTAAAAGAGATTATTGCTCTTGCACACTCCAATGGTGTGCCAGTGCTTTTAGACGCAGCACAAGCTATTGCCCATCGTAAGGTAGACGTTACTGACTTAGACGTTGACTTCTTGGCTTTTAGTGGCCATAAAATATATGGTCCTACTGGAATAGGTGTGCTTTACGGAAAGCGAGAATGGCTTGAAAAGCTTCCTCCTTACCATGGTGGAGGTGAAATGATACAGCACGTGAGTTGGGAAAAGACTACCTATAATGAGTTGCCTTATAAGTATGAAGCTGGTACCCCAGACTTTATCAATAGTGTGGCACTTGCCGAAAGTATCAATTATGTATCAAATATTGGATTAGATAAAATCCAAGCCTATGAATCTATGTTGCTTTCGCATGCAACGGAGCAGATGCTCCATATTGATGGGTTGAAGATTTATGGTACTTCTGCCGACAAAGAGGCTGTAATCAGTTTCTTAGTGGAGGGAGTACATCCGTACGATTTGGGAGTTTTGCTTGATCAACAAGGTGTTGCTATTCGGACTGGTCATCATTGTGCCCAGCCATTGATGCAACGTTTTGGTATTGAAGGAACTGCTCGGGTTAGTTTCGGACTTTACAATACCAAGCAAGAAGTAGATAGTTTTATTAAAGCTGTGAAAAAGTCACTAATCATATTAGGGTAATATGGACGAGAGTCAGAATCAAAAGAAATATCGTCTTGGATACGCACTCGGAGGGGGTGGGGCTAAGGGATTTGCTCACCTTGGCGCTTTCAAAGTATTTGAGAAGTATGGAATTAAGCCAGATATTATAGCTGGAACTAGTGCAGGTGCATTGGCAGGAGTCTTGTATGCCGATGGTTTTGCACCTGAGGAGATAGCAGATCTTTTTAGAGGACATAAGCTAATGGACTTTGCCGAACTAAGTCTATTTTCAGGAGGCATACTAAAGCCAAGTGGGGTAGCAAGAATGCTAAAAAAGAACCTCCGTGCTAAGAGCTTTGAGCAATTACAAATCCCATTTGTCGCCGTTGCTACGAATTGGGAGACAGCAGAGATAACAGCCTTTAGAGATGGTGATGACTTGGTTTCGGCGGTCGTGGCTTCTTGTACAGTACCTATCGTCTTTCAGCCACTTAAAATAAAGGGGGTTGAATATGTAGATGGTGGAGTGCTGAAAAACTTCCCAGTCTCTGTAATCAGAGAAGAGACGGAGTGTGTCGTGGGCATTAACTTGTACCAACTAAGTCCTTTTGAATCCCCATCAAGTATTAAGAGCTCGGCGATGAGATATTTTGAAATTATCTCAAAAGCCAATATGAAAGAGGATATTGAGTTGGCAGACATTTTGATTGACATGAAAGGTCTTAAAGACTACAAGATGTTTGAATTAAAGGCAATTGACGATATCGTTAATCAAGGACAAGAGACAGCATCGGCTATTATAAGTGATTCAAGTGTATATCAACAGTTAATGCAGAAGTCTTCAACCGAATCTGTTTGTAAATAAATAGAGCGATTGGTTTGTCTATTCAACTGAAAATGATTACCTTTGCAGTCGGATTTTATTTTCACAAAATAATAGATTAATAATTTATGATGAACAACTACGAGACCGTTTTCATTTTAACTCCCGATTTGTCTGCAGACCAGACAAAGGAAGCGGTAGATAAGTTCGTTGGCTTGATTACCGATAATGGTGGTGAGCTAGTGAATCGTGAGGAGTGGGGTATGCGTAAGCTTGCTTATCCTATCCAAGCAAAGTCTACTGGGTTTTATGTATTCTTAGAGTTTAAGAGCGAGCCCTCTTTTATTGAGACGCTAGAGGTAAACTATCGTCGTGATGATAGGGTGATTCGTTTCCTTACATTCAAGCAGGAGAAGTATGCACTAGAGTATGCTGAGAAGCGTCGTCGCAACCGCAAAGAGCCTGTAAAGAGTGAAGAGGCAAGCAGTACAGTATCGGAAGAAAACAATTAAAGTAGACGAAAGTAAAGATTATGGCGAAAAAAGGTAAAGGTAAGTCAGAGGTGCGTTATCTTACACCACTCTCTATAGAGCGAAATCGTAAGAAGTATTGTCGCTTTAAAAAGGCTGGGATTAAGTTCGTAGACTATAAGGATCCTGAGTTCCTTAAGAAATTCCTCAATGAGCAGGGTAAGATATATCCACGTCGTTTGACCGGTAACTCTCTTAAAATGCAGCGTCGTGTAGCACAAGCTGTTAAGCGTGCTCGTCACTTGGCACTTCTGCCATACGTGACAGATATGATGGCATAGGGTTACTAATAAATAGCAAAGAATAATAATAACTTAAGGAGACAGAATATGAAGATTATTTTGAAAGAAGATATGCCAAATCTAGGCTTTAAGGGCGAGATCGTTGATGTAAAGGCTGGGTATGGTAGAAACTTTCTAATCCCACAAGGAAAGGCAGTAATCGCATCAGAGTCTGCGATCAAGATCCTACAAGAGAATCAAAGACAGCAGGCTCGCAAACTTGAAGCTGAACTTGCTAATGCTCAAAAGATAGCTGATAAGATTGAAGGAACCTCTCTAACTATTGAGGTTAAGACAAGTAATGTGGGCCGTATTTATGGTTCAGTATCTGCTTCAATGGTTGCAGATGAACTAGAAAAGCTTGGCTTTACTGAGATCAATCGTAAGATGCTCCAAGTTCCTAGTATTAAGGAGGTGGGTGAGTATATTGCTAGGGTTCGTTTGCACAAGGACGTAACTGTAGAGGTGCCACTGACTATTGTGTCAGATACCCCTATTGTTAAGGCAGAGCCTAAGACTGGAAAGGCTGAGACTTCTGAGGAGGTAGAGGAAACCACTAAGGAAGAGAGTGCTGAGGTAGAGCAGGCGACTACTGAGGAATAATACGAGACTCGATTCTCGGAACTAATAAAGCTACTACATAGTCAACCACGAGGTTTTCTATGTGGTAGCTTTTCTGTTATGGTATAGAATAGGTATCTTTGCCGAAGTACATTTTCAAGCAAATCTTTGAGGGTGTAGCTTTATGCCACATCCTCCTTTTATGCCGAAATTAATTATCAGGTATTTATGAAAGAGCTTTTCCGGACACTCAAGAGATTTATACCACCCTATAAGTGGTATATAGTCGGTAATATATTCTTTAATATCTTAACGCCTATATTGAACCTCCTCGCGTTCTCTCTAATTATGCCCATTTTGAATATCCTATTCAAAATCGATAAGACGATTTATCAATTCATTTCTTGGGATACCATACAGTTGTGGAGTGAGGGAGGGTTATCTCGTTTGGGTACAGTTGTCAAGAATAATTTCTTCTACTATATTACCCAGCTTATTACGGAGTACGGTGCTTCGAATACCTTAATTATATTGGGCGTTTATCTTTCTGTGATTACTTTTCTTAAGGTGGCATCGGCTTATATGGGTTTTTACTGCATGATCCCTGTTCAAACCGGTGTGGTAAGAGATATCCGAAATAGTATCAATGATAAGATTATGGAGCTTCCTTTGGGCTTTTTTAGTGATGAGCGAAAGGGAGACATCATTGCTAGAGTGACGGGTGATGTAAATAATATAGAGTCTTCTATCATCAGTTCACTAGAGTCCCTGATCAAAAATCCTCTGATGATATTGATCTCACTTGCAGCCATGGTGGCCATTAGTCCTGAATTAACCTTATTTGTTCTTATTGTACTTCCAATTGCGGGTTACGTGATGGGACAAGTGGGTAAGAAGCTCAAGATGACCTCTCTTCTAGCTCAAGAGCAATGGGGTATGCTGATTAGTATGATCGAGGAGACGCTGAGTGGATTGCGTATTATCAAAGCTTTTCACGCCGAAGAGATGATTCGAAAGCGTTTTTCTAGCTACAATGACACCTTCAGAAACACCTCAATGCGAGTGTCTAAAAGGCAGCAGATGGCGCATCCTATGAGTGAATTCCTAGGTACAGTTACGATTTCTATTGTACTTTGGTATGGTGGATCATTGATATTAGACCAAACGGGTGGATTAGATGCCAGTACATTCATTTACTATTTAGTCATTTTCTATAGTATCATTAATCCAGCCAAAGACTTTTCAAGAAGTAGCTATGCTATCAGAAGGGGCTTTGCTAGCCTAGAGCGAGTAGATATGATTCTACTAGCACAGAATGATATTACTGACCCCAAGGAGCCAATAGATATCGCTTTTCATCATTCTATTTCCTTTAAGAATGTTTCTTTCAAATATGAAGATACTTGGGTGTTGAAGGATATCAATCTTAGCATTAAAAAGGGACAAACAGTGGCCATCGTAGGGGCTAGTGGATCAGGGAAGAGTACCTTAGTGGACTTGCTACCTCGCTTCTATGATGTGCAAAAGGGTGGAGTGTACATTGACGATACAGACATTCGTAATGTACGTATGCTTGACCTAAGAAGACTTATGGGCAATGTAAATCAAGAGGCTATTCTCTTCAATGATACGATTTACAATAATATCGCCTTTGGCGCAAAGACCACTCTTGATGAAGTGCAAAGAGCTGCAAGGATAGCCAATGCAGAGGAATTTATTGCAGAGCTTCCAGAAGGTTACGACACCAATATCGGAGACCGAGGCGGAAAACTTAGTGGCGGTCAACGTCAAAGGCTTAGCATTGCCAGAGCTGTACTAAAAGACCCTGAAATACTTATTCTAGATGAGGCCACCTCTGCACTAGATACCGCTTCTGAAAGACTAGTGCAAGAAGCTCTTGAACGCTTAATGAAGGGGCGTACTACCATTGTGATCGCTCACAGACTATCCACTATTACCAATGCGGATAAGATCGTGGTGCTAGAGGATGGCTCAATCGTGGAAGAAGGAACGCATCAAGAGTTGATGGATAAGAATGGTAGGTATGCATCTCTCGTTTCGCTACAATCATTTAAGTAACACCTATCAATCGGTGCTATCCTCAAATAGATAGAGGTAGTCTCCATAGCCTTCACTCTTCATATTGGCTTTTGGGATTAACCTTATTGCCGCACTATTGATGCAATATCTATAGCCACCCTGCTCCTTTGGTCCATCTTCAAATACATGGCCGAGGTGGCTATCTGCTGAGCTACTTCTTACTTCTATGCGTTCATAGCCCAGTTTGAAGTCAGACTTCTTGTTGATACCTTGTGTATTGATCGGTTTCGTGAAAGATGGCCAACCACACCCTGCATCATACTTATCCTTTGAGCAGAAAAGAGGTTCACCAGAGACAATATCTACATAAATCCCATCCTCTTTTGTGTCATTATACTCGTTGGTAAATGGACGCTCTGTTGCCTCATTTTGAGTTACTAGATATTGGATGGGTGAGAGCCTCTGTTTTAGCTCATCTTTGCTTTCCGACAATCTTTTCCTCTCGGCAGATCGAATAGCATTGTCTGATGCTATTGATTCTTTCGGTACCACTGCATTCTTAGCAAGACCAAACATTTCTATTGGCACATGGCAATATCCACCTGGTCGATTACTCAAGTAATCTTGGTGATAGGTTTCAGCCTTGAAGAAATTCTTTAGAGGTTTTACTTCCACCATCAATACCTTAGAATACTTGCTCTGTAGTCTTGCAAAAGCATTCATAATAATGGGCCTATCAGCAGCATCAGTATAGTAAACCCCAGTGCGATACTGAGTTCCTCTATCATTCCCTTGCTGGTTAAGAGTGGTTGGGTCGATGATTTGAAAGAAATGGTCTAGTAAAAACGATAGCGACACCTTACTGCTATCATAAGAGACCTTCACTGTTTCAGCCGCTTCAGTCTTGCCCGTACAGACCTCCTCATATGATGGTTTTTCTACAATAGTATTGGCATATCCCACTTCTGTTTCCACCACACCTGGCAGTAACTTCATATAGTGTTCTACTCCCCAAAAACATCCCCCCGCTAGATATATTACCAGTATTGTTTCGTTCATAACTTTTTGTTCATTTATTCTTGATATAGACAACTATAAGCTCCAATAATCTTTTGTCTTTAGAATGGAACCTACACGAACGCAATTTACTGATTTTTTGCGAGAAAATGTCTATCTGTACAGCAGACCTATATTCTCTTCTCCGCACTTGGTGCAACGGTCTCTAATATTTATTATCTTTGCAATAGATAATTGTAGGAAAGGTATCTGCGTTAGTTAATGATAGGGAAAATAGACTTCAGAAAGGAATCAATTAATTCTATTCATTTTATTACTCCAGAGCCACATGATTATACTTATTTCAAGATAATATGGAAAGGTCGGGTCAATCTCTTTGGCAGTTTATCGCTTCATTTTTTGATATGCGTCATGAAAAGGAAAATGAGACGGTGATTATTGATGCCCTCAAGTCAGATGTGGAGTTCAAAGGCACTAAAATGTTCATCCTTATCTGTGCGATTCTGATTGCCTCTTTGGGGCTGAATATGAATTCCACTGCAGTGATCATCGGTGCCATGCTTATCTCCCCTTTGATGGGTCCGATTATCGGTTTCGGACTAGGATTAGGAATTACAGACTTTAACCTCGTTGGACGAAGCGTCAAGAATCTTGGGATGGCAGTGGCCATCAGTGTTATCACTTCTACTATTTACTTCTTGATCAGCCCTATCAGTGTGGCGTCTAGTGAGATTTTGGCACGAACACAGCCCACTGCTTACGATGTACTAATCGCACTATTTGGCGGTACCGCAGGTATTATAGCAGGCACTAGTAAGTCAAAAGGGCAAGTTATTCCGGGTGTTGCGATTGCCACAGCTCTGATGCCTCCACTCTGTAGTGCTGGTTACGGGTTGGCTACGTGGCAACTGAATTATTTCTTTGGTGCTTTCTATCTTTTCATTATCAATACTGTATTTATTGGCCTCTCTACATTCATTGTGATCAGACTTCTTAAGTATCGCAGAGTTACCTACGTGGATAAGGTAAGAGGAAAGCGACTAAATAATCTTGTGCTAGTAATCGTGGTATGTACCATAGTTCCAAGTGTGATTTTGGCATACCGATTTGTGCAGGATACGTTCCAAGAGATTCAGCAGGACAAATTTATTAAGGAGGAGATGATCTTTGATAATTCATTCGTACTCTCGTACAATAATACTAAGACCGACTCTGTAGATTACTTCAATGTCAATATCATAGGGGAGGAGATTTCACCCGACGAAATTCAGCGACTTCAAGATCTACTTCCATCTTATGGTCTGAAGAATACCATACTATCTATCAAGCAAGGTTCAGATAAATCGAATATCGAAAATCTTAGGCTTTCGATATTGAAGGATATGCAAAGTGACTCCGATAAGAGCTACTCAAGATATCTGCAACTAAAAAATGACTCTCTCAATATGGCACTCCGCAATCAACAAGCCTTTTATTTTCAAGCCGAAGCCGTCACTCACGAGATTCGGCAGCTTTTTGATGAAATTACGTATAGCCAATTTGGGGAATTATACTCTTTCCATACCGATTCCATTATGAAGGATTCCTCAATGGTTAGTACACAAGTAGTAGATACCATTCCTTATATCAAGCTATTTACGGATAAGAGAATCAGTGATGAGCGTGAGAAGTTAATCCGTAGTTGGCTATCACTTAGGTTTGATAAGCCTATTATTACTATTGAGCGAGAAAAACAGTAGTGTGATGGAGGCTTTAGCTGTAATAAAATAGGAGGAAAACAAAATCTTGTTTTCCTCCTATTTTATTACAAAGGTCTTGAGATGTTATTTTCGGAATGGGAGCTTGATAACCTCTGCAGGTACTGCTTTCTTACGGATGTGTATGAAGATTTCAGTTCCTGGCTCTTTATAGGCCACCTGTACATATCCTAGGCCAATTCCCTTGCCTAGTACAGGCGATTGCGTTCCAGAAGTAACTCGGCCAATTACCTCGCCAGCTGCATTCTGGATCTCATATCCATGGCGAGGAACACCTTTCTCCTTCAGCTCAAACCCAATGAGACGATTCTTGATTCCCTCTTCCTTTGTCTTAAGGAGTAGGTCACGGCTTGGCATTTTCTCCTTGCCCTCAACGAACTTAGTGACCCATCCTAGACCTGCCTCTAGTGGATTGGTGGTGTCGTCGATGTCGTTGCCATATAGGCAGAAGCCCATTTCTAATCGTAGTGTATCGCGTGCTCCAAGTCCGGTGGGCTTGATGCCAAACTCTTTACCTGCTTCAAAAAGAGTATCCCATACTTTGTGGGCATCCTTTATATCTTTGAAGTAAAGCTCAAAGCCTCCTGCACCAGTGTAGCCAGTATTGGAGATGATACAATCTATCCCCGCAAACTTTCCATAGGCATAGTGGTAGTAAGCAATGGTATTCAGGTCAATATCCACACACTTCTGAATGGTTTGCTTTGCCTTAGGCCCTTGTACGGCCAAGATGCTTACTCTCTCAGATTCATTTTCGATGGTTACGCCCTCAATCTGGTGCTTTTTCATCCAGTTGAAGTCCTTTTCGATATTAGCAGCATTCACAGCACACATATACCTACCACCATCTAGAAGATACATGATAAAGTCATCTACAATACCACCATTACCATTTGGCATATAAGTGTATTGTGCCTTGCCAGGCTCCAACTTTGTAGCGTCATTACTACTGATGGTTTGGATAAATTCAAGTGCCTTTGGTCCACTTATTACGATCGCACCCATGTGAGAGACATCAAAGACGCCTACATTTTCAATCACATTGAGATGCTCAGGGTTGATCCCTTCGTACTGAATAGGCATATTGTAGCCTGCAAATTCACTCATCTTGGCACCCAACTCAATGTGGATGTCTGTAAAGGGTGTTTTCTTTAGTTCCATAATGTTGTTTTATAAAGTATTAGTAAATCTCAATTTTGTCACTTTAGTAGTAGCGATCTTCACGATCACCTCCATTGCCTTGACTAGGGAAGGTACTGGTAGGTATTCGTAACGACCATGGAAGTTGTGCCCACCAGCAAAAATATTGGGGCATGGCAATCCCATAAAGGAGAGTTTCGAACCATCTGTACCACCACGGATAGGCTCAATTATAGGCTCTACGCCAGAAGCCTTCATCGCTTCTGCTGCGTGGTTTACGATATACATTTTATCGGCAATAACCTCCTTCATATTAAAGTATTGGTCGGTAACCTCTGCAATGCAGGAGCCCTCTCCATATAGTTCGTTGATGCGCTTTGCTACCTCCTTGATACAACTTTTCTTGAGCTCAAACTGCTCTCGGTCATGATCTCGAAGGATGTAGTGCAATTCAGCCTCCTCCACCGTACCACTCATGCCTACTAGGTGATAGAACCCATCATAGCCATCGGTGTTGCTAGGCAGTGCTTGTGGCAGGTAGCTATTGTACTCCATAGCTAGTAGCTGAGCATTTATCATTTTGTCTTTAGCACTTCCTGGGTGCACATTTAGCCCCTTGAAAGTTACTTTAGCCCCCGCTGCATTGAAGTTTTCATACTGTAGCTCGCCTATTTCACCGCCATCAATGGTATAGGCGAAGTCGGCACCAAACTTCTTTACATCAAATTTATCAGCTCCTCTACCGATCTCCTCATCGGGAGTAAAGCCCACCTTTATGGTTCCGTGAGGAATCTCAGGGTGATCAATCAAGTACTGAATAGCCTCTAAGATAGAAGCAATACCCGCTTTATCATCTGCTGCAAGAAGGGTGTGTCCATCAGTTACGATGATCTCCTGACCCTTGTACTTCTCAAGTTCAGGGAACGTTTTCAGGGAAATCCGAATATCTTCATTTGGGTCTAAGACAATATCGCCCCCCTCATACTGTACAAAGTGTGGCTTGATATCCTTACCACTCATATCTGGAGCGCTATCCATGTGTGCAATAAATCCAATCGTTGGCTGATCCCAATCGCAATTAGCTGGAAGAGTTGCCATTAGATAGCAGTTATCATCAAGAGAAATGTCCTTTAGCCCCATTTCTTCTAGGTCTTTTTGGAGCTCATGGGCTAGATCCCATTGAATCTTTGTACTAGGTGTAGTTGTTGATTCAGGATCCGATTTAGTATCAATAGCGATGTATCTTAAAAATCTATCTACTACTGGGTGTCTCATAACTATTTTTGAATTTTAGTGATTATTTCGTTCGCAATGTTTTCTGCCTCCTCCTCTGTTTTGGCCTCGGCATAGATGCGTACTATAGGTTCCGTATTGCTTTTCCGAAGGTGAACCCACTTGTCGGGGAAGTCTAGCTTCACTCCATCAATGGTAGTCACCTCTGCCTTCTCCCTGTATTCGTCCTCTATCTCTTTGAGGATTATATCCACTTGTAGGGTAGGGGTTAGCTCCGCTTTTTTCTTAATCATAAAGTACTTTGGAAGGGTACTTAAGATCTCCGTAGGCTTTGCCCCTCTTTTCGCCAACATTGTGAGGAAAAGTGCAATCCCCACAAGGGCATCTCTACCGTAATGCGACTTTGGGTAGATCACTCCACCATTTCCTTCTCCACCAATAAGCGCATCTACCTCTTTCATCTTTGTAGTGACATTAACTTCGCCAACTGCGGCAGCATAGTATTTGCCTCCATGCTTCACAGTTACATCTCGGAGTGCACGTGTGGAGCTAAGATTGGAGACCGTATTGTGCCCTGGGTAGAGCGATAATAGGTAGTCCGATACGCTCACCAGTGTATACTCTTCGCCAAAGGGTGTACCATCTTCATTGTATATAGCTAGTCGATCAACATCTGGGTCGACTGAAAAGCCTACGCATGCCTTCTTCTCTACCACCAACTTGGAGAGATCTTGTAGATTGTGTGGCAATGGCTCAGGATTATGGGCAAAATCACCAGTTGGTTCACCGTGTACTATATGATATTCTTTTACGCCAAGCGACTCCAGTAGCTTGGGGATCACAATTCCACCAACCGAATTAATGGTGTCGACAGCTACCGTAAACCCTGCCTTTCTTATTGCTTCTACATCCACTTCAGGAAGGGAAAGAACCTCTTGAATATGCCGATCGGTATAGCACTCCTCAGAAACCTTTCCAATTTCCCCAACACTCGCAAATTGAAGGTTATTCGACTTTGCTAGCGAAAGCACCTTGGCACCTTCCTCAGCATTCAAAAACTCACCTTGATGGTTGAGTAGCTTCAGAGCATTCCACTCCTTGGGGTTGTGACTCGCTGTAATGATGATACCACCATCGGCTTGCTCGTATGTAACCGCTAGTTCGGTGGTAGGTGTGGTGGCCAAACCGATGTCCACCACATCAAATCCCATACCCATTAATGTGCCAATAACCACGTGCCTCACCTGATTACCCGAGATGCGGGCATCACGCCCTACCACTATCTTACCACTTTTGAGCGGACTATTGTGGCGAATAAACTGCGCGTAGGCAGCAGTAAACTGAGCTATATTAATCGGGTTGAGACCATTCTCTTGGTCTCCTCCTATCGTACCTCTAATGCCAGATATTGATGTAATTAGACTCATAATTGATCACTGTTTTCTATTGAACTTGAGCTGGTCGTAGTAAAGTGCGATACCAATATCATTATCGTTTTTGAAAAACGAACTACTTTGGAACGTGAAGGCTGGCCCCTCTCTAAATGAGGCAATCATCTGAATTGTAGATCCGATGGGCACATACTTAAGTGCCAACATCATAGCATTACATGCAAAAGGCTGCATGCTCTCTTCACCTCTCGTGGAGTTGGGTGCTGGCTGGATGCCACCACGAAAATACTCCATATTAATATCAGCTTGATAAATAAAGGTGACGCCGGGCTCACTACTTTGTGTAGAGCCAATATTGTTAAAGAAGGTAGGCCCGCTTTTCATTCGGTCGCCTATCGCCTGATAAGAAAATCTAGCCAATATGGGAGTTACACCACTTACTGCCATATCCTCGGCCTTCCCAGCCTCGATCACGTTTATCCATACTCCTATCCCTTCACCCACCTCATTCTTTAGCTCCACGAACTCGTTGGGTGCCATCTTGAGGTCACTAGGGAGGTCCTTAATCACCTTAAACCCCTTCTTGTCCATAAAAGCTTGGATCTCCTTATGCTCCCTTTTTATCATATCGGTATAGGAGATGCGCTTGTTTCTACAACCTGTAGTAGTTAGGATGGCGAGAAGCAGTAGGGAAATATATAAGACTTTCTTTTTCATACGCCGATGGATTAAAAGTTAGCATTGTTGGGAGTGCGAGGGAAGGGGATCACATCACGAATATTACCCATTCCCGTCACAAATAGTAGTAGTCGCTCAAAGCCAAGCCCAAATCCAGAGTGGGGCACACTACCAAACCGCCTAGTATCTAGGTACCAATCCATCTCAGAGAGAGGAATCCCTACCTCCTTACAGCGACTGATGAGCTTCTCAAGGCTCTCCTCTCTTTGCGAACCTCCAATAATCTCACCAATCTTTGGGAAAAGCACATCCATAGCACGGACCGTTTTGCCATCCTCATTCTGCTTCATATAGAAAGCCTTAATCTCAGTAGGGTAGTCGGTCAGAATCACAGGGCATTGGAAGTGATTCTCCACTAGATACCGCTCATGCTCCGAAGCTAGGTCCACACCCCAATAGACAGGGTACTCAAACTTATGCCCATCAGCTACCGCTTTCTCCAGTATCTTGATCCCCTCAGTATATGAGAGGCGTATGAAGTCTTTTTTAACTACCGACTCTAGTCGCTCAATAAGCCCCTTATCAATCCGCTCATTCAGGAAGGCTAGGTCATCCTTGCAATTATCAAGAGCCCATTGCACCAGGTACTTGATAAATTCTTCGGCGAGGTCCATATTCTCCTTTATCTCGTAAAAAGCCACCTCTGGCTCAATCATCCAAAACTCCGCAAGGTGCCTAGGCGTATTGGAGTTTTCCGCTCTAAAGGTAGGGCCAAAGGTATAGATGGCACCCAGAGCAGTGGCAGCTAGCTCTCCCTCCAGCTGACCTGATACCGTCAGATTGGTGCGCCTTCCAAAGAAGTCTTGGCTATAATCAACGCCTCCCTCTTTGGTACGGGGAGGGTTATTCAAGTCCAGAGTTGTTACCTCAAACATAGCACCAGCCCCCTCTGCGTCCGATGCGGTGATCAGTGGTGTATGGAAATAAAAGAAACCCCTATCGTGGAAAAACTTGTGGATGGCATAGGCCATATTGTGCCGGATCCTAAATACCGCTCCAAAGGTATTGGTGCGAGGGCGTAGGTGAGCAATCTCACGAAGGAACTCCATGCTATGCCCCTTCTTTTGGAGTGGGTAGCTATTAGGGTCTGCTTTACCGTATATCTCAATAGCCGAAGCCTGTATCTCCACACTCTGCCCACGGCCTTGAGATTCTGTGAGTTTCCCGATAATACTTACCGCCGCTCCTGTGGTGATATCCTTTAGCATTTCGGCATCAAATAGGCTGTGATCCACCACCACCTGCATATTATGAATACAGCTACCATCATTGATCGCCACAAAGCTAAGCCCCTTAGAGCCTCTTTTGGTCCTTACCCATCCCTTTATATTTACATCATTCCCCAATTTTGGGGCAATGAGTATATCTACAATCTTACTGCGTTCCATCACTTCTACAAATTAATTTTATTCAAATGCTCCACTCTTAAGGTTATTCACCTCATCTTGAGTTAGGTAGCGCCACTTGCCCCTACCTAGATTTTTCTTGGTGAGTCCAGCGAAGTAGACCCTATCTAGCTTCTTTACGTGATACCCAAGGTGCTCAAACAAGCGGCGAACGATCCGATTACGTCCAGAGTGAATCTCTATGCCCACCTGCGATAAATCGTCTTCAGTGACATAGCTAATGGCATCAGCATGCATTTCGCCATCCTCTAGCTCTACGCCATCGGCCAGCTTTTGCATATCCTCTGCCGCCACCTCTCTATCCAGCCACACATGGTAGATCTTCTTCTTTTTATGCGAAGGGTGGACTAGTTGTGCTGCGAGGTCCCCATCATTCGTGAGAAGGAGTACTCCTGTAGTGTTTCTATCCAAACGCCCTACGGGATAAATGCGCTCCTTGCATGCCTTCCTTACTAAGTGGGTCACTGTGAGACGCTCCTGAGGATCATCCGTGGTGGTGACGCAATTCCGTGGCTTATTCAGAAGTAGGTAAACTTTTTGCTCCGGCCGTACTTCACGCCCATTCACCTCTACAAGGTCTCGAGCCGTGATTTTGGTGCCTAGCTCTGTCACGGGTGCTCCATTCACCAGGACAGCCCCCACCTTGATCAGCTCGTCGGCCTCCCGCCTAGAGCATACCCCAGCATTGGAGAGAAACTTATTGAGCCTTATCTCCTCTGATATATCAATTGGATCCTGATCGTACACTGGTGGCTGAAGCTCGCTTTTTCTCATGGAGCGAGCCCCACGTGATGGAGCTGGGGACCTTCCGCTAGCTCCTTGTCGGCTGACCCTTGCCCTGTTTTTGGAGTTGTTATAGTTATTGCCACGAGAGAATCCTTCACCATACCCTCCCCCACTCACTCTTACCCTCCCCTCAGCGTAGATTTGTCGCTTCGCTTCTCGCACCTGTGAGTATTGCTCTTTATAAAAGCTCCTTTGGCTCCTATTCTCAGCTAAGTTGCTTGCGTACTCCGCGCCATACTGCCTATCACTAAGTTGGGGGGCGTCATTCGAAAAGCGACTTCTATTACTAGAGATCTTGTTATTATCCATTTCGCTTATACGACGTCGTCTCCGCACCTGTGAGCCACGGAAGGGGCTTGATTCCTCCGATCCATCCGAGTTGCTATATTGTCTTGAAGTGCCAAGAGGGCTCTTCATGGAGTTATCTCCTGCCTCACGGCGGTATCTATTCCTCTTGCTATCCTCTCCGCTACTTCTCTCAAGTGGCTCTTGGGATAGCTTATCTCTCCATTCCATACAAATTGTAATTGTTACTAGTCCTATTAATTTTATCAACCTCGCTCCTGCAAGGTCCACAAAGTTACAGAAAAGATTAGACTATGCCAATCAAATGCTTTTGCAAGAATGGAGTAGGGAGTATAATATTTTTGTGAGTTGTGCTCCATTAGGGTTGTAGAGTATGTTATACCAAATAAGTAGGTGGGGGCAATATGCTCAAAATATGAGCTGAAATTTGGATATTTGGCATTTCTAACTTACCTTTACCCCTATGAAAACACTAATAGGAATTTTATATAGTTCTAGAAAGACTGTATTTACCACTCAGGAAGTAAGGCTTCTCACACAAGGAGTGATCCCCGCTTCATCCTTGCCTGGTCGTTTGTCCCGTCTAGTGCTTAGTGGTGATCTTTTGAGGTTAAGATACGGCATTTATGCACTGCCTAGGTATGAAATATTTGAGTTCGCTAATAAGATCCAAATACCTTCCTACATATCTATGGAGACAGTTCTTAGGATGCATGGAATTATTTTTCAATATGACAACGCTATCACTCTCGCCTCATACCAACCAAAATTGATATTTGCTCCGTCTGAAAATGTTTTTATATTCAGAAAGCTATCTAACTCTATATTAATTAATAAAAAGGGTAAGGTTATCAATCCAAACTATACAATTGCCAGTTTGGAGCGTGCATTTCTAGACTTATGCTATGTGGATAAATGGAGAACTTATGAAAATATTTCTCCCATAGATAAGGATAAGGTGCTTGACTTACTCCCTATTTATGATAATAAAGCATTAACAAAACGAGTTTCAACTATCCTATCGCTATGAGAATGATGGACACCCACTATTCCTGTTTATACAATATCCTTAAAGATATAGCTTTAGATAAGGAGTTGTCTCCACTACTGATATTTAAAGGTGGCACTTCGTTGATGTTCTTTTATGATCTATCACGATTCTCATTGAATTTGGAATTTACGCTAGTTGATAGAAAGCAGGAACTACTTGTTTTTAAGCGTTTGCTTAAAATAGTCAGTATGTATGGAACCATCTGTGAGAAGGTTTTAGATCCATTTGGGGCGAAAGTTGTTTTAGAGTATGGTGAAGAGGGTTGGCCCTTAGAGGTTGAGATCTCAAATCAATATTGGAGAGAAGAGACTGATTTGCTCTGCTTAGATGGCTTTTCTCTAAATGTGATGAGCCTATCCGATATTTATACTCACAAGTTAATTGCATTAGGAAAGGGAGATAATGTAGCTGGAAAAGAGATATTTGATATCTGGTTTCTTGGAGAAAAATATATCATGCCCAATGGTGATATCGTAATGAAGTGGGTGGGGCGTAGTTTGGTAGAGCAGCTCTCCCTTGATATCTCTATTTTAGAAAAACTCACTAATGACCAATTAATGTCTTCCTTAGAGCCATTATTGTTGCCTGAAAAAGCGAAGTGGGCGAATACCTCTTTATTACCTGAGGCAATTGCCTCGCTTCAAATGCGGGTTGGCGCTGAAAAGCTAAAGAAGCGGTTTCGTCGCGGCATCTCACTTGGAGTGAAGTACTCGGAATGACGATCATAATCAGAGCATAAAGAGTCAAACTTGCGAATTTTGAAGATGGGTACTTCGCTTTCCAGAAGTTTCAAGCTACGAAATAAGGTGAGCAATCCAGCTAAAAGAGGGTCCTAGAGGCCACTTCACAAACAACTGAAATTCAATACTCTAGTATAAGCTTCAACCGAGATGCAACTAAGCAATCGGCGAGATGCAACTAAGCATTTGCCGAGTTGCATCTCGCCGATTGCTTAGTTGCATCTCAACTTTTACCCTACCAGCATGGGAAATTTATGGAGGTGCCTAGAGAAGTCCTTTGTCCTAAAATGTGTAACCCCTGGAAATTTTCGCTTTTTACCTTAGTAATTACTAATATTTTGTTTACATTTGCTTCTTTAGCAAGGGTATGAACTATATACAATTTAGAGAGCTCTTTATTGGTGGGGTTGCATTCACTACTAGGCAAGTAATGATGGTGCTTCCTGAATTCAATATGGCCAACATTTACCGTTGGTGTAAGAAAGGTTATATCATCAAGCTTAGAAATGGCTATTACGCATTTAGAGAGTGCTTAAGTGGTGGAAGGTATAACTATTTCTTATCTCAATTTATCTACAGACCGTCATATGTCAGCTTACAGACAGCACTATCGCTTTATGGTCTAATACCCGAAGGTATATTTAGTACTACCGCTGTCAGTACACTTAAGACCATGACTTTTAGCAATGAAGTCTCTTCCTTCGCTTATCAAACGATTAGTCCAAAGCTATTCTGGGGGTATGAGCGGTTTATGATGAATAATGGCAAACAAGCCTACAATTTAGCTTCTATTGAAAAGGCATTGTTGGACTTCTTGTACTTGAATCCTTATTACAATACAGAGGAAGACTTTGTAGAATTAAGATTTGATGACTATATCATGAATGATGTGGTGGATCGTGAGATCTTATTCTCTTATTCAGAGCGTTTTGGCATCAGTAGTTTGGATGATCGACTGCGAATATTGCTACAGGTGTATTGCTAAATAGTATTGAGATGAATTGATCTTAGGTGTGTGTTATTATGCTGAGGATTGATAATATAAGAAGACTATTGGGGAGTTTTATCCCTGTAGCTCCCGTTTTTAACCATCACGTTCATAGGGAGTATTTGGAAATAGAGATATTAGACTTCATATCTCGGCATAAATACAGTGATAGATTGATCCTAGTTGGTGAGACAGCATTACGTCTCGTCTATAATAATAATAGATTTGCTGAGAAACTTGAATTTCATTTCAAATCTCTTACCAAAAAAGAGTTCAATGAATTGGCAGATGATATCCTTAGATATTTAGAGGGTAATGGATTAAATGTGGTTTCAGATAACCTGGATAACACTTCTCTAAATTTGTATGGACGAGATATCATTTTTCCACAGCTCCGAGATGATGGGGAAGATATCCATATACGGGTAGAAGCTCATAAAAAAGGTGTAGATTATCGAGAAGAGTATCAATTCATCTCTCGGGCGGGTTTCATTTTCCCAGTTTGTTTGCCACCTATAAAGATATTATGTGCAATGAAAGTTGCCGCTTTTATCAATGAGGAAAGAGGAGCAGATCTTTATGATTTGACGTTTCTCTTAGGACTTGCAAGACCTGATAGTAATTATTTAAGGCAAAAGCTTGGTATGACTTCAGAGTTTGAGATGTGGACTGCTATAGAGAAAACGCTATCCAATGTAGACATTGAGCTTAAAATCAAAGATTGCTCTCACACGCTTCTTTATGGGGAGTATGCAGCGAGGTTATTACAATTCAAAGAGATGGTTTCTCTTGAATTGGAGCGCATAAAAGAAGAATAAGTCGGTCCAAGGTAGCCTCAACCCCCAGTGAATATCATTTGGATAGATATAATCGCTGATATTGAAGGTCCGTATGGCAGGATATGCACTTTTCTTTGAAAATACGATACAATTGTCAGAAAATATTCTTAGATTTGCAATGGGTCGACCTGAGGTGTATGGGAGTAAAAGCTCCACCCTCATTAAAAATTATTGTGTTTTTTTGGCATTAAGCTTGATGAAGAGACCATTTCTATGGGCTTTCTTATCCAACTTATTTTGTGCCGTATTTTTGAAGATTGGTTTTAATCGCTTTGAGTAAGTGTGTGCCAGTCGGATAGTTAGATGATTATTGTGCTATTCCTGCTTTTAGAAAGTAATGAATGCACAATCCGTATCACCATCTGGTGATGAGTGGTACGGCTGATGTTTCAAACTGCTTGCGCTTCTGTCAAGTAGTGACCCAAATAGGCAAATACATATTGAGCTTAACGATCTCTGATGGTAAGGCTAAATTCCCTATGCTAACGCTACTTAGATTGTTATGCCTTGAAGTGTTATTAGTAATTACAAAAGTGTTTTATTATGGAAAAGAAAAGAATTGCCCTAGCTGGGTCCAGGGGTGGCACTGGTAAAACCACATTATCCGTAGTACTCGGTACTATTCTTCGTGAAACCTACGGCAAGAAGGTGTGTTTTGTTGATTGTGACTTTTATCAACATCCTATCTCAGCCCAAAAGCAGTGGGAAGAGGATTTTATTGAAAAGAATAAAGAGCTAGCAAAAGAAATATTTGGAGCTCACGGATTGGATGTTAGCAAGAGAGTTGCACCCCCTATTATCAATATGCAAATAGGATTTGAAAAGGAGATGATGCCTGAAGCTATAGAGAAAGCCTATCCTGAATGTGATGTCTATATCTATGACTTTAATGACTCTCTAGACAATGAGGAGGCCCTCACTTATCTGACGAAAATGGACTGTGTCATCCTACCCACTATCGCAGACTCGGTTAACATACCGTCGACCTTCCATTGGATTGAGAAAATGAATGCCAAGCTAAACAAGCTAAAGACGAATGAGAAGGGTGGTCTTGAGTTCTCAAGACTTAACTCGCTCTTTTTACTATTCAATCATTTTAATGATCTAACTTGTGACTTTAGCCTTAAATCTTGGCTTGAAGACGAAGCTAAGAAGGCCAATATCGTGACTCTAGAAAACATGGTACGATACTTCTCTGGAGTAGCTCGAGATCTTAGCTGTGTGTCAAAGGGAAATAAGGACTTCTTCCTTTCTGTTTACTTACAACCATCTAATCCATATATGGAAGAGACCAATATTCACCAAGTTGCGGAAGAGATCTTCATTAGTGCTGGTATTGTTGATAGAAAAGTGGTAGAACCACATGTCATTCAAGATGCTACTATTCTACATCAAACCATTGTAGAGGATCTCAAGCAACAACTTGATGAAATAGGTATGAGTGGTAGGCATTTGTCGGTTCCACATCTCTCAGCGAAATACAAAGAGATTTGGGAGACCTACCAACGTCTTTGCTCTATGTCTGCCGATGAGATCGAAAAGCTATTCGGGAGAAAGCCATCTGATGCAGTTTGATATTTAGGGCAAGCGATCTCTTGCTGTCTAGAATCGAGTATGAAGGATCGATGCTTTCATGCTCGATTCTAGTCTTGCGGATGGTTACCCTCTCCCTCTAATGGCATTATTTCTTACCTTCAGACATCATGAATTGTCCAATAAGCCAATTTACATTCGATTATCAATGATGAGATTGCAATATTTATACTATCTTTGTGTGATTAAAGATTAGGATATACCGTAATACAGATATTATCATGAGTAAGGATATGATTACAATAACTCTGCCTGATGGTTCGAAAAAGGAGTATGAGAGTGGGGTGACTGCGCTACAAGTGGCTGAGGATATTAGTCCTAGGCTCGCTAAGGAGGTGCTAGCTGCGACGGTTAACGATAAAATCGTGGATCTCACTCGTCCTATTGAGACAGATGCTTCGCTCCGGCTTCATAAGTGGGAGGATGACGAAGCCAAGCATGCCTTTTGGCATACCAGTGCGCACTTGATGGCAGAGGCCCTTCAGGAGCTTTATCCTGGGATTAAGTTTGGTATTGGACCCGCCATTGAAAATGGCTTTTACTACGATGTAGACCCAGGTGAGGGGGTACAGATAAAAGAGTCTGACCTTCCTGCCATTGAGGAGAAGATGCGAGAGCTGGTATCTAGGAAAGAAACACTTGTGAGGAAGAATATTTCAAAACAAGATGCACTTGATTACTGGAATAAGAAAGGCGACCAATACAAAGTGGAGCTGATCACCGACTTGGATGATGGTACCATTACTACCTACACTCAGGGTGGCTTTACCGACCTTTGTAGAGGGCCTCACCTCCCCGATACCTCGAGTATTAAAGCTATCAAGCTCCTCACCGTAGCTGGTGCTTACTGGAGAGGAGATGTGAAGCGACCACAGCTGACTAGAATCTATGGCATCACCTTCCCTAAGAAGAAGATGCTGGACGAGTATCTAGCCCTTTTGGAGCAGGCTAAGGAGCGTGACCACCGAAAGATAGGTAAGGATCTGGAGCTATTTGCCTTTTCACAAAATGTAGGTGCAGGATTGCCCCTATGGCTACCTCGTGGTACACAGCTAAGGCTTCAGCTAGAGGAGTTTTTAAGAAAAATCCAAAAGCAATATGGTTATGAGCAGGTGATGACACCACATATCGGGAATATCAACCTGTATAAAACCTCTGGGCACTATGCTAAGTACAAGGATGATGCCTTCCGGCCTATTGAGACGCCACAAGAGGGTGAGCTATTTATGCTCAAGCCAATGAACTGCCCTCACCACTGCGAGATATATAAGACCAAACCAAGGTCGTACCGCGATCTCCCTGTACGCTTGGCAGAGTTTGGAACGGTATATAGATACGAGCAGAGTGGGGAGCTCCATGGTCTCACTCGCGTGCGTGGATTTACTCAGGATGATGCGCACCTTTTCTGCCGTCCAGATCAGATTAAGGAGGAGTTTATCAAGGTGATGGATATTATCTTTATCATCTTTAAAGCTCTTGACTTCAATCAGTTTGAAGCTCAAATCTCGCTGAGAGATCCTAATAACAAGGAGAAGTATATTGGTTCGGATGAGAATTGGGATAAGGCTGAGCAAGCGATTATTGAAGCTTGTAATGAGACGGGGCTAAAGACTCATATAGAGTATGGCGAGGCCGCCTTTTATGGTCCTAAGCTCGACTTTATGGTGAAGGATGCGCTTGGTCGTCGCTGGCAGCTAGGTACCATTCAAGTAGATTACAATCTACCTGAACGTTTTGAACTTGAGTACACGGGCGAGGATAATCAAAAGCACCGTCCGGTAATGATTCACAGAGCACCCTTTGGCTCTATGGAGCGTTTTGTAGCTGTTTTGATTGAGCACACTGGTGGTAAGTTCCCATTGTGGTTGGCTCCAGATCAGGTGGCTATCCTTCCTATCTCAGAGCGCTTTAATGATTATGCATTCAAGGTATTGAGAGAGCTAGCACTGCATGACATTCGAGCTTTAGTAGACGATAGAGCCGAGAAAATAGGCAGGAAAATACGCGACAATGAGCTAAAACGTATTCCATACCTCCTAATCGTAGGCGAAAAAGAGGCTGAGGAGGGTACTGTATCTGTGAGAATTCAGGGACAAGGTGATCAAGGTTCCGAAAAAATTGGTATCTTTGCAGACCGTGTGTTGAAGGAAGTTGACGCACAGATGAATGCTTGGCGCTATGAGCAACAAGCTACAGAGGAAAAATAAGTAATAACAATAAACAAACTAGCATAAATAAACGACTGATTGACTACAAACTGAATGGGGAATATTAATAGACGAAATCCGAGGGGCCCATATAATAAGGCCGATGAGCCACAAGAGAAGATCAATGAGCAGATTAGAGCTCGTGAAGTAAGGCTTGTTGGTGACAATGTTGAGCAGGGAATCTACTCCATACAAGAGGCTCGTAGAATTGCGGATGAGCAAGAGCTGGATTTGGTAGAGATCTCGCCTAATGCTGAACCACCAGTTTGTAAGATACTTGACTACCAAAAGTATCTATATCAGAAGAGGAAGAAAGCTAAGGAGCAGAAAGCTAAGCAGACGAAGATTGTAGTAAAAGAGGTGCGATTTGGTCCTCAGACCGATGATCACGATTACGAATTTAAGCTACGTCATGCAAAGGGATTCCTTGAAGAGGGTAATAAGGTGAAAGCCTATGTATTCTTTAGAGGTCGCTCTATTGTCTTTAAGGATCAAGGAGAATTGCTTCTCCTAAGATTCGCGCAAGACCTTGAAGAGTATGGCAAGGTGGATCAGATGCCTAAACTTGAGGGGAAAAGGATGATTATGATGTTTTCACCTCTAAAGGGAGCTAGCAAGAAAAAGTAACAACTTCTATCAGAGGTGGTGAGAAGGGATGCAACTCTTCTTTACTGCCGAAGGTAGACTTATTTGATAACTAATTAATAATTGACTGGAATGCCTAAGATGAAGACTAATCCCGGTGCTAAGAAGAGATTTTCTCTCACCGGATCAGGTAAAATCAAGCGCAAGCATGCTTACAAGAGCCATATTTTGGCTCACAAAACCAAGAAGCAGAAGCGTAACCTCACTAACGCTGGACTTGTACACAAGTCTGATGTGCGTGGTGTGAAGAAGCTTCTCGGTATAGGTTGAGTAAGTTTTTAAGCAGAGAAAAGAGATTTTTTTAACAGAGTGTGATTGCCCTTTACAAGAGCCTTACCAATGTAGGTGATGCCGCTCACGCTCAAAGATTTTTAGAACAATGCCAAGATCAGTAAATCACGTCGCTTCAAGAGCGAAGAGGAAAAAGATTTTAAAGCAAACCCGTGGCTACTATGGTGCACGTAAGAATGTATGGACTGTAGCCAAGAACACATGGGAGAAAGGCCTTCAGTATGCCTATCGTGACCGCAAGACCAAGAAGCGTAATTTCCGCTCACTATGGATCCAGCGTATCAATGCAGCTGCTAGAGAGGAAGGTCTATCTTACTCTAAGTTTATGGGTATGCTTAAGGCTAAGGGTATAGATATCAATCGCAAGGTTCTCGCTGACCTAGCAATGAATCACCCTGAAGCTTTCAAGGCCATCGTAGAGCAAGCTCGCTCATAAGGCTTACTTTTGTATATTAAGGCAGAAGAGGTATTGACTAGATCAGTACCTCTTTGCTATTTTGAGGCTTTAATATCCTAAGTAGTCAAAGCTTTTAATTAGCTTTGTAAATAAAATATGGAAATGATGAATCCGCAAGAGATACGAATTGAAGATTATACGTACAACCTCCCACCAGAAAGGATTGCAAAATATCCATTGGAGGAGAGGGACCATGCCAAGATGCTCTATTATGCCGAGGGCAATATAGAGAGTTATGACTTTACCGACTTGACTAGTCTATTGCCTAGCAATTCGGTATTGGTAATGAATACCACCAAGGTTATTAGAGCTCGATTGACTTTTTTCCGTCAAACTGGTGCTCGGATAGAGGTCTTTTGCCTTGAGCCGTACTCTCCATCGCTCTATGAGTTGTCACTAAGCACAAAACATGAGGTCATCTGGCATTGCCTGGTGGGGCAGTCACGTAAATGGAAGGAAGAGTACCTGTACCAGCCTCTTGCAGATGGTACCCTATTAAGGGTAAGTAGAGTGGACGGTCATTGCAGCAGTGGCTCTTTAATTCGATTTGAATGGTCCAATGAGATGACCTTCGGAGAGCTCCTTGAGCACTTGGGGGAGCTACCTATTCCACCGTACCTTAATAGAGATACAGAGGAGAGTGACCTGAGGGATTACCAAACGGTCTATGCTCGTGAAGAGGGTAGTGTGGCAGCACCTACGGCTGGCCTTCATTTTACAGAAGAGCTGCTTTCAAGGCTCAAGGAGAAGGGGGTAGAGCAGATCCCAATAACTCTGCACGTAGGTGCGGGTACTTTTTTGCCCGTGAAGAGTGCTACAATGGGAGGGCACGAGATGCATACTGAGGTGATTGAAGTACGGCTCTCATCTCTCCAGTCTATTTATAATGCACTCCTCGAAAAAAGGCCTATAGTGTCGGTAGGCACGACTAGCACCCGCACTTTAGAGAGTTTGTACTATATGGGTATTCAGGTTATAGAGTCGGCAAATGATCCCCTCAGTGTACCTCAATGGATACCCTACGAAACAACAACCTCTGCTACAACTGAGGAGGCGATAAAAGCCTTGATAGACTACCTGGAGGCCAACGGTGTTGATCGATTGTTTGGGCAGTCCCAATTAATCATTGTTCCTGGATACGCCTATAAGCTGGTTGATTATTTGATTACCAATTTTCACCAGCCCAATAGCACTCTGCTATTATTGGTAGCTGCATTCATAGGGAGCGATTGGCTCAAGATATATGACTTTGCTTTGCGTAATGATTATCGCTTTCTAAGCTATGGAGATGGCTCATTGCTCAAGAAAAGACAGGTAAGCTCAAATGTCTGAAACCAGTGCGATAAATAGGCGAATACTTAAACTCGCTCTGCCTAATATACTGAGTAATCTCACAGTACCTCTTCTAGGGATTGTAGACCTCACGCTCTCAGGACACTTGGAAGATGCCTATGCCATAGGTGCCATAGCCATAGCTACCACTATGTTCAATCTCATATATTGGAATTTTTCGTTCCTCAGAATGGGTACTACAGGCTTGACCGCACAGTCTCATGGAGCTGGCAATCACCTTGCTATGGGTCGGAACCTCACCCAATCGCTATTGATTGCTTTGATGGGTGGGGTATTTATCTTGCTATTGCAGCAGCCGATATTAAATCTCACTTTATTGATTCTTAAGCCAGAGGGTGGGCTTATTTCATACGCCACGATCTATTATGATATAGTTGTATGGGGAGCACCAGCCGTATTATGCACATTAGCCCTCAATGGTTGGCTTATTGGCATGCAGAACACCTGGTATCCGATGGCGGTTAGTATTATGACCAATGTCACTAATATCGCCATTAGTGCCTGCTTGGTGATATTGGGGGGAAAAGGCATCACCGGCATTGCTACTGGTACCCTTGTGGCACAATGGCTTGGTGCTACATCACTGCTGATCGGAGCCTATCTGCTCTATTTTAAGAAAAATCGTGTCTCGCTACCGAGAAAGATAGAAGAGCTAAAGGTGGGGCTACGCAGATACTTTGGCACCAATCTCCACATATTTCTGCGTACTATACTCATCTCATTGATTTCGGCCTTTTTTACCTATGCGGGGTCTACCCAAGGGGCCTTGATATTAGCTGCCAATGCGCTTCTATACCAGGCCTTTACCTTCTTCAATAATTTTGTTGATGGCTTTGCATTTGCAGGTGAAGCAATTGTAGGACACTATTATGGGATGAAAAATAGGCACTTGCTTACAAAGTCGGTTAAATTGCTGATAGTATGGGGCGCTACATTTGCATTAATAACTAGCTTGCTGTATTTCATTATTTCGGAGCCTTTTCTTACCTTTTTAACTGATAAGGAAGAGGTGATCAATATTGCTCATAACTATTTGATTTGGGTCTACCTATTGCCTGTTTTGGGTTTCCTCGCCTTCTTATACGATGGTGTATTTGTAGGGATTACTGCGACTCGCGAAATGCTCCTAAGTATGTTGTTTGCTGTTGCGGTATTTTTTGCTCTCTATTTTACGCTACCATTTACAGATGTCAATCATAATCTTTGGGCAGCCTTTGTTATGTACTTATTGGCGAGAGGTGGGTGCCAAATCCTTATGTCTCGGAAGATGGTTGGGCTAGGTAAGCCCTTTGAGTATGTCTATACGCTCTCGGTAGGGACCACCTATTTGGATTCGGAAGAAAAGATAAAGAATTATCTCTCAACTGAATTTCCAAGCAGTCAGTTCTCTAGCTTTTACATCACCGATGATGTATCAGAGTACTCGTCAAGAAAGTACCTAAATAGTGTGCTACGAGTGGAAAGCTCCCTTACACTAGATGAGATGATTGCAAAGACAAAGCAAATTGAATCTCAATTTGGGAGGAAGAAAGAGCCCTCTGGTGATGTAGCTCTGGATATTGATGTGGTGCTTATGGATAGCCAAATACTTCGAAACAAAGACTTTAATAGAGATTACTTTCAGATCGGATATAACGAAATTGAATCAACTCATCATGGACAAGAAAACTACTAGACGAGTTTATGGCTACACTTGTAGCTACTTGCTTTTAGCACTTTCACTGCACATTGCCAATCATTTCTTCTTTGAGAGTTATTTCTTGCAGAACATGGCATTATGCATACCTTTTATGATGCCTCTACACATGATGGGATTAAGACAGAAAGGCAAAATGGTTTTTGATGACACTACCTATCTACTGATGTTTATATTTATGATGGTTGTCTCCATGGTCCTTTACACTCTTTTCTTCTTCCTTTGAACAACCTCTTCTATAGCCAAAAAGTGTTATCTTTGCATTACGTATGATGATAGATAATGTAGGAGATAAAGGAAACCTCATAGGCAAGCGTTTTGTATTTGAAACGTTGGGGTGTAAACTTAACTTTTCTGAGTCGAGTCACTTGTCTCGTGCTTTGATTGAAAAAGGCATGAAGGTTGCTGACTCAGGAGAGGTGGCAGATATATGCTTGGTAAATACTTGCAGTGTTACAGAGGTTGCCGAAAAGAAAGGGCGTCAACTAGTTAGGCGCCTTCATAGAGAGCATCCAGGTGCACGCATAGTAGTTACTGGTTGCTACGCTCAGCTTAACCCAGAGGCATTTTTAAGTCTGGAGGGAGTCGATTTGATTATAGGTGCTCGAGATAAAGGGCGTTTACTAGAATATATTGAAGGGCTTGAGAGTAGGGGAGTAGATGGTCACTTAGTACATACCCCTATTGAGGAGGTCGATTCATTTGAGGCCTCTATATCAAGTGAAGGCCGCACCCGTCACTTCTTAAAGGTACAGGATGGTTGCGATTATAGATGTAGCTATTGTACTATTCCTAAAGCTCGTGGAAAAAGCCGGAATGGGACGATCGAGGAACTAGTAGAATTGGCTCGAGGAGTAGCACGCAGTGGAGGCCGTGAAATAGTTCTTGTAGGTGTAAATGTCGGGGACTTTGGACGTAGCACTGGGGAGCAGTTTATTGACCTTTTACGCGCTTTAGACGAAGTAGAAGGGATTGATCGCTATAGAATATCCAGCATTGAACCTAATCTAATTACGGATGAAATCATTCGCTTTGTGGCACACTCTAAGAGGTTTGCTCCTCACTTTCACATTCCGCTCCAAAGTGGTAGCGATGAGGTGTTGAAGCTTATGCGTCGCCGGTACAATCGATCGCTTTTCAAGCACAAGGTGATGCTTATTAAGGAGATAATGCCTGATGCTTTCATAGGGGTAGATGTGATTGTAGGAATGCGTGGCGAGTTGGATGAGTATTTTGAGGATGGGCTCAATTTTATCGGCGAATTACCAGTCAGCAAGTTACATGTCTTTTCGTATAGTGAGCGCCCTGATACTGATGCGTTAAAGATCCAGCCGATAGTTCCTCCCGAAGTCAAGCACCAAAGAAGCCAAAGATTGTTGGAGCTGAGCGATAAAAAACATGTTGCCTTCGTTCAATCACAACTTGGTACTCAGGGAAGGGTATTGGTGGAGCATCACGCATCTGGTGCTGATGGTCAGTGGCTCTATGGATATACTGGTAACTATGTTCGCGTGCTTCTTCCTTTCCGATCAAATATAGAAGGGCGCCTTGTGGAGGTGAAGTTACACGATATAATTGAGGGCGACTGTGTAGTTAGTGGCTCATTTATAGACGATGAAAGAACTGAGTAAAGGGGAAATTTGGCGAGGGAAGCTATTGTATTCCCTATTACGACTAATCGGATATTTACCTAGTTGGTGGCACTATGGTATGAGTTGGTGCATCTCGTATCTACTTCAATACGTGATTGGCTATCGGAGGAAAGTTGTACAAACCAATCTAGCAAATTCTTTTCCCGAAAAGAGTAAATCTGAGCTCCGAAAACTTGAGCGTGCTTTCTATCATCACTTATGCAATGTGGGAGTAGAGACGGTGATGCTAGCTGCATTTGGAGAGCGTCGGTTTAGACGTCACGTGTGTATTGAGAATCCCGAGCTGATTGAAGAACTGCACAAAGAGAATAAGCGCATCTTTTTCTTACTCGGCCATTACGGTAATTGGGAGTGGTATACTGGATGCCAATTGCTACTACCAGTGACCGAATTCAACGTTGCTTTTGTGCGACAGAAAGGTGCTTGGCACTATGTTCTATCAAAGCTTAGAAGCAAATTTGGCGCTCAATTGATGGACAAGTGGGATGCAGCAAAGATTATCCTTCACCAGCGAAACGATAAAAGCAATAAGACCTATATAATGGTGGCTGATCAAGCTCCAGGCATTGAAGGAGCAGAGCTTTTCGTTGACTTTCTTAACCAATACACAGCAGTGGTCACTGGTATGGATCGTCTTGCGAAGATGCTAGGAGCAGCGGTAGTGTATGTAGATGTGGAGCGTCCGAAACTTGGGAAATACCGACTTAAGCTTGTAGAAATGACAAGAGATGCTAGTCAGCTCCATAAACATCAACTATCAAAAGACTTTATGCAGCTACTAGAAAAGACCATCAGAAGAAAGCCTGAGCTATGGCTTTGGTCGCACAAACGGTGGAAGGTGACTCCAGAGCTAGTTAAAGAGCGCTTCCCACATAAAGATATAGAAATGGCATGAAAGAGATAGCCATAGTAGTACTTTCATGGAATGCACAACCATTATTGGAGCGGTATTTGCCTGATTTAGTACAGCATACCCCTCTAGATCTTGCTGATATTATACTAGCAGATAATGGTAGTAGCGACGCCTCTGTGGCTTATGCTAAAAGTCTTGGCGTAAAGGTAATTGAATTAGGAGAAAACTATGGTTTTGCTAGAGGTTACAACGAAGCAATAGCTCGCTTGGAACATAATTATGTACTACTACTCAATAATGATGTGCGAGTATCTCCAGGCTGGCTCAAACCCCTCTACCACTTCATGGAAACCCACAGGGATGTGGTGGCAGTACAGCCAAAGATAAGATGGGATAGAGCTCCTCAAAGCTATGAATATTCGGGGGCTGAAGGTGGGTATTTGGATTACCTCGGGTATCCATTTTGTAGGGGACGTATTTTTGAGACACTTGAGGAGGATCACGGGCAATACGGCTTAGAGCCTAAAGAGGTCTTTTGGACGAGTGGGGCAGCAATGTTAGTTCGCAGGAAAGCCTATATTGATGCCGGAGGTTTTGATGCTTCGTTTTTTGCTCACCAAGAGGAAATAGACCTATGTTGGCGATGGCACATTGCAGGGCATCGACTATTTGTAGTACCTGAAAGTACAGTGTATCACTATGGTGGCGCTTCGCTAAGTAGCACTGATCCTCGTAAAACATTTCTCAATTTTCGTAACAACCGAAAGATGCTCTATAAGAACCTCCCAGATAGTAAACGCATTTGGATACTCTCTGCGAGGTGGTTGTTGGATCTAGTTGCTATGGGCACTTTTATGGTACAAGGTAAATGGGGGGATGCTAAAGCTGTTGTGAAAGCACTTCGAGCCTATCGTCGTATGGGAAAAACCGTCTCTGGTGATAGTGAGGCCCGAGAAGTAGCCTTTCAAAAGCTCTATAAAAGATCACTGCTGATACGTTACCACATACATCACGAGAAAACTTTTGACCAACTGAAAGCATGAAAAAAATATCAATACTCATCTGTAGTACCCTACTTTTCTCAATCCTCATAGTGGGCTGCCAAAGCAAGACTAAAAAGGGAGCTGAGCAGATGATTGCTACGGCGGATAGCCTTATTAATATTGATGCACTAGACAGTGCTTTAGAGTGGCTGGATAGTGTGAAAGTGGTATATCCGAATGAGGTTGAGTGCCGACGTAAAGCCCTAGAAAAGTCTAGGAATGTTAGGCTCGAACTGAGTCGCAGAGACTCTCTTGCTTCTGTAGAACGTCTTAGTCTTCTTGAAGCCTATACCGATAGTCTATATCAACAATTTAGACTCATTCCGGCTAAAGATATGCCCGATGAAAACATACTTCGATTTAGAGGGTACGACCCAGCCTCAAAGACACCAGAGTCGCCTTTTATCGACGCTTATGTAGCGAATGATGGCACTCTTGAGCTAATTGCATCAGCTTCAAGTACTACCCAGTTAAATATAGTCTTCATTCGCATCTCTGACCGTGCCAATGACACTTATATACTTAGCGACACGCTACAGTACGATGGGGGGCTGAATTATAGGTATAGCAACCTCGGTCGCCATTATGAACGACTTACTTTTGCGGGGAAAAGGGGAATGCCTTTAGGGCAATTTGTAGCCCTAGCTCCAGATAACTCTAGGCTAGGTGTAGAGTTTTGCAATGAAAAAGGAAAAGCAATGGTACGCTTTGATCTAAATCAAGAGGCTAGGGTAGCCATCACCAATAGCTACAAGTATGTAGCTGCATTGGAGGAGATGAAAGAGATTTACATTTCACTGAATAAGCATGAAAAACGGCTCCAAAATAGTCTGAATCTAAATAGTGCGGAAAAAATAAGGTAACTTTGTCCAACTGAACATCAAATAGCTATAAACATATGAATAAGGAATTAAGCGCAAAATATGACCCATCAGAGGTAGAATCGAAGTGGTACGACTATTGGATGAGATACAAGCTCTTCTCCTCTAAGCCAGATAACCGACCACCCTACACAATTGTGATGCCACCACCAAATGTCACAGGTGTGTTGCACATGGGTCATATGCTTAATAATACTATCCAAGATATATTGATTCGCCGGGCAAGAATGACTGGCTACAATGCTTGCTGGGTACCTGGTACTGATCACGCTTCTATTGCGACGGAAGCAAAAGTTGTGGAACGCCTAGCTAGTAAAGGGATCAAAAAGAGTGACCTCTCTCGTGAGGAGTTCTTAAAGCATGTATGGGAGTGGACCCATGAGCATGGCGGAATTATCATTGAGCAACTCAAAAAGGTCGGTACCTCATGCGATTGGGATCGCTTGGCCTTTACCATGGATGAGACACGTAGCAAAGCGGTGATAAACGTTTTCTGCGACCTTTATCGCAAGGGACTTATCTACCGTGGTGTCCGAATGATTAATTGGGATCCAAAGGCTAAAACAGCTATTTCTGATGAGGAGATTATTTATCACGAGACGGAGAGCAAGCTATACTATGTTCGCTACTTTGTTGAGGGTGAGGCAGATAAGTACATTGTAGTAGCCACGACACGGCCCGAAACTATTTTTGGAGATACTGCCGTCTGCGTTCACCCAGAGGACGAGCGTTATAAGTGGCTTGAGGGCAAGAAGGTAATAGTGCCAGGGGTAGGGCGTTCCATCCCCATTATTCACGATGAATATGTAGATAGAGAGTTTGGTACGGGATGTCTTAAAGTGACTCCTAGTCACGATGTCAATGACTATATGCTAGGTCAGAAGTACAACCTTCCTGAGCTAGATATATTTAATGACGATGGTACTCTCAACCACTTAGGTGGCAAGTACGAAGGCGAAGATCGTATGGAGGTGCGCAATAGCTTCATAGAGGAGTTGCAGGGCCTTGGATTAGTAGAAAAAATAGAGAACTACACCAATAAGGTGGGACTTTCTGAGCGTACTCATGTGCCTATAGAGCCAAAGCTCTCTATGCAATGGTTCCTCAAGATGAAGGAATTGGCTGCACCTGCATATCGAGCTGTAATGGAGGACGATGTGCAGTTGGTACCAGATCGCTTCAAGGGAGTGTATGCCTCTTGGATGGAAAATGTAAGGGACTGGAACATCTCTCGTCAGCTTTATTGGGGGCATAGGATCCCCGCTTACTTCCTTCCTGACGGCACTATAGTGGTAGGAGAAACTCCCGAAATAGCACTGGAGGAAGCAAGGAAACAGACTGGAGATCTAAGCCTTGAAATCAAGGATTTGACTCAAGACCCCGATACACTTGACACTTGGTTCTCATCTTGGCTGTGGCCTATTTCCCTCTTTGGTGACCCTCTGGAGAAGCATAATGCAGAGTTGGATTATTACTACCCAACTTCTGACCTCGTAACAGGTCCTGATATCCTATTCTTCTGGGTAGCTAGGATGATTATTGCTGGCTATGAGTATAGGGGAGAAAAGCCATTTAAGAATGTCTTCCTTACTGGGATAGTGCGGGATAACTTGAGGCGTAAAATGAGTAAGTCTCTTGGTAATAGTCCTGACCCACTAGAGCTAATTGATAAGTATGGGGCCGATGGAGTACGTATGGGACTTATGACGGCGGCTTCGGCTGGTAACGATATATTATTTGATGAAGGATTGGTAGAGCAAGGACGTAACTTCAGTAATAAGTTATGGAATTCATTCCGTCTAATCCAAGGCTGGGAAATAAGTGATACTATCGCTCAAGATGAGGCCCAGAAAGCTGCGATTGATTGGTTCGAACAACTTCTTAGGAAAGAAGAGACTATTCTTGCTGATCACTTTAAGAAGTATCGTATCAATGATGCTGCTTTATTGATGTATAAGCTAATTCGTGACGACTTCTCTGGGACTTATCTTGAGCTGATTAAGCCCCCTTATGGTGCTCCAATAGATAGAGCTACCATCATGGCAACGAATCGTTTTTTCGAAGAACTTCTGAAGCTGCTACATCCATTCATGCCATTTATCACTGAGGAGCTATGGCAAGCGATAGCAGAGCGACAGGAGGGAGAGAGCATTATGGTAAGCCAGGTAAGAGAGCTACAGTCCTTCGATGATAAGGTTATAGCACAGATGGAGAGAGATCGCTCCATAATTACACAAATACGTAATTTGAGAGCCAAGAAAAATCTATCTCCAAAGGAAGAGTTAGAGCTACATACAGAGGCTAATCTTTCCAACGTTTCAAAGGCTGTTATTACCAAACTTGCTAATATCACTAGCTACCAACATCAACAGCCACGTGAAGATGCAGAAATGGTTACATTCCAGATTGAAACATCTCTCTTTGGGATACCTGTAGCAGGACTTGTCGATGTAGCAGCAGAAATCGAAAAGCTGAAGGCAGACCAGGAGCACCTGCAAAAGTTCCTCAAAGGTGTACAGAGCAAGCTTAATAACCCTAAGTTTGTCGATAAGGCTCCAGAGGCTGTTGTTGCCATGGAACGCAAAAAAGAGCAAGATGCAATTACAAAGCTTCAGACTATTCAAACGAGACTTGATAGCTTGGAATAAGTTTGTAGCTTTATAAATGAGGAGAAGAGTAGGGCAGAATACCATATTATTGGTATTTAGCCCCTCTTTTTGCTAAAGTAATATGATAGAAGGGAAAATAGACCTATCAACGAAGGAGATTCTTAGGCTATCTTGGCCAGTCTTTATTTCACTAATTGCCCAAAATCTGATTGGAGTGATTGACACTGCATTCGTATCTAGGGTTGGTGAAGTAGAGCTTGGTGGAACTGCTATGGGAAGCCTTGTTTACTTTAGCATATATACTGTGGGGTGGGGGCTAGCAAGCGGCACTCAGATAATGATTAGCCACCGATACGGTGCCAAGAAGTTTAACCAGATAGGAAGGGTTTTAGGGCAGAGTATCAGACTATTGTTACTTGCCGCATTACTTGTCATGGCACTAGGCTTCTCACTCGGTCCAAAGCTCTTCAACTCGCTACTAAGTAGCGAGAATGTGGCTAATAGTGCTGTAGACTATTGGACTTATCGTAGCTTTGGCTTTCCATTTGCCTTTCTTGCCTCTACCTTTCGTTCTTTTTTCGTTGGCATATCACGTACTAAGGTATTGACCCTTAATTCAGTGGTAATGTCCATAGTCAATATTACCCTTGATTACGGTCTTATTTTTGGCAATTTTGGCCTCCCAGAAATGGGGGTTAAAGGTGCTGCTCTAGCAAGTGTGATAGCGGAATTTTCTTCGCTTGTCTTCTATTTCTTGTATACATTGTGGAGACTAGATGGAAACTTCTTTGGCCTTAATAAGGCAAATCTGATGGTATGGGACAAAGGCCTCTCAAAGCAACTATTTGGGCTTAGCTATTACCTTATGCTACAGGCCTTTGTGAGCCAAGCCGCATGGGCAATCTTCTTCTTTATGATTGAAAGTTTGGGAGAGCGTCAGCTGGCAGTGGCATCTATCACAAGACAGCTGTACGTGCTTTTCTTTATACCACTCAATTCGTATGGCACAGCAGTTCGCACTACAGTCGGTCATATTGTTGGTGCTGGTATGATAGATGAGCTATGGAGCTATTTATTGAGAGCTATAAAGCTTTCATTTGGCACCATGCTGATCTTCTTTACATTCGTACAGCTTTTCCCTGAGATACCATTGCGTATTTTTACAGACAATACGGACTTAATCCAATCCTCTGTACCAACCCTGAGGGTGCTTGCCACAGCTGCATTAATAGCATCAGCAGGTAATATGTTTTTCAATGCGGTTAGCTCAAGTGGTAATACGCGTAGGGTATTCCAGATAGAGATGCTCAATGCATCTTTCTATCTGATTTATGGCGCTACAGTTGTCTACTTGCTTAATGGCACAGTGGCAATGTGCTTTACAGTTGAAATCATCTACTTCCTTTCCATTACACTAATGAGCTATAAGTCTATGAAGCGACTTATAGAGAAATAATCATAACAACACACATCTAAGAGCATTCCTTATACTCTTTTAGGGTTATTCACTAAGAATATGTGGTCGTTCATCTCCTTTTAATTGCCTGGAATTGTAGGCTCCACAAATAATTGACAATAGTCTACTTAACATAACACCTATTATAATAACAGCAGGAAGGAGATGGAATGTTCCATATAATTGCCCTATTTAAGCACTATCTATATCTTTATCTGCAAGAATAACAGAGGCATAATATCTCTTTTAGCGCAGAAGACCTATTTCTGTAATAGACTTTTATTTCTCAGTAGAGAATGCTCAATGGAACGTTAATATGTCTGGTGTTACTTATAAGAGATACAACCATGGAGGCTCCTATTTTCTGGAGCGATACCAGCGCCAAATCTATTTTCCCAAACAAAGAACACTGTAACTTTCCTGAACTTTTCCAACTGAAAATAAGTGAAAAAAGTAGCTAAAAGAGGGCTTCTGAAACTCTCTTCCTAACATACTGAAACCCAATGCTTTATATAAGCGTCAGTTGAGCTGCAACTAAGCAATCGGCGAGATGCAACTCGTCAAATGCTTAGTTGCAACTCGCCGATTACTTAGTTGCATCTCAACTTTTACCCTACTTGCATAAGTAATTATATACCCCCAATTAATTTCAATTCTTAATTGCATATTAATATAGGAAGAAGAAATATGATTAGTAGGATATATAGCTTACTCAGTGGAATGAGTAAAGGTTTCGAATGTATTATCATCGTAATAAACGATTATTTTGGTGATACTTCTTTTCACCTCAGACATTACTGTCTGTTTATCAATAGTAGTAGAAGTTGAATTATCCTGATTAGGCTCCGCAGTATTATTTCTTAATGGCTCAGAATTAGCACTAAATAGAGTTCGCTGAGAATTCGACCCGACGAAAGAGGGCTGGGAAAGGTTATCATGCGAAAGAGCTTCTCCTGAAGCAACATTAGTATTACTCGTTGAATTAATATCTTTAGTTCGTTCTCCTTGACCACTACGAATCCACTCCTCATTATAAATGGGAAATGCAGAGAGAATTTGATACATCACCATTGGACTAATATTATTTCGCCCCTTAATGACGTGATTTAACGTAGAAGTTTTTATCCCAGTTAATTCTGAAAATTCAGCTTGAGTAAGTCCTTCATCATTGATAATGGACTCTACTCTTCTCCCCTGCTCTACTAATTTTTCCTCTCTCTCATCCATAGAGTATTGTGAATTGAGATTTACAATATAAATACACTTGAAATGTGTATAATGTGAATTGTGAATTCACTGCAAAGTTAAACTAAATATATCAAATAAACAACCCAGATAAATATGAAATCGACCACTTCAGCTTAATGCAACTGCTAAAGCCTATAATGAATATATGTTATATTTATAATAGATTAGCAATTAAGTGCTTGTGGGATTTAGGCGGCCCCGTCATTGATGCGTTCGCATTACATTGGTTTTTGTATTCATATACGTCTTAGAATAGTTGTATATAATATTGAAAATATATTGGAAATCATATAGTTATACATTTGTTCTTAATCGGGTAGAAGTGAAATAACGCGTGTTTTCGCATTGGCTTAAATTGCTTAATTTCTAGCTCGGGTAAAGAAATGGTTATCTATACGATAAATTAACAATGGGACTTTCATTCATAATTATATACTCAATAGATTTCAGATGTGAATGAAAATGGATTTATTCACACATATATTTATTTACAATGTGAATTTATCTTGTTTATTTGCGGCAAGTGACTTAGGCATTTGAAGAGGGCAAAGAAATTGTTATCTTTGTAGAAGAATGTTTAATCCATAAATATGCTTTAATTATGAGACTCTTATTAATCAGCAATTCTGCTTCCCCTGGTGAACAGTATCTAGAGAAGCCAGCACAAGATATCGCAACATTTCTTGGCAATCAGAAGAAGAATGTGGTTTTCATCCCTTTCGCAGGAGTGACCTTTAGCTTTGATGCCTATGTTGATAAGGTCAATAAAGCTTTGTCGGGCGTAGGTGTTGAGGTCAAAGGCGTTCATACCTTTGATGACCCTATTAAAGCTGTAGAAGAAGCTGGTGCCATAATGGTAGGCGGAGGTAATACTTTTCAGCTTGCAAAGATGATGCAAGAGCAAGGTCTTATAGAAGCGATTAGAAAAAAGGTAATAGATGGTGGTGCTCCCTATGTAGGTTGGAGTGCTGGTAGCAATGTCGCATGCCCTACTATCTGTACTACGAATGATATGCCGATTGTAGAGCCATTGAGCTTTAATGTCCTCAATTTAGTTCCATTCCAGATTAATCCTCACTACCTTGATACCCACCCTTCTGATCACGGAGGTGAGACACGAGAGGTCCGTATTCTTGAATATATTGAAGCCAATCCCACAATGTATGTAGCAGGGTTGAGGGAAGGCTGTCGTTTTTTAGTGGAAAATGGCAAGATAAAGCTTATTGGCGTTAGGACACTTCGTGTATTCAAAAAGGGTAAACAGATTACTGAGTATAGCACAGCGGATGACATTCAATTTTTAATGGAATAAAATGGCAGATTACAAAAAGACGGAGGAACAATTTGAAGGGGTGCTTTCAAATTGCAAGACGCTTTTTATCCACAAATTCAAGGATTATGGTGCTTCTTGGCGTGTAATGCGCCCTACTGCTATCACAGATCAAATCTATATTAAAGCTCAAAGGATAAGATCTGTGCAGGAAAAGAGGGAAAACAAGGTCGGAGAGGCTCTTAAATATGAGTTTATAGGGATCGTTAACTATGCGATTATGGGATTGGTTCAGCTAGAAAAAGGATATACTGACCAACCTACTGAAGATAAGGATCTACTCCTTCAGTGGTATGGTGAGTATGCTGCTAAGGCTAAAGAACTGATGTTTTCCAAAAACCATGACTATGGTGAGGCGTGGCGTAGTATGCGTATCTCCAGCATTACCGATATCATCCTTCAAAAGATATTTAGGACTAAGCAGATAGAAAATAATCAAGGAGCTACAAAAGTGAGCGAAGGTATTGATGCCAACTACCTTGACATGATCAATTACGCCATTTTCGCTCTAATAAAAATTAGTGAAGGATGTGATGCAATGGATTAAGTCAAAAAAAATATTGACTACCACTCTTCAGATTATAGTGGGCTTGGTCTTTGTCTTTTCTGGACTTATGAAAGGTATAGACCCAGTGGGTACCGCAATAAAAATTGGAGAGTACTTTAGCAGCTTCGGCATCCATTCCAATCCTAGTGTAGACCTTGTCTTTTCTGTAGCGCTTAATCTTTTTGAGAGTGCACTTGGCATTGCTCTTCTCTTAGGATTTAGACCTACAAAGACGAAGTTTGTAGCACTCGCATTAATGGGTGCTATGACTCTGCTCACCCTCTATATCTATATTTTCAATCCTGTCATAGACTGTGGTTGTTTTGGCGATGCCATCATCATTAGCAACAAAGCGACCTTCTGGAAAAATGTAGTACTCCTTTCATTTATTATCTATCTCTATTTCAATACAGACCATTGGTACCAATGGTTAGATGTGAAGGGCAACAACTATGCCCTAATTGCAGGAGTAATTGTTTTTCTCGGCTTTAACCTTGTAAACATCAAACACCTTCCCATTATAGACTTCCGGCCATATAAGGTTGGAAGCGACCTTATGGAACTGACCACTACTGGTGGATCGGAAGGAGAATACATCTACAACTTTGTCTACCAAAAAGATGGCGTTGAAAAGGTATTCGGAATTGATGAACTCAATGGCTTAGACTCCACTTGGATCTTTGTGAGGGACGAGATTGAAGTTATCAAAGAGGCAACTAGGCCTCCAGGTGCTGACTTTGTACTCACTAGAGAAGATGGCAGTAATGCGATGGAGGACTTGGCTTATCAAGAGAGCGAAGCTATTTTAGTTATTTCCCCTGATATAACAGCGGTTCAACTCAAAATGCTTGAAGAGATGGTTGAAAAGTCTCCATACCCCCTACTCCTTGCTATGGGCAATACAGCTGATATCTGGAGCGATCCAAGGTATACAAAGCTTGAGAAGAGGTTTGCTGAAATCTTTTTTCTGGATAAAACCACTGCAATTACTATTGTGCGTAGCAATCCAGGGGTTTTGCTGATTAAAGCAGGAAAAATTGTAGACAAACTATCAGGTAGTGACTTTAAATCTGCATTAAATAAAGAAGGTATTAGAAGTAATTTACCTAGCCAAGACCATCCGATATATAGCAGATTTGATAAGTTTGGTTTTATTGGGATACTATCAGCTTTATATATACTTATCACCCTCTGTGGTGGAATTATTAGAAGGATAAATATTGTAAAACGTAAGAAAGAGAAATGATTATGAGAAAAAACATTGTTGCCGGCAACTGGAAAATGAACACCTCACTCCCTGAGGGCATTCAGCTAGCCAAAGATGTGCGTAGCTCTATTGAAGGTAAAAACCTTAACTGCGAGGTGATTCTAGGCGTACCATTTACCCACCTTAGCGAGGTAGCAAAGGCTGTAGCTGGTAGCCCTATCAAGGTAGCTGCTGAGAACTGTGCTAGCGAGTCAAAAGGCGCATTTACTGGTGAGGTATCTGCTGAAATGGTTGCCTCTACTGGTGCCACTTATGTAATCCTTGGGCATAGCGAGCGCAGGCAATACTACCATGAGACTTCTGCTATTCTTAAGAAGAAAGTAGAGCTTGCTCTAGCTAATCAGCTAAAGCCAATATTTTGTATTGGAGAGGTACTCGAAGAGCGTGAGGCGGGTAAACACTTTGAGGTGGTAGAGCGTCAGGTAAAAGAGGCTTTATTTGATCTATCTGAAAGTGATTTCAAGAATATTGTATTGGCATACGAACCTGTTTGGGCCATTGGCACTGGCAAAACTGCCACGAGTGATCAAGCCCAAGAGATCCATGCAGATATTCGTAAGGTAATAGCAGATAAGTATGGCAAGTCTATTGCTGATAATACTACCATTCTGTATGGCGGAAGTGCCAATGGTGGCAATGCTAAGGAGTTATTTAGCAAACCTGATGTAGATGGTGGACTTATTGGTGGAGCCTCACTCTCAGCAGAGAAGTTCCTACCAGTAATTGAAGGGTTTTAATCACCCCATCTTATAACTAACAAAAAGAGGGTTTGGAGAGACATCTCCAAACCCTCTTTTAATATGATTAATTAGCAATATACTCCAGTATAACTTCGTGGCGTAATTTGCTTCATTTCCTTCTTGAGCTCGTCAGAGATATCAAGATTATCTATGAAACGATCCAGCTTTTCACGTGTGAGCACCTCATTATTCCTTGTAAGCCCCTTAAGAGCTTCGTAAGGATTAGGATACCCCTCTCTACGCAAAATGGTCTGAAGCGCTTCTGCCACTACAGGGAGTGCATTATCTAGATCCTCAAGTATAGACTCCTCGTGCAATAATAGCTTATTTATTCCTTTCTTAAGACTATTAAAAGCGATCAAACTGTGAGCAATAGGCATTCCGATATTTCGCATCACGGTGCTATCTGTGAGGTCTCTCTGAAGGCGTGATATTGGTAGCTTATGAGCCAAATGCTCACAATAGGCAATGGCTATTCCTAGATTACCCTCAGCATTCTCAAAGTCTATAGGGTTCACCTTGTGAGGCATTGCAGAAGAGCCTACTTCACCCTCTTTTATCTTTTGCTTGAAATACTCTTCAGAGATATAGGTCCACATATCCCTTGCAAAATCAATAAGTATCACACAAATCCTCTTGATGCTATCCAGCAATGCTGCGAGATTGTCGTAATTTGAGATTTGTGTGGTATACTCCTCTAGCTCCATGCCCAGGTACTCTTCTGCAAAGGTATGGGCAAACTGCCGCCAATCAATCTCAGGATAAGCAATGTGATGGGCATTCATATTTCCTGTAGCTCCACCAAACTTGACACTTTGTGGTACAGACTGAAGTAGTTTTAATTGCTCAGAAAGACGATAAACATATACGTAAATCTCTTTGCCAAGTGTTGTGGGAGAAGCAGGTTGCCCATGAGTACGAGCCAGCATTGGTATCTCTCTCCATTCATTTGCCTTCTCAGTAAGTTCGGCAATAATCTCCTCCAACATTGGACACCAAACATCTTCAAGAGCATCTCGAAGCATCATTGGCTGTGAAGTATTATTGATATCTTGTGAGGTAAGCCCAAAGTGTACAAACTCTAGTACAGGGGCATACTTTTCATCACTAAGTCGTTCCTTAATGAAATACTCAATTGCTTTTACGTCGTGGTTTGTGACAGACTCAATTTCCTTTACACGCTGCCCATCCTCAGTAGAAAAGCCTTCGTATAGCTTTCGCAATTCATCTCTAATCTCATCTTGTTGTAGTAAAGATAGTCTTTCAGGTAGCTCATTTGATAAAGCTATTAAGTACTCCACCTCCACCTTAATACGATACTTCATTAAGGCATACTCTGAGAAGTAATTCTCTAGCTCATTAACCTGCTTTCTATATCGTCCATCAATTGGCGATATTGCTTTTAGTGAATTCATAATTCCCTTATATTATTATACATTTAATTTCTCTACAGCACTTTTAAGTCGTTCCATCACTTGCGTAAGCAATTGGCGAGGACAACCAATATTCAATCTCATAAAATAGTCTCCTCCTGTACCAAACATAGCTCCATCATTTAAGAAAAGCCCAGCCCGCTTAATAAAAAACTCATTGAGTCCTTCAGTGCTAGATAATCCTAATCCCCTACAGTCCAAGAAAATAAGGAAAGAGGCCTCAGGTACTATCATTTTAATCTTCGGTATATGCCTGGCTAAGTAGTCTTGTACATATGCTACGTTACCTTGAATATACTCAGTACATTCATCAAGCCACTCAGCTCCTTGTTTATAAGCCGCAGCTATTGCATCATAAGTAAAGCAATCACCAATACCAAGTCCATTATTATCAATATATGAATAGACCCTATCTCTTAATATTTCATCCATAATATATAGATGAGACCCAACAACCCCAGGCATATTAAAAGCTTTAGAAGGAGCCATAAGCGAAATGCCTACTTTGCTAGCAGCTTCAGAGACAGATGGAAAAGGAATATGCACAAATTCTTTATACGTAAGGTCTGCATGAATCTCGTCACTAAGGACTATCGTATCGTATTTAATGGCCAAATCTGCAATCCTTTCCAGTTCTTCATGGCGCCAAACCCTACCACCAGGGTTATGGGGATGACAGAGCAGGAATACTTTTGCCTCTTGCATGCCCCACTCCAGCTTATCCCAATCCAATTCATATCTCTCATTGTGTAACTGCAAAGGTGCCTCTACCACTTTCCGTCCACTATTGATGATTACCTGTGCAAAAGGATAGTAAACTGGTGGGGTGATGAGTATTTGATCACCTTTATCCGTTAAGCATTCAAGCAACTTATAAATCCCAGAGACAATGCCTGGGATATACTTAATCTCATTATCGGCGGGTTTGAATCCATATTTTAGTTGAAACCAATTGCATATAGATTCATAATAGTAGTTGGGAATAGTACCATAGCCAAGAATCGGATGCTCCAGACGCTTCTTGATCGCCTCGGCAACAAAAGGTGGTGTTGCAAAATCCATATCAGCGATCCATAGCGGAATGACTGAATCATAGTCGCTTTGAAAGGTACCAAAGCCGTCATACTTCGCGCTATTGGTACCCTTTCGCTCAATCGGTTGATCAAAACTAAACTGTGGCATCTCTAATATCTATAAGTCATAACTAGTTGCTTCAAAATTACCAATAATTATTGACCCACAATAGATTTAAGGTTGCATAAGCTGTTAGAAGACCAATTATTTTCAGATAACACCTATTCACCCACCTTTTTTGGTTCAAATCTCTTTTTTTCTCACACATCAGCTCGCCAGTCTCTTTATCCCTAAATTCTACTTGTACATCTCCTACATTATCACTACCTTTGCTTTCAGAAGAACCGATTTGTGGAGCATTCCCGTTAATGGCATTACTACCCTTTGATTGTGTGTCAGACTCAGCAGTGTCGATAGTTACGCTGTTACCAACGGCGGGTTCGGTTCAAATCAGTTCTTTGTTTTTTGCGTATTCTGGTCTAAATACACCAGCACTGTTAACCTCATAATATCCACCATTGTCAGATAACTCAACAAACAAGGTCTTGCTTTTACCATCTGACATCTCTAAAAGATATGTAGGCTTGCCATTTGCTTTAATCTTGCCCCTTCTTATAGCAGTAAACCCTTTTGCTACTGCTTCAAAATAATCAATCACACTTTTAAATCAGCAAGATACAATGTGTTTTAGACTACAGCCCCAATTGTTGAATAATCGTCATTCTTTCTTTCTCTTAATCTAATAGAACCAACTTTAAGCCCCATATCACTGCAAATCTCCCCAAGCTCACATCTCCACGACTGTTCGATTACACATTAATACTCGACTTCACCTCACCAATATCCACACCATCCGATCTTTCAACTATCCATTAGTGATTGTGCCTAAGACCTAGATTCCGCAAGTCGAGTGAGGGGTAAAAAAGAAGGGTGAGATTTCTTGCGATTTCTCACCCTTTGTCGTTAGAAATTGTTATCTTTATCTTGACATAAATAACTGAATAACAATATCTAACACCCCGTTAGGGTATGGCAAATATACAAGTAATTTCTGAGAGAGCACAGCGTTTTGGCGGATTAAATTTCATTTTACAGTCCAAGGAGTACAAAAAGATTCTTGAGCTGTGCGATAAAGAGCTGGGAGTAAGAAGTAGTTCTGGTGGTGGATACTCTTATTCGGAGGTA
>NZ_AQVC01000010.1 GCF_000372405.1 Porphyromonas somerae DSM 23386 | reverse complement strand
TAATTGAAAATCTTTGGTTACCTGCTGAAGATGGCAAATTAAAACTATCGATTATAGAAACCGTATCTTATGAGCGGGCAATGGAGTTGTTTGGAAATCCTAAACAAAAAGTATTCTCTGAAAATGAGGAAGGGCAAAAAGTTCAAGATTTAGTATGGACGGTCGAAGAAGATACTAAACTTTCAGCAAAATATATTCTCACAGATAAAAAATGGAATCTTCAAAATTATGAGGTATCATATTGAGGTATGTCAAAGCAGATATGCAATGAGCAGGGGGAGATAGAAGAAATCTATAAATCTTATCAAGATGACAAATCTGTAAATATTAAGAAATGCCTAAATCATCAATATTCTTTTTAATCACATTCATTTTTTTGCTTTTGGGGTGTACAAGAAATAATGTGTCGTCAGATCATCAAATGTTAGAGCATTTCAATCTCTACGAGTCTGAATTTGAGAGATTGAGAAATATTTCTGTTAAGTACGATGGATTTCATTATCCCCCTTATGACGAAACAGATAGTACAGCCTATGTTATTTCATCTAAAGATAAAAAGGAATTGGACTCTTTAATCAAGAGACTGGATATTATTAGTATACAGTATGATGGGATATCAGAAGTATGCTTACTCTTTCATACATGGGGTGTTTCTATCAGCGGAGGGTACAAGGAGTATGTCTATACTCCAAATCTTGAGGATCATATAAAGAACTACGATAAAGAGGTTGCCTTAGATCCCAGCACTGAAATGTATATCGTAGAAAGAATTACGGAAGAAGATTTGGAGCAAGTTGCTCAAAGATATTCTGCAAATATAGAGTTATATCGTCCTATAAAAAATGGTTGGTATATACATCTCAGTCGAGAGAATTGATTCTTGAGATGTATGCTATTCTTTTATGAGGTAACGTAAAGATGGATTTGTTTTGATGCGCTCTATTTCTAATTCTATCAATGACATAACCTCCCGTTTTACACGCTTGTAATTGGCTTCAATGGTCTCTTTAAGATTATCGGAGCCATTTCCGTTTCTGATGTCCGCTATGATGGGGATAGGCTGGTAAGCTTTCGTTTCAGCAGAGACCTTGGCAACATCCACAACGATCTCAGCGTGGAAGATTTTCTGATCAATGCGTTCATCGAATTTGTCTGCAGCCCCAACGAACATACCCTGAGTGGGGTTGCGTTTCTATTGTTGTGCTATTCAGCTGGTATCGTTTGCTTTGCTCATCACATTCGATTAAAAGCTATATTTTGCCTTCGCCCATACTTCTGAGTTGTTTTTATACGCGCTGAACACGCCTTCATCGCCTCCAAACCAATCATACCCGAGAGAGAGCTGAATGAAGTCATTCAGAGAGTAGGCGGCAGTAAACCGACTAAACCAACCTTTATGATTGAGGTCGAAATAGGTGAAGTTGGAGAGTTGTAGGGTGTTATCCAACAGCTTTTTCGACACATTGAGCGTAAGGAGTGAATTGTGACGAGGCTGTGCAATCCGGTCTTCGTACTTTAGGATGCTTTCAGAAGAAAACTGTGCCATCACCACCCAATCTTTGGGGGCATACCAATCGATACCCACGAGATAATTCACCGTGTTGAATCCTTTTTGTTCCTGATCAGACGCATCAGGTCTATAGCTGAAATGCTTCCCCACATTGAAGGCTGCTTCTCCTCGTAATACCAGTTGCCCTAGAGGTTTGGATATGTCTCCTCCGAAAAATCCCATTCGGTAGTATTGCGGAGAAACGACAATGTGGGTATCTGTAGGGCGATACGTAAACACGGGCATCTTGTTCCACGTATGCAATGCGGAGAGCGAAAAGTCCACTCCAGGCAAGGTAAAAGAGAGCTTTCCGCCATACTCAATATTGGCAAAATGAAGACTGGGGTGGCTCCCGTTTTCTTCCCAGGCAATAGGCAGTGGGCTATCTTTGGGCAAAATGCACCATGGATTTATTGCGTCGGTAGGTAGTTTATACCCTTCAAAGGTTGGCACGGCAAGCAGTTCCAGTTTCATTTTGTCGTTAAAGACGAAAAAGCGTAGGGCATTGACTGGCATCCGAATGTCATCATAGTCTTGTGCCAAGAACTCTGTCATATCCATAGGAGAGACCAAGTCGGTAATACGCACACCGTCTGCCGCTCCCCAAATGACCAATTGTCGCCCAAGGCGAAAGCCCCAATGGTCATCTCTATGGTCAAGATACGCTTCCCGCAGTTCAACACCTGTACGCTCTTTTAATAATGCATTGTAAGTTGCGTTGAATGAGACAAAGAGCGAACAGCCTTCAAAACTTTTACCTATCTCTCCTCTTATTCTCGTGCGCGAAGACATAAAGTTGTTCGGTTTTTCGGAGCGAACGGCATGATAGGTATCCACAAATCCTTTGACTTGCCACGATGAAGCTTCCTCTTCTTGGCCCCATGCGATATGCAGGGGCAAGAAGAGAATAAACAGCAACAAGAATTTTGCTGAATGATTAGTTGTATCTGTCATTAGAATCGGCCTTTTTCCAAAGTGCTTACACTGAATTGAGCCTCGTTCATAGGGGTATTGAACTTGGGATCCTTAAACTCAAGAATCGTCTGATGGTTAGTCTGAACATTGGTCATATGCAGTTTTTTTGCAATCCAAAAACCAGAAACCTTCACAATGTCCGACAATTCAAGGCGACGGTGTAGCTTCCCCATCTTGTCGTAGTACTCCACCTTAACGGCGATAAGGCAGTCTTGACGAATCCACGCCACCTTTCTAGAGTAGATCTCACGTTTGTCTTTAGGCGTGTATTCCAGCTTCCAGCACTTGTGTCCGCCAATAGTCTCTTCGCCCAGCAACTGGTGGGAGTCTTCGTCTACATTGCGACTGCCCATATCATCATAGGTGAAGTCACTGCCCATAAAGTAATCCTGCTTGGCAGAAGAGCCACTGATGCGGCGGGTTTTCTTCATCGCGGGCAAGTAGAGCCATCTGTCATCGTCTTTATTAGGATTGTCGTAATCCCAAGTGAGAAAGCCTGTCCCTTTTACATCTCCGGGATATAGGAAGAACATGATACTCTTACGGTCTTTTTTCCCCGCTCCCACGTCTATGGAGTAAGAGATAAGCTTCCGCTCGCGTACCGCCCCACGCTTATTGATCAGTTTCATGACCAATTCCGATTGACGGGTATCGCCATCGGGACGGTCTTTTACTTTTTGGGCAATCTCTCTGCCCGTCTGAGCCATTGCAGTGGCGGCAAAAGCCAATACCACCAAACTTGCTAAAATAATTCTTTTCATCATGATTGATATTTTGTTGTTGATTTATCCCATTGACTTTTCAAGCATCTTCCTGTAAGTAGCCGATTGCACCCGCAACTCTGCATCCGTACCCATTGCTTCAATCTTACCTTGATGGAGCAACACGATCTTATCGGCTCCACGAATGGTACGCATGCGGTGAGCGATAACAATGACTGTCTTCTCCTTGATCAGCTCCGACAAAGCCTCTTGTATTAGGCTTTCATTTTCCACATCTAGCGAGGCCGTGGCTTCATCCATCAAGATGATGGGTGCATCTTTTAGGAGGGCTCTGGCAATGGAGATCCGCTGGCGTTCTCCACCAGAAAGTCGCTCGCCGTTTTCCCCGATGACGGTATCAATACCATCAGGCATACGATCGATAAACTCATCACAGCGGGCAATTTTGGCGACACGAGTCACTTCCTCGTCCGTTGCTCCTTTCTTGCCGATACGAATGTTGTCTTTGATACTGGCATTGAATAGCACTACATCCTGAAAGACAATGGCGTAGTTCTTCAGCAGTGTTTCGGGGTCTATTTGACTAATGTCCTCGCCACCAAGTAGGATTTTGCCCTGCTGTATGTCCCAAAAGCGAGCGGCCAACTTGGTCAGCGTGGTCTTGCCACTTCCAGAAGCCCCAATCAATGCTGTCACCTCGCCTTGTTTCGCAGTGAAGCTCACGCCGTTGATGACGGTATAATCCTCGTAACCGAATACTACATCTTTGAAATCTATACTATAATCCCTAGGGTTCATCTCTTGTTTGCCCTCCTGAATAGGCATAGTCTTGATCTCCTTGATACGTGCCACCACACCATCGAGTGTCACGATCATAGCCATAAAGGACAGAATGCCCTCTATAGGCACGTAGATGCTTGCCGTGAGGATGAGGTAGGCGATATAGACCAGAATATTGATTTGTCCGGCAATTAGCATGTTGGCACCGACAATCGCCACCGAGACGATTCCGAGCTTCATCAGCATACCAGCCAGTGCGGTGGCAATACCAGCGGAGAGTTCCATCTTTACCTTATTCCTAGTATTACCATCCATCTTGTGGTAGAACTCGTTCAGTGTCCGCTCTTCTAGATTATAGGACTTAATCTCCTGTATCTGGTCAATCTGCTCTTGTAAGCCGTCAAGCACGTCACGACTGGTCTTCACATAGGCATTCACATCATTCCGTTGTTTCTTCTTGGAAAGTGAAAAGAGTAGTAGCGAGACGGGGATGACCCACAATGCCGCCAATCCGAGCTGCCAATTATAAGCGAGTATCATTACAGATATAATCACCGTGGAAATGGATGTGGCATAGATATGCGGCACGGAGTGTGAGAATATTTGCTCATAGAGATTCAGGTCGCTCATCATCGTCGCCGAGAGGTCGGATACATCACGCTTGCCGAAATATGAGAGAGGCAGTTTCTTCAGACGGTTGGCTATATCGATACGTGAGTTGGCACTTTCATTATAGACATTGTCGTAAAGGCGTACGTAATCCCACCTTGCCACAAAAAACATCACCAACAGCATCACTAAGATGATGACGATATAGTCTACTAGGGTCAGCTCTACTGGTGCAGGGATACCCTCCAAACTGCCCAAATACTGGAATAAAAAGACAAATCCGATAATGGGCGGAAACATCTTGGTCAGATTTAGGATGGTATGCGAGAAGATAGACTTCTGCAGGTTCTTCGCACCCTGCTCCGACATGGCGTATTTTTGCTTAAAGAACTTATTCATTTTCATAGTCTCCTCCTATTCTCCAATTGGCGGCTTTTTGATACTCGCTCCACAGCTTTTTGTAGACACCGCCTAGGGTTAATAATTCGTTATGCGTACCACTTTCCACGATTTTGCCATTCTCCATTACTAGGATTCTATCGGCATTGATCACCGTGGAGAGCCTATGTGCGATCATCAGTGTGGTTTTGTCCTTTGATAGTTCCTTGAACGAGGTTTGAATGATATGCTCGTTCTCAGGATCTGCAAAAGCGGTTGCCTCGTCAAGTATCACAAAGTCGGCATTCTTCAGGAAAGCCCTTGCGATAGAAAGGCGTTGGATCTCGCCACCTGAAAAATAGGTGCCCTTAGTGCCGTATACGGTATCCAAGCCCTTTTCTAGATTATCGACAATCTCTTTGGCTCCAGCTCTGACGAGAGCTTGCTCTATCTCCTCATCGCTGGCGTTGGGGTTACCTAGCAATAAGTTCTCCCTTAGGCTCATCTTAAAGAGCTTAGACATTTGGAATACAAAAGCTACTTTTTGGCTCAAGGCCTCTTTCTTATACTCCTTGATACTGGTACCTCCAATGAAGATGTCGCCCTCATCGGCATCGTAGAAGCGAGCTGCCAAACGTGCCACGGTGGTCTTACCTCCTCCTGAAGCTCCCACCAGTGCAACAGTCTCACCTTTGTTCACCTTAAACGATACATTGTCCAGCACTTTGTCTTTTCCGTATGAAAAGGAGACGTTTCTGAACTCCAAGCCCTCTCCAACAGCTGTTGCTTCGCCGTAAGTGAGGTCTTCATAATCCAAAGCTGTGTCAATCTTATCCAACGCCAACTCTGCGAAGTAGATGAAGTTTTGCATGGCGGCACTTCGCATCATAAAGACACCGAACACAGGTCCTATTAATAGATAGATAACGGAATTACCCAGCACCTCTCGCATATCACCTCCCGAGGTGATCATCATAATGGCAACAGGCACCAAGAAGAATGCCGTAGAGCTTGAAATGGCTTCGTACAGCGACATCTTATTCTTGAACCCCATGCTCCACCGCACCACGAAATCTTTCAGCTTTACGATGAGTGAGTAGAAACGATCGAAGCTCTCCACGCTCTGGGCAAAGGTCTTTACGACTGGGATGCCACGCACATATTCTACCGATTCGGCAGAAAGATTGGCAAGTCCCTCGTAATACTCTTCCCGCAATTTCTTGCTCTTTGGGGTCGCCATAGTCGCCATCAATAGCACGGTTATGACCATCGGAACAAGGCTCACTAGACCAAGCCGCCAGTCGAAAAGGAAGAAGAAGACCAATAGCACGATGGGCGAAACAATCGTCATAGCGAGGTCGGGCAACTGATGTGCCAGCATCGTGTGGGTCTCTCCAGCCCCATCGACAATCGTCTTGCGGAGACTGCCACTTTCGCGATTGGCAAAGAAGCCCAAAGGTTTCGCCATCATCTTCTTCACGCTGAGTTTGATGATGTTGGACTCTACCTCAAAAGCGAAGAGGTGGGATACCATTAATGCACAGAAATAGAGTAGCATTCCTGCTGCAGCAAAACTCGCTGCCAGAATGGCGTAGTATCGTATGGCTTCCCCATCAACACTACCACTCAAGATAATCCCGCTGACAATCTTATGGATATAGACCATAGGCATCAGCACCAAAATACCCGAGAGGGCCGAGAAAACCATCGCCAGCGGAAGCATATACCTTTTCTTACCTGCGTAGTGGAGTGATCGCTTCAATACCGACGGCTTCTTCTGTTTGTTTGTATTACTCATTATGATTCAATTATGTTTGTTTGTTCTTTTGGTCTTTCAATAGTGTTCGTCTCCTTGCCAAACAGACGGAACTTCTGGATGAGTATAGGCGTCACAAAGAGGTCAGCAAGCAGTGCCGACAAGATTCCTAGCACAGATAGTATGCCCATATGTACAAAGGAGAGCCCCTCTGATGTGGTGTATACAGCGAAATTGGCACAGATTACTACGCTTGTTAAGACGATTGGAGTGCCAATAGTGTGGAATGAACGAAGGATCGCATTCCTATAATTGCCCTTACGGTCAAACTCAAGATGACTATGATTGATGAAGTGTATGGTATCGTCCACAGCCAAGCCGAGGATCATCGGCATAATAGTGGCCGTCATCATATCCAATGGATAGCCCAGCCACCCCATTAGTCCGCCAACGACCAGTGCCGGGGTGATATTGGGGATTAAACCGACAAGCCCTATGCGTACACTGCCGAAAACGATCATCATCAGTATACCTATAATAAGGAGAGAAATGGCGAACGAAACCATTTGCCCGCGTGCGATATACTGCATCATTACGGTAAACTGTGGGATACTTCCAACGGTAGTGACCGCTGCATTGGGGAAGAGCCTCTGTGCGTAAGCAATTATATCGTTCAACTCTCGCTCCGTTTCCCCAGAATCGTATGAATTCATCTCCACCATCAGACGAAGACGGCGGTAGTCGTAATCTATCCAATACTCAGCTTCACTACCTCCCGCATTTTCGTAAAGGAGCAACAGCTGTGCAACCTCATCAGGGTTATGGGGGATGGTATAATAAGAAGGATTACCGTCATGGAGCGTTTGATTTAGGTCTTTGAGTATATTCAATACCGAGGTCGTTCGTTTGGTCAACTTATACCCACCAGCATGCTGTGCAAGGGAGTCCAATCGTAGTAGCATTGCTGGAGACTTTGCCAATCCATCTTCTGGGAAGTCAATCATTACATCGTAGGTATAAACAGACCCAAGTTCGCTTTCTCCCACCTCCAATAGGTTGTTAACGTAATCAATCTTTCGTCCCATCGTTCGCTCTACATCAAAAGCTGTCTCTATTTTGGTGAATTGGTAGATAAGAACCACAGAGATAATCCCAGTGAGCCATAGTATCAAAGTGCCATGCCTGAGTACACTCTTACCTAAGCTTTCTAGCTTCTGATCCATCCACCTTCCACCAGTCTCCAGCACCTTGGGGTGAGGTTTTCCGTCCTTGCCAAAACTGAGGAGAATGGGCATCAAGGTGATGGAGAAAAGAAATGACAGCATCACACACGAAGAGGAGGCTATTCCGATAAAACGCATCGGCTGCATAGGAATGGCGAGGAATGAAAGCAAGGAAGCGAAAGTGGTGAGTGCACTGAAAAGCACTGGCCACCCCATTTCCCCTACCGTTTCCTCTACGGCTTGTTTCCTTATTCCATGAATGAGGAACCTACGCTTGAAATAGGTGTATACGTGAATATTGTATGCAATGGAAACGGCAAAGACCAGCAACATAGGGATCATTACCATACCGCTGTCTATGGTCATACCAACATACCCCAGCACCCCATACACCACGATGATGGAGCTGATAGCGGTGAGAAGAGGGACGACGACCCCTCTAAATGAACGTGTCACCAGTAGGAGAATAAGAATGGAGACGAGGACTGCGATACCCATTACACGTGGCATTTCCGTCCCAATCCATTTCATTTTCATCGCTGTCACATAGGGTAGCCCAGTTCCTTTGGGATGAAGTGCCTTGTACTTGTCCTTGGTAATAATATGATCTAGTTCATTGCCCGTAAGGACCTCGGGAGAAACAGGATTCTTCCCCTTATTCCAAACAGAGTCTTCGGGAAAAGTACGTAGCTTAAGTATAATCCACGAGAGCGTCCCATCTTTGGAAATTAATCGCTCTGCTACGTGAGGTTTCATATAAGCCTTGCGACGAATCTCTTCCAATTGCTTGGGATCCGTAGGGATCGTATCGGGGACTATCTGCTCAATGGCGATACCATCTTCGCCTCCCATCATAAACTCGATGTCAGTAAGAGAGGTGATTTTGTCGGCGTACGAAAGGCTGTCCACCATCTCGTTCGTTAGTTCACGAATCAGCTCCAGATTGTCTTTCGTAAACGAATTGTCACACCTAGTCAGCACGGCTGCGAAGTTGTCATTCCCGAATATCTCCTTGAATTCTTCGGTCTTGACAAGCATCGGATCGTTTTCGAGGAAGTAGTCTTCCCATGAGGCACTTACCTTGAAGTACCTAAGTCCCGATACGCCAATGGCAAGGATCAGGATAAACCCTCCCAGCACTACCCAGCGATTACGCATCATTCTTTTGCCACGTAAGGCAAACCAATTGTTAATTCTTTCTATTTTCATATCGTTTCATGTTATATTGATCTTGAAGTGTCTTTACTCCTAAGTGGCAATAGTCCAAAAGAGAACGGGAAGACGTTTTGTTCAAAAACAAAGCGAGCCGCCTCTGTAGGCGACTCGCTCGATAGGATGATTTCCTAAAATGAAATCTCTTATACTGCAGGACTCTAGAATAAATCCCCCCGCTACTTTGTATTTGGATAGTCTGTATCATTCATTTCATTCTTTATTGTCATTGACCACTCGTACCAAGCTTTAGTGCAATAGACATTGCCACGGCTTTGCCCACACTTATCAGCATCAAAGAGAGAAAGCCCATCAACGCCCTCTCCAAAATCATATTTCTTTCATTGCTAGTACTATATGTAATGCTCATAATCCGCTCTGATGATCTACCTTCATAAGTCGCTTCCACCCACCGATACTGAAGTGGATATATTCACCGATAAAGCATTCGATATCCTCGGAGGAGAGCTCCTCGTGCAATACAATCTCTCTCATCATACTGATCCACCAAGAGCTGATGAAGTGTATGAAAAAAGGGGAAACACTAGTATGTAGATCTGGATATAATTCTTTCATCCTTTCTAGATAGTCGATTCCGGTTATCGTGCTTTTATCAATCCATCGCTCCCAATAGTCTTCAAATCGTGTATCTCGAGTATCGAGAAATAGCAACCTAAGCTCCTTGCGATAACGAGTAATCACACCCATTACCTCTTGCATATATTGACGGTGATACTCTTCTGAGGTAAAGATCTCAAGTGAAAGTTTTTCATCACTATTATGGTTTTCCAGCATATTAGTCATCGCCTCCAAAAGTGGACGCAAGACGATTGCCAGCAAATCATCCTTGCAGGGATAATAATTGTATATGTTGCTTAGCCCAACACCAGACAGCTTGGAAATCTCACGCATAGACACCGCTCTGAAGCCTTTCCTTAGAAACGCATCTCGAGCTGTATCTTGCAATAGTCTGCGAGTATGTTCCTTTGTCGTCTGCATAATAACAACTTTATCCTATCTTCTGCGAGCAAAGTTCGCAAAGTTTTCCAGGACACACAATACCTAAAAATAGGGATTTTCCGATCAGCTTTCTTGTTATTTATGACACGATAGAACTGCGAGATGAATGATTATTAATACTTCCAACTAGTTCATTCCTCTCGTAATCTCTCCAATAGCAACCTTGAAGGCATTGGCATCTATCTTTACGAATCACTCTTTGATGAGGTGTGAGAGTGAGGGGTCAGCTTTGATACGAGCAGTCTCAGAGTCTACGAGGGATAGCACCTCTTGCTTGACTTGGCGATAATTGCCTTCAATAGTCTCACGCAGACTGTTGGAGCCATTTTCGTTTGTAAAGTCCTCTATGATGGGGATAGGCTGGTAAGCTTTCGTTTCAGCAGAGACCTTGGCAACATCCACAACGATCTCAGCGTGAAAGATTTTCTGATCGATGCGTTCATCGAAATTGTCTGAGACAGCCCCAACGAACATACCTTGTGTAAGATTACTAATCTTACTCGCAGGAATCAAGCTATCCATCTGCGTAGATATAGATGTGGACTTGTCGTTACGATTGATGGTCATGGACTGCCGTTGCTGAAGCACTTTGCCGAAACGCTCGGAAAGCGTCTTAGCCGTTTCTCCCACGACTTGTCCGCTAAAAACATTGCCCACCGTATTCTGTATCACCTTACTCTCCTTATCCCCATAATCACGGGTCAGCTGAGAGAAGTCCTGAAAGCCTAGACACACAGCAACCTTGTTACTACGAGCTGTGGCGATCAGGTTATCTAGACCACGAAAGTAGATGGTTGGTAGCTCATCTATAATCACCGAGCTTTTAAGTTGATGCTTCTTATTGATAAGCTTCACAATGCGACTATTGTAGAGACCGAGCGCAGCCGAATATATGTTCTGTCGGTCGGGGTTGTTCCCTACCACAAGCACTTTCGGCTCATTGGGGTTATTGATGTCGAGCGAAAAGTCATCGCCCGTCATCACCCAGTATAAGGCGGGAGAAATCATTCGTGAAAGCGGTATCTTGGCACTAGCTATCTGCCCCTGTAATTGGTCTTGTGCTCCACCCTCCCAAGCGTCCATAAAAGGCGAAAGGTAGTTCGCCAGCTCATCGTAAGAGGTGAGTATCGGGAATATCTGGGCATACGGTCTATTCAAGAATTCTATGGCATGTGGAAAGGTGCAATACTTCCCCTCCTCGTATATCTTCAAAAACCAAATGATAGCCGCAAGCAAGATAATTGGCGACTCTACGAAGAAATCACCCTGCTTCTGAATCCACGAGCGGTTCAGATTGAGCATGATGGTGTAGGCACTCTCGTAAGCATCTGATATATCCGTCATAAAGGCTGGATTGATGGGATTACAGCGGTGCGACTTACGAGGGTCATCAAAGTTTATCACAAAGAACTGTGGTTGTACCTTATAAGCATCCAAATGGGTACGTAAATGGTTATAGGCAATCTCCGATAAGTCGGGGAACTTGTAGTCGTAGATGTACATCGCAAAGCCTTTCTCAATCTGCTGCTTGATGTAGTTATTCACGATAGCGAAAGACTTGCCCGAGCCAGGCGTACCCAAGACCATTGAAGCTCGAAACGGATTGACCACATTGATCCAGCCATTGTTCCATTTCTTCTTGTAGTAAAAGCGTGTCGGCAGATTGACCGAGTACTCGTTCTCCATCAGTCTCGTCTCCTGCATAAAACTCTCATTCTCTGTATTGAACACATCGTCCATAAGGTTGTTTTTCAGCAGGCGACTCATCCATACGCCAGCCATCAGCAGGCAGATATACCCTGCAGAGAGTGTGAATATGTAGAGCGACGCTGCACCAACGACTCCAATCGGAAGTGCCAGTAGCCACCAATTGAGGAAGAAAAGTACAAACCCAATGGCTAAGACCGTCCAAATCTTCGCCCAAGTAATCTTCTCTTCCTTTACACCACGAGTCCCTAAGCAAGAAAGAGCAAGGAACAGCACACAAAAGAGCTTCGTCCAGAGAATCGAGGAGAAGAGTCCTGCTGTACGTTGAAAGTTCATCAGAATCTTATTGAGTACCGAGAGCGTCAAGCCCCAGGTGTGGAATGCTTCATAGCAAAACCAGTAACAGTTAATGAGGAGGAACAGTACAGAGATCCCTCTCATAAAGTCCATAATCTTGCCCAATGCTCTCAAATCATCTTCTTGTGCCATAGTTATCTGTTGTTTAATCGTTGTCTAATCACTATTTCGTCAAAGTCAAATGCGTAGGCTTCGCTGCTTCCCCTTTTCACCGAACTGTATCGTCACGGAGAAAATGCTAGATACCTACGTGACCATTTTCTATTTTCCACGGAGGGGCGATCTATTTCCTCGGAAGTTTCATTTCATTCTTCCGAAGTTTGATTTCATTCTTCCGAACTATTACTTTGTCCTTCCGTGGAGATTTCTTCTTTCCTCCGTCTCTATTTTCGATTTCCTCCGTGAAGAGTGCGATGCCCTCCTCCTTATCATACCCTGCCTTGACTTACCTCTTCCTTCGTCTGAGATGAACCTTGCTCTGTCTGCGAAGTTTCCGTTGCCAAGCCGCCTCTTTCCAATCATCGTTGCTACTACCGAGTGGAAGGTCACCGACAATGTCATCTACCAGCTCATCGACAAGGTTGTCTCCCTCGTCCGCATCTGACTGTAACGGTTGAATAGTTGGGATTTCTTCTTTCAATTGAGAGGAATAAGTGCCATACAATGTTTCATCCATAAACGGATTGTAGGTCGGGTTGGTGAGGTAGGCATTAAATGTATTGGCCGAGTACCCCTTGCCTAGTCTGGAGCCATTGAGTGCAATGCCATTCGCATCGTCTATGAACGTAATACCATAGATACGCCCGCTCTCATTCTTTCGGATAACCGTTCGCAAGCCTTGTTCTTCCAATCGATGTCGCAGTGCTTCCTCTGTCTGGGGCGAAGTACGCATTACTTGTAAGACTTTCTCCCTTACGGCTGGTATCAGTGGCTTGATAGCTTGCTTGGACTGTTGCATCCTATTCTGTACGGCTGCATAGCCCACACCACGACCGATCTCCGAGGCATGGATGGGTGTACTTACCTTATCGCCTTTATCATCAGTCGGTACATAGACCAGTCCATCGTACTTCTTCCCTCGAAACTCTGTCTTGACCTCTTCTACAGCAAGATTATAGTGAGAAAGAATGGCATTGAGTTCTCCCAACGAACAGAAGCGATAATGCTTCAGAACAGAACGAGCTATAGATGCTACCTGCTCTTTGATATTTCCTTTTGCCACATCCACCTTTGAGAGCTCTTGTAGTGGATTGTCTGTAACCTCTGTGCTGGGAATTAGATGGTACTTCTTCTCCAGCGCATCCGTAATTTTCTTGCTTCGTCTGCCCTCGAACTTGTCATTGATCTTTCTACCATAACCATCTACTCTTAGCGATACGATGTGTATATGCTCACGGGCGATATCATTGTGCTTGAACACAATATAGGGTTGCTTGCCATAACCCAGAGCCTCCATATACTCCTTAGCTATCTGCGAGAGCGTTTCATCGGACAACTTCTCGTCTGGATGGGGATTGAGCGAGCAATGGAAGACCGTTTTCTTTGTTCGACACTTTTCGGGTATCAATGCCTGCATATCTGCAAGCACCTCCGACATCGTATATTCGCCCGCTCTGTTTTGGTACAAGCCATGTGCCAGCAGGAGTGTCGCTTCCTTCTTATTCACCTTCTTGAAGTTGTAGCCGAGCGCACCTCCGAGGTTCTCCGTTGCTGAAATCTTGGCAATCATTACTTGCGGTAATCAATGGTCAGAGAGATAGCCTGCTCCTGCAAAGCAATTATCTGAACTGATAGTTGCTCCAGTTTCTCAAGCAGTATCTGAGCTGTCTTCACGCTATGATAGCTGTTGATGGCTCGTACAGCTTGGTTATACAGCACGCCTATCTTATGTATCTGGGCAGTCAACTCGGAGAGCTTACGATAGTACTCCACGGCAGACTTATCTACCGTTATCACCTTGAAATGCTCCCCCAATATCCTTGCCCGCACGAAGTCGGACTTTGTTGCCGCCCCTGACTTATGGAACAAGTCAATCGCCCGTTGCTGGTCTTTCGGGTTGGGAAGACGCGTATCCCATCTGTCCCATCGTTCTATCTTTCCATTCATTGTTTTTATCCTTATCTAATTACGACTTTGGAGTAATTCTCTCCCCTTCGGGGCAAGGGTCTTTGTCGGCAGAAACGGAGTTTGTCGGACAAAGACACACCTTGCCAATATCAAGAAGTGATACGATGAAGTATCCACCCCTCGGGGGTGTCTACTTCGGGGAGAAAAGCTCCACGACTTCTATCTGCTTGCAAAGTTACAGCGACCTTGTAACTAATTCACTATAAACGACATTCCTATGATTTCACTCCTTTTCCTCATGCTTCACTAGAGGTTGAGACTTAGGTTAAGAGCTAGTTATTTTGCAACCAAACTCAGTCTTGAGTTAAGTCAATCTTGAGTTAAGTCAAAACCTAACTCTTGAGCTAAGTCAATTTTGAGTTAAGTCAAAACCTAACTCTTGAACTAAGTCAATTTTGAGTTAAGTCAAAACCTAACTCTTGAGCTAAGTCAATTTTGAGTTGAGTCAAAACCTAACTCTTGAGCTAAGTCAATTTTGAGCTAAGTCAAAACCTAACTCTTGAGCTAAGTCAATTTTGAGTTGAGTCAAGACCTAACTCTTGAGTCAGATCTAGAGTGAAACAATCGCCCCATAGGCTTATAACATAAGTAGTAATCAAAGAACGATATGGACAGACCAAACAGCCGCCCGCTCTACTTAGGCTTCGCTTCACAAAAGGGAGGAGTCGGTAAGAGTACGCTAGCCGAAGTGCTAGCATCTATTTTATACTACGAGAAGGATATCCCTCTTGTCGTAGTGGACTGCGATGGCACGCAGGAGTCATTTTTCAAGCTCAGAGAGCGTGACAGAGATCTTATTGGAACCTCTCCAGACATAGGGAAGGCACTTCACGAGCGACTTGCCCAATATGGGAAGAAGTCTTACCAGATTATCCGAAGTAATCTAGAGCAGGCGATAAGCAATACAGAGCAATACTTGAGTAAAGCACCGACAGCTCCCCAACTCGTCATATTCGACTTCCCAGGTCATGTAGCTACCAGTGCTATGATGGAGCTATCCATTATGATGGACTATATCATCTCCCCCATAGAGGCTGACCCGCAATCGCTGGCATCAAGCTTTGCTTATGCCAAGACAATCCAAGAGCTAGGTGTAGGCTTTGCAGAGTCTCAAATCCAAGATCTCTTTTTGCTTTGGAACAAAGTAAATCGCAGTGCCAGCACTATGGTGATCGAACTGTTCAGTCAGCATGCCCAAGAGCAGGGCTTGAAGATCCTAGACACTCGTATCTACCATTCTGTTCGCTTCAGTCGTGAGCTAGCTCAAGGGGGTGTCAAGGGAGTCTTTCGTTGCTCTTACCTACCTCCAGCTACCACGCTACGCCCTCAGACAGGTGTGGATGAATGGGTCGAAGAGGTGATGCAGAAGCTAGGTCTACAAAAAGGTACAAGCGTATGAGCTCACTTAAAGAACAGCGAGAGCGACTGCTCCAAGCAAAGATGAGAGAGATGGCAAATATAGGGGTCACCAAGCGTACCGCAGATAATATCCCAGACTTTGATGAGCCGATAGATTTGGATGAAGAACCAACGCTTGAAGAGAATCCAACGCTTGAAGAGGAGTGTAATGCCGTCTCAGAGACCGAGGAGACAACAGCCTCTACTTCGACCACCTCTTCTCAAGCATCCCAGCGTCACAGCTCCAAAAAGAAGCCTAATCCTAGGAGTTGCTCATCAACACTAGAGTTTGCAGCGTACGAAGAGCGTTTCCTGACATCTGTACGAGATGGACGCAACAAGTCTGGCTTCAGCATTCATACCGAAGTGCTACAGCTACTTCGAAATGTGGTGAGTGACCTCCGTGTAGAGACCTCCATCACAAGCTATATTGAGAACATCATACTGGATCACTTGAAAACGCACCAGGAGCTATTAAACCAAACCGCCTCTCAGCGGAGACGGAATAAGACTATTGACCTATGATTGAAGAGACATTGAGATGCTTATTGCTCTTATTAGGGATTGTGTGGGTGATCTTTGGCATCGCATATTGGCGAAGACTCTTGAACAGCTCTAAGCAAGACCCTAAAAGAAAGGCTACAGCCAAGAAAGAGAAGACGGAAAAAGCAGACTCCAATCAAGAGCGTAAGGAGCTTGCGAGAGACGAACTGGTCGGCAAGAGCAAGCCTTTTATTTCCTCATCTTTCCCTACGGTTCCTAAGAGTTCCTCGTCTGAAAAAGCGGACGATAATCCCGCTACATTTGCAGAGTTAGATAGTGATAAGTCAACGCAAAGAGATGACGCTACAGAGCCTTTAGAAGCGGAAAGCGAAACTATCCCTGAGGCAGAAAACGAGATACAAGTTGCCTACACGATGGAGGATCCAGATGAGGAGAGCATCCTGCGGGAGGAGTTACAGATTGCCAGCGAGGCACTGCCCGAACTCTCCCCGACCGCCATCCTAGCAAGAGATTTATCTCGTATTAGCCAATGGAGTAAGCAAGAGGATTCACTGACTAATGAAAATGAAGAGGAGGTGTGCCAGACGCTCCGCACCTTGCGAGGAACGGAGCTTATGGATCGGCTCAAGGAGTATACGCTACAAGTGGAGGAAGCTCACCGCAATCTCTTTGCAGCCCTGCGGAAAGCTGAAGAGCTAGAAGAGGAACCCGCACCTTCCCAAGTAGAGTCTGAAGCGGGTGAAGAAGAAAAACCGCTCTCTTACTACTTGTAACCCAACAATAGAACAGCAAGATTATTCTTTAACAACTTGATATAACGACAGACAATGAACAGACGAATGATTAGCAAGGAACGCCTAGCGATGCTTGCCCTGACCCTGATGATGACAGGTGCGACAGCCTTTGCCCAAGGCAATGGAATGGCGGGCATCAACGAAGCGACCAAGATGGTCACTTCCTATTTTGACCCAGCCACCAAGCTCATCTATGCCATTGGGGCAGTGGTGGGCTTGATAGGCGGTGTCAAGGTGTACAATAAGTTTAGCTCAGGAGACCCCGATACGAGCAAGACAGCTGCAAGCTGGTTCGGAGCTTGTATCTTCCTCATCGTAGCTGCTACCATCCTGCGTAGCTTCTTCCTCTAATGGCTAGTTGGGAAGTAAATAAAGGAGTCGGTCGGACGGTGGAGTTCAAGGGTTTGAAGGCTCACTACCTCTTCCTATTTGCAGGAGGGTTACTGGGTATCTTCATCCTTGTAGTGGTTCTCTATCTCTGTGGCATCAGTCAGATCATCTGCTTGGGCATAGGCGTAGTGGGTGCCACCGTTGTGGTGTGGCAAACGTTCGCCATGAATCGCAAGTATGGTCAATATGGATTGATGAAGCGAGGAGCTATAAGAAGACACCCGAGGTATCTCTTGAACCGCCGTTCGGTCTATCAGCTTTTTCACCAACTCAATAGCGCTAGATGATGAGAAACAGAAGCAAGATAACCACCTTAGAGTCAAAGTTCCCCTTGCTGAGTGTAGAGCATGGGTGCATTGTCAGTAAGGATGCTGATGTGACGGTTGCTTTTCGAGTGGAGCTACCCGAGCTTTTTACTGTCACATCCGCAGAGTATGAGACGATGCACTCTACTTGGCATAAAGCCATCAAGGTGCTACCCAACTTCACGATCGTTCACAAGCAAGATTGGTTCATCAAGGAGTGCTACCATACGACTTGCAAGCGTGGTCAAGAAAAGCCTTTGAGCTTTCTCGCTCGAGCCTCTGAGAGACACTTCAATGAGCGACCCTATCTAAACCATACCGTCTACCTCTTTATCACGAAGAGCAATAGACAGCGTATGGCACAGCAGAGTAGCTTCTCAACGCTTTGTAGAGGTCATCTACTCCCTAAAGAGATTACCAACGAAGAGGAGATGGTGAAGTTTATGGAGTCGGTGGATCAGTTCGAACGCATCATCAATGACTCCGAATTGATAAAGCTGGCTCGAATGAGCGAGGCTGAGCTGGTTGGCTCTAGGGAGCAAGCTGCTCTATTAGATCGCTACTTCTCTCTATCAGATAGCAGACACGGCACATTGGAGGATATACGTTTAGGGGCAGACCTTGTACGTGTGGGAGACAATATGCTCTGCCTGCATACGCTCTCGGATACGGATGATCTACCCACTACGGTCAGTACCGATGGTCGCTATGAGCGATTATCAACAGACCGCTCGGACTGCCGCCTCTCTTTTGCTTCTCCAGTGGGGCTGATGCTCCCCTGCAACCATATCTACAATCAATACCTCTTCATTGAAGATAGCGAGGCTAACTTGCAGCGTTTTGAGAAGCAGGCTAGGAATATGCACTCTCTAGCGCGCTACAGCCGTAGTAATCAAATCAACGAAGAGTGGATACAGGAGTATCTCAACACAGCACACTCTCAGGGACTCACCTCCATCAGAGCTCACTTTAATGTCTTGGCATGGAGTGACGATGAGGAGGAGCTACGACAAGTCAAGAATGATGTGGGCTCTGCCCTGGCCTTGATGGAGTGCCGTCCTAGACACAACACCATCGATACAGCGACCCTCTATTGGGCGGCTATTCCGGGTAATGCAGGTGACTTTCCCGCAGAAGAGTCTTTCTACACCTTCATTGAGCCTGCTCTCTGCTTCTTCACGGCAGAGACCAACTACAAGGACTCGCTCTCTCCCTTTGGGATTAAGATGGCAGACAGATTATCTGGTAAGCCGATACATCTCGACATATCTGATCTGCCGATGAAGCAAGGAATCATTACCAACCGCAACAAGTTCATCCTCGGTCCCTCGGGCAGTGGCAAGAGCTTCTTTACGAACCATATGGTACGACAATATTACGAGCAGGGGGCACATGTTCTCTTGGTTGATACGGGTAATTCGTATCAAGGGTTGTGCGAACTAATCCATCGTAAGACAAAGGGAGAGGATGGAGTCTACTTCACCTACACCCATGACCATCCTATCTCCTTCAATCCTTTTTATACGGATGACAAGTTCTTTGATGTAGAGAAGCGGGAGAGTATCTGCACCCTACTGATGACGCTTTGGAAGAATGCTGATGAGCGGGTCACCAAGACTGAAGCTGGAGAGCTGGGCTCTGCTGTCAATGCCTATATCGAACTCATCTGCTCAGATGCCAGTATTGTCCCGAACTTCAATAGCTTCTACGAATACCTTAGAGATGTCTATCGTAAGGATATGGAGCAACGAGATATCAAGGTGACGCTCTCAGACTTCAATATCAATAACCTTCTGACTACGCTCAAGCAGTACTACAAAGGTGGGCGTTACGACTTCCTACTGAACTCGGATAAGAACATAGACCTGCTCTCTAAACGGTTTATCGTCTTCGAGATTGACCAAGTGAAGGACAATAAAGACCTCTTCCCCGTGGTGACCATTATCATCATGGAAGCCTTTATCAATAAGATGCGCCGACTGAAGGGTATCCGCAAGATGATCCTCATCGAGGAGGCCTGGAAGGCGATTGCTTCGGAGAATATGGCGGACTACATTAAGTATCTCTACAAGACGGTCAGAAAGTATTTCGGAGAGGCTATTGTGGTGACGCAGGAGGTAGACGATATCATCTCTTCACCCGTAGTGAAGGAGAGTATCATCAATAACTCTGACTGCAAGATCCTCCTAGACCAGCGTAAGTACATGACCAAGTTTGATGGCATCCAGTCGATGCTGGGTCTCTCCGAAAAGGAGAAGAGCCAAATCCTCTCAATCAACCAGAACAATGATCCTCACCGACTCTACAAAGAGGTGTGGGTCGGTTTGGGAGGTATGCAGAGTGCCGTCTATGCTACAGAGGTGAGTATGGAGGAGTATCTCACCTATACGACAGAGGAGCGAGAGAAGCTGGAAGTAATGCAACGTGCGGAGCAGCTGGGAGGAGACATTGAGTCGGCCATCCGACAACTCGCCATAGAGAAAAGAGATAAGCAATAATAGTAACAATCAAATACCTAGTGACAATGAAAAAGTATCTGCTGATGGCTCTCTTTGCAATGAGCCTATTTATCCCTCAAGCTCACGCTCAGTGGGTGGTTACCGACCCTGGGAACTTTGCTGGCAACATAGCCAACTCCATTAAGGAGATTGCCACCGCCTCGAAGACGGTCAAAAACACGCTAAGTGGTTTTAAGGAGGTGGAGAAACTGTACAACGACACCAAGAAGTACTACGATGCACTCAAGCAGGTGAACAACCTTATAGGCGATGCTTACAAGGTGAAGGAGTGCATCCTAATGGTGGGAGACATATCAGAGATCTATGTAACCTCCTACAAGAAGATGCTAGCGGACCCGAACTTCCGCCCCACAGAGCTAGCTGCTATGGCTGCTGGCTATGCCAAGCTTTTGGAACTGAGTGGCGAGAGTCTTAAAGAGCTCAAGTCTGTAGCTAAGAGCAAGGTGTTCTCGATGAATGATAGCGAGCGTATGCAGATGATAGACCGCATCTATACGACACTACGTGAGTATCGATCGATTGTTTCTTACTACACCCGAAAGAATATCTCCGTGAGTTATGTACGTGCTCACGAGAAGAATGATCTGGCATCGGTCAAAGCGCTTTATGGAAATCCAGAGAGCCGATATTGGTAAGACCATCTACGTAAAGATAGCCGTTAGGATCTATGGACTTTGCATCACTACATGAATTACTCCGCTCCACCTATCAGGAGATGATGCCTCTCTGTGGAGAGATGACGGGCATTGCCAAAGGGTTTGCGGGATTAGGAGCGCTCTTCTATGTAGCCGTAAGGGTGTGGTCTTCGTTGTCTCGTGCCGAGCCGATTGACCTTTTTCCCTTACTGCGACCTTTTGTGCTGGGCTTCTGTATTATGTTCTTCCCAACGATTGTGCTGGGTACAATGAATACGATTCTCTCTCCTGTGGTACAAGGTACAGAGCGAATGGTCAATAAGCAGACGGTACAACTAGACAAGTTGGTTGCTAAGCGAGACAAACTACAAGAGGCTGCCTATCTCCGTAACCCCGAGACGGCTTACTTGGTTTCCAATGAAGCTTTTGACCAAAAGATAGAGGAGATGGGGATCATCGGGCCGAGCGATGCGGTGACCATCGCTGGAATGTATGCCGAGCGTGCTGCTTACAAAACGAAGCAATGGCTGATGAAGCAACTCCATGACCTCATAGAGTTGCTATACCATGCAGCTGCTCTGATTATTGATACGCTCCGGACCTTCTTTCTTATCGTGCTGAGCATACTGGGACCAATCGTCTTTGGTATTGCCGTTTGGGATGGCTTGTCGGGGTCGCTTACGGCTTGGTTCTCCCGCTACATATCGGTCTATCTGTGGCTACCCGTGAGCTCTGTCCTCTCGGCTCTCCTCACAAAGATACAGGTGTTGATGGTGCAGAAGGATATTGCAGCATTGAGTGACCCTAACTATCTGCCTGACTCGGGAAGCTGGTACTACATTGTCTTCTTCCTGATTGGTATCGTAGGGTACTTCTGTGTTCCTACGGTCGCGGGCTGGATTATAGAGGCTGGTGGTGGTATCGGGGCATACGGACGCAATGTCAATCAGACGGCGCAACGAGGTGCCCAGGGTGCCTATACGGGAGGTAAGGCGGTCGCTGGTGCCACCGGATCTATAGCTGGCAACGTAGGCGGACGTATCAAAGGGGCACTTATCAAGGGCAAATAGCGTCCCTTCAGCCGAAGGGTGGCTATGACACGCTTGATGAGGATGCGATGACCACGTGACGGTCGTATGACGGTCAGGTGGGTAGGATTAGCTCCTCCTATGTGTGTCAATGTAGTAGCTGGGGAGGTAAGCGTAGTGCCTGCCGTGTGGCACTACAGTTTCCTACCCATGGCACTGGAGTTTCCTGCCTATGAAACTAGAGTTTCTTACCTATGAAACTGCAGTTTCCTCCGTATGAAACTGCAGTGCCAAGTGGGGTTGGCACTAGAGTTTCACCCGTATGGCACTAGACTACCCCTCAGAAGTTTTTAGATATAAGACAATTAGAATAATGGAATATGGAATTCAAATCACTCACAAACATAGAGACCTCTTTCAAGCAGATTAGGCTCTACGCTATCATCTTTGCGATAGTCTGCATAGCGGTCAGTAGCTATGCGGTCTATGCTTCGTACAGCTTTGCTAAGAAGCAGCGTGAGAAGGTGTACGTACTAGACCAAGGGAAGTCTCTGATGCTGGCTCTGAGCCAAGACGCTTCGATGAACCGTCCGGTGGAGGCTCGAGAGCATGTAAGACGCTTTCACGAGCTTTTCTTCACGATTGCACCCGACAAGGATGCTATCGAGAAGAATATGGAGCGTGCTTTCCAACTATGCGACAAGTCCGCTTTTAACTACTACAAGGACCTAGCGGAGAAGGGGTACTACAATCGAGCTATCTCGGGCAATGTCAACCAACGTATAGAGATTGACTCCATACGGTGTGACTTTGCCTCATACCCCTACGAAGTAACCACCTTCGCTCGGCAGTTTATTATCCGACAGAGCAATGTCACGGAGCGGAGCTTGGTGACTAGTTGCTCGCTACAAAACTCGGTTCGCTCGGACAACAATCCACAAGGGTTTCTGATGGAGCACTTCCTCGTACGAGAGAATCGTGACATCCAAACTTACAAGCGATAAGACTATGAAACGGAGAAGTAGACCTACCCTCAGAAGAAGCTATTTGAGAGGGCAGGTACGGCTAAGAGAGCGATGTAATATGCTAACGAACAGACAGCGACAGATTATTGTCTACGGACTGAGTTTCGTCTACCTAGTCTGCTCAATCTGGATGGTGGCACAGTTCTTCCTCCCGCACCGTGAGGAGATGCCACCTATCCCTATGGGAGAGCTGGTGGACAGCCCGATACAGAGGGATACAACCTACATCAAGAGAATGGAACATTTAGCGATTAGTAACTATGGAGCATAAACAGAAAGAACAATTGAAGAAGGTGTTAGTCTTCGCAGGGCTGGGGATTATCTTTGCCCTTGCTATGTGGTTTATATTTGCACCCGCCACAAAGAAACAAACGGACGCTGGTGAGGGGTTGAATGACAACATACCACAAGCTACGACCGAAAAGCTTACGGAGAATAAACTCAAAGCCTATGAACTAGTTGACCATACAACTCAAGAGGAGCAAGCACGTGAGGAAGTGGGGAGACTGGCGGAGTACTTTCAGCAGGAGGGTAACTCGTCTGAGAGCGAGCCGCAGGAGGCGGTCGTTGGAAATAAGATTGAGTCTTCGATGCAACGCTACGAGGAGAACAACCGTTTGCTAGCAGACTTCTACGGCTCTGACCCTTATGAGGAGGAGCGAGAAGCTATGCAACAGGAGATTGATGACCTCAGACGTGAACTGCACGAGCTTAGCCAACAAGACGATGACGAGGAAGCTAAGCAACTAGCTCTTATGGAGAAGAGCTACCAAATGGCGGCTAAGTACTTGCCCGCAGCTGGTGCCTCTTCTGCCCATGGAGCTATGCCTATGGGTGAGCAGTCTCAGATGGTCTCTCCGCCTAGCGGTGGAGCTGCCAAGGACGAGGCTCCAATGGAGATAATAGCTGACCACAAGCCGTTGGTCTCAGCACTGGACCAGCCAATGAGTGACGAGGAGTTTATGGAGATGTACGGAGCCAAGGAGCGGAATATGAGCTTTCACTCGCTCTCTAATAGCTCCGCACGCTCTAGCGAGCGCAATACCCTTTGCGTAGTGGTGGACAAAACAACGACCCTCAAAGAGGGAGACTACGTTGCTCTTCGCCTGCTGGAGACCGCTCGTGTGCAGCAAATATCAATTCCGAAGCATAGTATCTTAATGGCACAAGCAAAGATAGATGGCAACCGAATGCAGCTACTGATTAAGAGCATAGAGGTGAATGGTCGCATTCTGCCGGTCAAACTATCTGCCTATGATACAGACGGACAGATGGGAGTCTATATTCCTGGCTCTGAAGAGGTGTCAGCACTCAAGGAGATGGGGGCAAATGTTGGGGGATCGATGGGGACCTCTTTCACCTTTTCCTCTTCGGCTAAAGACCAAATCATCTCAGAGGTGACTAGAGGAGTAATGCAGGGAGCTGGACAACTACTACAGAAGAAGCTCCGCACGATTAAGGTGACGCTCAAAGGAGGATATAGACTATTCCTTGTACAGACGAAGTAAGCTTTTAGAACTCTAACAATAACAACTGATATACCTATGAAGAAATGGATTTTATCTATCGTAGTTTGTGCTACGATAACGCTCCCCGCTATGGCACAACAAGTAGATGGAAACAATCAACTACTGAGTAGCGGAGACCTTTACCAAGGGATGAGCCGATCGATACCGAATGGGCGGGTCGTATTGCCCTACGGGCTGGAGGTCACGTTTGAAAAGACGGTGCATCTCATCTTTCCTGCAGCTATACGCTATGTAGACCTCGGGTCGCAAAACATTATTGCAGGGAAGGCTGACGATGCGGAGAATGTGCTGCGTGTAAAGGCTGCCGTCCGTGAGTTTGAGACGGAGACCAATATGAGCGTTATCTGTGAGGATGGCTCATTCTACGCATTCAATGTGAAGTATGCGGATGAACCAGAGAAGCTCAGCATGGAGATGAAGGACTTTCTATCTCCTACGGAGGGAAGACTGCCGAGCAATCGTGCGGACATCTACTTCAAAGAGCTGGGAAGTGAGTCGCCCATATTGGTTAAGCTGATTATGAAGAGCATCTACCAAAATGATAAGCGAACCATCAAGCATGTTGGAGCAAAGCAATTCGGGATGCGCTTCTTACTTCGTGGATTATATGCCCACAATGGGTTGCTTTACTTCCACGTCCGTATGGATAATGAGTCTAATATGCCGTATGCGGTGGACTTTATCACGTTCAAGGTGGTGGACAAGAAGGTGGCGAAGCATACAGCTATACAGGAGCGAATGCTACAGCCACTACGTGCCTTTCATCAGGTGATGTGGATTGGAGCGGGACGCTCTGAGAGAATAGTCTTTGCCTTGGAGCAGTTCACACTATCAGAGGATAAGCAGCTTGAAGTGACGCTTTACGAGCGAAACGGCAGTCGCACGCTCACTTTCTATGTGGAGCCTGAAGACCTTTTGCTCACTAAGAAGATTGACAACCTTAAACTGAAGTGGTGATGAAGAGATGGTTATCTATGATGGTCTGCGTGATGGTGGCTATGACTGCTGCTATGCCATCGTACGCACAGAGACTAATCCCTAGGCAAAATAGCGTTGAGCTGGTCGGCTCTATTCCGATTATCAAGGGGGAGAGACTATTCGCAAAGGAGAGTTTTGGGGTAGGTCTAGCGTTCGCACACTACTTCAAGCGGGCGAACTACGCTTTTCTCTTGGCGGAATATGAGCAGCAAGGGTTGACTTATCGCTCTTACAATGTTCCACTGCGTGATGCACTCCTGCATTTCGGCTATATGCACCCGATACTCTCGGATCGGGGGAAGAATGTCTTTGGCTACTTGGGACTATCCGCTCTCTGCGGTTATGAAGAGCTGAACGAGGATAAACGGTTGCTACCCGATGGGGCTACACTCCTGGACCGATCTCGCTTTACTTATGGTGGAGCGATACATAGCTCGGTGGAACTGTTCCTTACTGACAATCTGCTCTTCGTCCTCAAAGCTCAAGGGAGACTGCTCTTCGGCTCTGACCTGCATCGTTTTCGGCCTGCTATCTCAGCAGGACTCAAGTTCAATATCTAACTACCAACAACAATGAAAAAGTTCCTAGTGAATACGATATGGGCTGTGGGAGGGGTTGCCCTCGCCCTCTTTTGTCTATCTGCTTGTACTCGTGAGCTGGATGTGCAGCAGGCTTACGACTTCTCGCTTGAAGTGATGCTGGTGCAGAACTCCATAGCTAAGGGGGAAACGGCTGAAATACGCTGTAGTTTCAAAAGAAGTGGTCGCTTTGCCAATACGCGCTACACGATCCGTTACTTCCAGCCGGATGGCAAGGGTTGCTTGAAGATGGATGATGGCACTGTATTCAAACCGAATGACCGATATCCGCTCACAAGAGATGCCTTCCGTCTCTATTACACTTCACTCTCCACTGACCGCCAAACGATTGACATCTACGTGGAGGACAACTTCGGACAGCTTCAGCAACGGACTTTCAACTTCAACAATGAGCGGGAAGATGACATTGATAAGCCGGGATCTTCTCGCCCTTAAGAACGGAATAAATTCGAACGATAAATTCTTTCATTTTACTTTGTGTATTCTGCCTGTTCTGTCAGCCGACCCTTGCTCAGCGCAGGGTGCGGTTGGCAGACTTGCCACCTTTTGAGCGTACGGTAGTTGTTGTGAAATACTTTGAGGGCATGCACGGCTGGCAGAATTATCCGTATGTTGGATATGGGCATCAGCTGCAACGGGGCGGGGAGAGCATTTTACGGCAGATATGACAGAACGACAGGCGGACTCCCTGCTCCGTACCGACCTTTGGAAATGCTTTGAACACGCGGAGGGATTTGGCAAGGATGCGCTGCTGCTGACCTTGCTTGCCTACAATGTGGGTGTGGCGATTGCTTGCCGTTTTATTCGCCTTTTCCGCTATAAATGAGTAACTTTGCAGAGTTATATAATAACAATTCTATGAATTGTGAGGAAACCCACAAAAATGGTTTCGTGAGATAATAAATCATTTCATATGGAAAAGAATTGGGAGAGGAACTTATCCGTATATATCAACAGAACAATTAGTCCTGACGGTAGAGATACTTTTGAGTCCACACAAGCATTGAGCGAACGGATGTTTGAATTTGCGAGTGTCAAGAATGGAGATAAAGTGTTGGATTTGGGGTGTGGTTGGGGAAAATCCCTGGATCTGTTCGTTCCTCATTTTCTATCCGCTCTCGGAATAGATACGAGCCAAGAGAATATTGCACAGGCAAAGGATGCTTATAAACGCTATGATAATGTTTCGTTTCAGTGTGGTAGCATTCAAAATTTAGAACTGTCGGCAGAAAGTGTGGATTTAATCATTTCCTCGCTTGTTCTGCATCAAGTGGAATGGAATGAGCAGGAAAGACTGTTTGAAGCTGTGAAGCAGGTGCTGAAAACAGATGGCGAAATGATAATGGCAGATGAAATCATCTTGTTCAATCCAGACGCATCTCCCGAAAAGTTTAATGAAGTCTATCGCTATCTGTTGGAACATACTACCCCGAAAGAAGTGTATGAAAATCATATCAAACCATATCTGCAAGAGGGACATATCTATACTTGGCAGGACATGAAAGAGAACACTCCTCCCGAATATTGGTTCCACTCTATCGAAGATTTGAAAACGACATTGCAGAAAGTTTGTCTGAAACTTGTGGAGGTTCAAGAAATAACCCCGTTTTTCGGTCTGCTCAAAATCAAACATCAATAATATCAAAAGAATGAAACCGAGGAAGATATACGCCTGTTGGATTTATGTAAGTGATTTGCAAAAGTCAAAGCAATTTTATAAGGACATGGGCTTTGAGGTTAAACTAACAGATGGAGATTGGATAGAGTTTGATTTAGGTGAAACTTCATTCGCCATTCTTCAAAGACCAGCACATAAAGGTGATGTGATTGCCAGCAAAACAAGGATTATGTTTGAAACCGACAACATAGAACTTGTATATGAGGAATTGAAGAACAAAGGAGTAAAGACGATTGGAGAAATAAGAACAGAATCCTACGGAAAGTTGCTGACTTTTGAAGACCCTGACGGACACTGGCTGGAATTTTACCAAAGACTTTCTTTTAGTGATTAAAAGGAATATGAGTATTTGGTAATGGCTTTTTGTTACTTTTGAGCCGTCTCAACTCACTGTCAAAAGTAACGAGGTGCTTTTTATCGGGGTTTCTTTGCTCCTTTCTTTTTCTGCCCAAAGCTCACGAAAGAAAGGAGCAGTCGGCAAATCTGCCAGCTGCATTACTCTATCTGTTTGTCTTGAGCGATTATCCGTCCCGTCCTTACTTCGGGATGAGTGGGGAGAGCCCAATTTATTTCATCATCGGGCAAAGTGCTGTGAATGCTGCCACCCATAACCAACCCACAATTCTGCAGGACTTTCTCTCGTGCTTCTTCCTTGCTCTCCGCAACAACCTCGAACACTCCTTCAAATATGTATTGCGTCCGTACTCTATAAACTTTCTCCTTCATAATCTTAAAATTCAACTTTTAATAATCTGAATTCCTTTGGTTCTCCATTGGATAATCTGCGGTGGGTAAGCCAAAAGTGATGTGCGCCATAGCCGTATGCAAAGAACTTGTCAAGTTCTGTTTCTCCGGCTATTTTGTTGATAGCCGACCTTAACTCCTCTTTGTTGTCAGATAGGGTTATTGCGTTGATAACCCTAATGAGAATATGCGGTATCTCATCTGCCAAGTTGTAGATAATATTTTCAATCTCAGTTTTCATATTTCTAATAATTTAATGGTTCATACTTTATGCTGTCGCTTTCATTCTTCGACTTATAAGACCTCGATTGGCATTCACAAGGTTTACTATCTGCTCGTGATATTCCGTATTCTTGTTGCATTTTCCACGACTTTGCACCACTTCCAAAGTTCGTAATGATACTTCAATAGTCTCTATTCGCTTGCCTTCAATGGTAGCCGATAGGATAAGCGAGTCTTCTTTGAGATAGTACTCGTTAGAGAATACGCAATGGTGCATTGATACACCTTCTTCCAAATGTTCCTGCACGCTCTCCAATACGTGGACTTGGATTGTGCCGTCCGTGAAATGGATACCGAAAAACTTGGATTTAAGTTCTTTGAAACGCTTTTCATCTTCCATTGCCTTTTCCCGTTTTCGCTCCATCGCCTCCCGCTCACGCTGTCTGCGAAGCTCCACTTCTCGTTTGTTATGCTCTCCTCTGAGGTCGGAGGGGCAGATGTATTTCGGGTTGTGGATGTCCTTACCCAATCGTTTGAGCATATCTACATAGTCACACCACAAGGCAATGTCGCTTATTATGTAGTGGTGACGAAGTGTCAACTTGTATGAGCTCCAATAGTTGTCAAGCCCTTTGCCCCTTGATAGGAGGTATCTTAAATCCTTATATCGTCCTGCTTTCATCATTGTTTCTGCACGACTATCAGTAAGTAAAGCTGAGATGAGTCGAGTAGGAGCTATGCCGTGAAACTCTCGATTGAAGCCATTTCTATAAAGCGTATTCGTGACCTTTAGCTTAGGATATATCTGAAAAGAGGCTACATATCGGTAAGCTTCGCTATCGTTACGGATAGCCATCGGGGAGCAAAAAGAAAAGCTATCAATGTAATGTCCAAAAGTACGCTGTATGGCTACTAATGCTTGTCTCCCTGCATCGTTCCACCAATAATGCCCAATCTCAATGACAGAGCTCTGTGCTCTGCAACCTTTCTCCATACCTACAACAAGGAGAAACATTCGCAACACTTGATACTCTCCACAAGTGGTTAGTAGCGTGAAGTACTGCTTCTGTTGTAGCTTCCGCATTCTTGTTGTCTTGACTTGCAGCCTTGCCCTACATTGAGGGCAAGTGCAAGTATCTATAGGTTGCTCTAAAGTCCAACTATAACCACAATCCATACAAGTCGTACGACCTTTAGGTAAGCGGAAGGCAAAGTGGTCTATGCACTCTCGGAATGCCCACTGATGCTGCGCTTTTGTTATCGGGCATAGTTTCGTACTCAGAGCCAATACGGCTTTCTCAAACTTGTTCCTAGGTTTCATAAGGCAAGGGTGTCAAATAGTGTGGGTTGCGGTTGTGTAGAAGATGTTGTCTCGGTTCTTTCAGCTCTCTTGGGTCGCTCGTATCTCTTCTGCAATTTGACAAGTTCCTCTTGTTGGTATTGCTTGATAGCTTCCTGCCGTGCTTGCTTTTTCTCTTCTTCGGAGAGCTCTACAACGTGATTGACCACAACATTGCAACCAGATACTTTGTCCACCTCTATATTATCTTCGTCATAATAGTGAACTGCCATTGAGTATATCTCCTCATCGGCAAAGCCATTACAACCACTTCTTTGCACCTCACTCAAGATGTAGAGAATGCACTCCTCTATGTTCTTATGGGGCTTCTGTAGATTGGGCGCAAACAAAGGGTCTGTCATCGCACGTCCATTAAGATACTCGGCTATCGTTCGGGTAAATTGTTCTGTTCCTTTCATTGTCTTATCTCTATTAGTGCTGTTACTGCTTGGGTATCTCTACGATTTGGTTGATAGGTCCATAGAGGTAGTTGAGTAGGCTGGTGCGGTCGGGAGCATAGTACTCTGCCCACTGTCCATATTGATTGACGAGGTACTTCTTCAATACATCGATGAAGTCAAATCGCCATCCTTGTAGCGGTACGGCAGAGCGGAAGTAGGTATTGTTATTCACCGCTTCACAGAGCCAATCCTTATCCTCATGGCTCATTCGCTCGCCACGATTAAGCTTTGCTCTCAGGAGATATACAGAGCTGTCACAAAGGCTTTCCAATGGGGGTACGTCCCAATGGACGAACTTGGTAGCCAACGCCTGCTCACTTTGTTCAAACTCAGAACTTATGCGGTAATGAGAGGAGGAGCTATATCCTTTTTCTTTCGTTGATGATGTCATGTTTACTTTCTGCTTATTCATAAGAGACCTTTTTTTTATGCGTTCAAAGATCGGAGTATGCTGATTCCTTTTTTCAAGCAAAAACAAGGTAGCGGGGCGAGACTTACACATGGTTTTGGCGGGAAATACTACCCGAAGCAAATAGCATAGGTGTGGAGATTTTCCAGACAAACCGAATGGCCTGACCTTGGGAAAGTCTTTAAGCCCCGTACTACCTTTGCGATGAAAAAGAATCAGCGTCCGATTTGACCCCTGCATAACTGGGGAGCTATGACTGAAAAGCAGAAGTGCAATGCCTAAACAGAAGAAGCAAAAAGGGTGACCAGCCTCGCAAGAGAGCCAGTCACCCAAAGAGTTGTTTCTCTGAAGTGAGAGAGGTGCTATATCATAGCACGCAAAGCAGTATTACGGCTAGTACAACAATCCAAAAGAGGTAGCGTAAAAGCGTAAATGTGATTTGTAGAACGGTACGAACGATAAATCGTAGTACCACAAAACCAATCAGTATCAATAGAGCTGTTACGACCTGTGCTGTGACTAACTTAGAGAGTAAGTACACTCCACCCGATAGGATACCCATAAGTAAGGTAAGTCGGAAGATGCGAGACCATTTGATCTCGTTGCTCGGAGTAGTTTTGGACGCAACTTGTAGTGGTTCCTCTTTATCTGCAGGAACACTTGCCCGTATGAAGGCTGGACTGTGCAGGTCTTTGTTCATGAGAGATCTATTCATATTCGGAGTCTTTTAGAGTTTTCAAGAGCAGAGCCAAGAGACTATGCGACATAAAGACAAGAGATAGACTATGCTCTTGACGTATGGAGCAGAGAGACTATCTTGGCTCTTGAAGCTCAAAAGGCGCACGAGATAGGGATAATCTACATTGTCTACTCTAATGCACTCACATCGCCTATCGCGAGAAGTTGATTAGCTTCGATAAGAAGTACAACTGTTCCTGTCAGTTCTGTGTAGAGCGTGTCATACTCAGGTGTTGCAACAAATTCATCCGTAAGGTTATACTTGTCAAATAGGTTCTGTATCGCCTTGTTCCCGAGAAGTATCTGAGAGAGCCGTTCGGGGAGTGGGGAGGGGAGCTCCTTTTCAAATTCATTCTCCAAGACAGACACAAGCGTGTCGTATTTGGAGAAATGCAGGTCACGATACAGCACTTCACTAGCCATACTCTCTGCTTCGGGATACGAGAATCCTTCTTCCACAGCATCACAGTAGGTAGTAAGAGCTTCATCAGCTCGTGCCTTGATAAATGGTTTGTCTTCCACCTTTTCAGGGAAATGCTCACTAAGGTAGCTCTCTAGCTTTAAGCGGAAGTAGGATAGTTCTTTCTTATTCGTTGTCTTCATCTTCTTATTTGGTTTTAATGGTTGCACTTATTGCCAGCTATTCTCTCCGATACCCATTGCCGTATTGAACTTGCCTAGCTTGTCAGCAAACTGCTCCATGTCATGTTCAATCTTCTTATTGGTGATACGGGCATAGATTTGCGTTGTTCGGATATTGGTATGCCCCAGCATTTTAGAGACACTTTCCATAGGAACGCCTTTACTGAGACAGAGAGTAGCAAAGGTATGTCGAGCTAAGTGAAAGGTCAAGTTCTTGCTGATACCACAAATGTCTGCAATCTCCTTCAAATACGAATTCATCTTCTGATTGCTAAGGATAGGGAAGAGCTTGCCATCTCTATATGTATCATGGTTGTACTTAGAAATAATGGCTTTGGGAAGATCAAGGAGTAGGACATTAAATGCAATGTTAGTCTTTTTCCTTTTTGACATAACCCATTCTTTGTCATCCATAACTACTATATCCTCGGGCGTTAGGTTGCGTACATCAATGTAAGCCAAACCAGTAAAGCAAGAGAATATGAATATATCTCTTACAAGCTCCAACCGTGGCAGTCTTGTTAAATCTTTGGCAACAATAAGGGATACCTCATCTTCCGTTAAAAACCCTCTGTCAACAGGTTTCGTGTGGAATTTGATGTCAAGGAAAGGGTCATGCATGATTATGCCCCTCTTTTGTGCGAATATTGTCATTGTCTTAAGAAGTTTGAGCTTCTTCTGTGCCGTGTTATGAGCTAAATTAGCTTTTGTCTTAAGGTAGAGTTCAAAGTCCATAACCACTGAGGGTGTAAACTCTAAGAGACCTATATCCTCTCGGTTGTAGGTGGATTTTAAGAATCGCACGAAGTGTGTCTTAACCACGGTGTATTTCTGCAAGCTGTCTTTACTGAGAGACTTTCCCACTTGTTGTGCTACATGGTCTAGATATCTATCTATGACTGGGAGTAAAGTAGTAAACTCCTTGTCTCTGCCAAGATATACTTGCTTTAGTCTTTCGACTGTTAAGTCCTCCTCTTCTTTCATTTTCCCAAACATCTCATATAGAGAGGTGGAAAGTGAGTCTAAGGAGGCGTTAAGGGTTAGTGCTTCAGCCGTACGTCCTTTCATCCGACTGGTGGAGTTATTCCACATACTCTTCTTTACAAAGAGCTTTGTAGTGCCAAGGTTTGCCATTTCTCGATTGAGAAAGATCCTAAGCATGATTGGAGATTTCCCTTCTTTATTCTCGTAGTTAGAGCGTAGGTAGAAGGATACCTTAAACTGTCTTCTCATGTCACTTAGTTTTGTGTAGCAGAAGCACACTAATTCTGTAGCAAAATGCGCCAAAACTAATGTAGCATAACTGCCACAAAGTTCGTAAATATCTTTCTGAAAACAAGCGACTTACAGTGGTCAATTTAGTGGTCATTTAGTAGTCACTGCTACATTTTTCGGTTGTCCAAAATTAGTGTAGCAGAAAATGTAGCAGAAAATGACCTTTTGGCGAATACCTAACACCACCTATAGGTATTCATCGGTAGTCAGTGTATACGAGAAAAGTCGCTGTAGAAGCTTGTTCTACAACGACTTTTCCTTGATTTGAAGCCTTATTTGAATACCTTGTTGAAACTCTAAATAAGACCTCTTGCGGAAGCGGGGGGATTCGAACCCCCGGTACGGTTGCCCGTACGTCAGTTTAGCAAACTGGTGGTTTCAGCCACTCACCCACACTTCCAATCGAGTGCAAAGATAACAATTATTTCGTTATAGCCAAAGGATTTGAGAACAAAAGTGGTTTCAAAGTTTGTTTTTTATCTTTAAGGGTAGGGCAGTCACCTGAAAAATCAGGTGGTAGTTATTCGCTGTTTATAGTTATTTTCTTATCTTGTCAATGTGATTTAAGTGATTTCTAAGATAGAGTATGATCAAAGGATATATTTAACGTATTTAATCAAGAGATATTATGACAGAATCTAGTACATCAACTACTTATCGTGGAAATGATAAGGTACTTATCGGTATTATATTAGGTCTGCTTTCATTTTGGTTATTTGGCATGACCATGCTGAGTATTCAAGATGTTGTGCAAAAAGATCTTCAGATTGATAGAGGTGCCTTAGGGCTTGCCGTAACGATTACCTCCCTTGTCTCGGGTGTGACCGTTGTGATGTTTGGTAATATTGCCGATCGCTACGGACGTGCTAAGACATTGCGTTGGGGCTTTTATGCTGCCATTGTAGGAGGTATTCTTATTGCTACTACCCCTGCTAGTAGTATTTGGACCCTCCCATTTATGCTGACGGGTCGTACCCTGCAAGGGGTGTCAGCAGCCTGTATCATGCCTGCTTCACTGGCGATAATTGCTCAGTTTTGGGAGGAAAAAGAGCGTCAAAGAGCCATCAGTCTTTGGAGTATGGGCACTTGGGGTGGCACAAGCTTCGCCACTTTCGTCGGTACCAATATGACCTCCTTTTTGGGCTGGCGCTCTATTTTTGTCTTGGCAGCTGTAACCGCCTTTATCGGACTTTTACTGGTGCGAGAGATTCCTCGCAACTATGTGGAGGGTGCCAAAGATGTAACGTTTGACTTCAAGGGGATGGTCATCTTTATGATCTCCGTCATCTGCTTGATGATAGTGATCAACTATGGTAGCAGTTGGGGATGGAACAACCCTATTACTATGGTCTTAACGGCAGTGGCAATTATAGGACTTATCCTATTCGTAAGTATCGAATCAGGAGTGGAGCTACCTTTCGTCAATATTCGGCTCTTTCAGAATAAAACCTTTACAGGAGCCACCATCTCCAATTTTATTCTCAATAGCACTGCCGGCGCACTAGTCGTTATCCCTGCACTAATGTCTGCCGCGACCGATTACGATGGCAGTGTCATTGGCTTCCTATCTATTGGTTATGGCGTGGTGATCATTGCTTTTATTCGGATTGGAGAGCGCCTGTTGCAGAAGTACGGACCACGGAGACCGATGCTACTAGGAAGCTTTATCGTTATGCTCGCTTTCCTAGTGATGTTGCCTACCAACGTGATGCGAGAAACCTATCTTATCTTGATGGGAGTCGGGTACGCACTCTTCGGACTTGGCCTAGCTTGCTATGCCACCCCTTCTACCGACGCTGCCCTCTCCACCCTTCCTCCAAAGGAATCTGCAGCTGGGTCAGGTATTTACAAGATGGCTTCATCACTTGGTTCCGCCTTTGGTATTGCAGTTTCTAGTGCCATTTACTACGGTTTGCTCTCTGGGAGTGGACAACAACTGGCACCTGAAAATAGTTTTTTCAATCAAATATTCATCGGTGAACAGTCCAACCTCGTCTTTAGACAGTCTGCAATGATAGCTATGGCCTACAATATCTGTATGGTGCTGCTTGCGATTTTGGTAATCTCCATCACCGTTCCCAAACAAAGTAAAAAGTAACCCCTATTCATTTTGAATAAAGTATATGAAAGTTAGAAAAGAGATAGAAGCCCTCGCACCAAAGATGAGGGAGTGGCAAGAGCATTTGCACAAGCACCCCGAGGTAGCACTCGAAGAGGTTAACTCCGCCAAATACATCGCATCAGAGCTTCGTGCAATGGGCTATGAGGTAGAAGAGGGCATCGGCACAACGGGGTTGGTCGCTACCCTCAAAGTGGGAAATGGTGCCAAGAACCTTGGTATCAGGGCTGAGTTTGATGCACTTCCCATAGAAGAGGTTAATGAGCTTTCCTATCGAAGCGTTATTGAGGGCAAGTCACACCTCTGTGGACACGATGGCCATACCGCCATGTTGCTAGGGGCAGCTAAGTATCTTATGGAGACCAAGAATTTTAATGGCACCCTGACACTTATCTTCCAGCCAGCTGAAGAGACCATGCAAGGTAGTCCTGGCATGATTGCGGATGGGTTATTCGAAAAGTACCCAGTAGATGCCGTCTACGCTATGCACAATATTCCTGGACTTGAAAAGGGCAAACTCTACTTCCGTGAGGGTGCCACTATGTCGGCTGTGGATAATTGGGAGATAGAATTGGTGGGCAAGGGGTCGCACGGCTCTATGCCAGAATTGAGTATTGATCCCGTGGTAGCAGGGGCTTCACTTGTGATGGCACTCCAGACAATTGTCTCACGCAACCTCAGTCCTTGGCACAATGCCGTCGTCACCATCGGAGCCTTTATCGCTGGAAATGCTGGCAATGTGATTGCCAATAGTGCCATCCTACGTCTATCGGTGCGCAATATGATTGCCGAGGATCGGGAGTTGGTGCTACGTCGTATCCGTGAAATCACCAAAGCCCAAGCAGAGTGTTATGGCTGTACCTACGAGATTAGGGAGGGCCAGCCTGGGGCTGTACTCGTCAATACTCCCGAGGAGACTGCCTTTGCCACTCAGGTGGCGATAGATACTTATGGAGCGGAAAATGTGGTCAATCCAGCTGCCTCCTTTATGAGTAGCGAGGATTTTGCCTTTATGCTCCAGAAGAAGCCAGGTACCTACTTGATGATTGGCAATGGAGATACCCCAATGGTGCACCACCCCAAGTATATCTTGGATCAAGATATTTTCCCTATCGGAGCCAATTATTGGGTTTCACTTGCTGAGGCCTATCTGAAGTAACGGTCTGTCACATATAAAGAGAGAAGTCCCTTGTGCCAAAGGTGCAAGGGACTTCTCTTCTTAATGCTATTTGTGCCCCATTGTGTTTACTTCAAGTGTATCTATTCTTTTTTGTACCTTTGTGAATAAGCCATATAGAGAATAATAATGAGAGACTTTATAAAGACAGATGCAGCTACTGATCGCGCCTACCTTGTGGGCCTCGTGACCCCCGATGTTTCGGAGCAAGAGGTCAATGAGTACCTAGAGGAGTTGGCCTTTTTAGCGCATACCGCACAGATACAGGCAGTGGAGAGCTTTACGCAGAGACTAGAGCACCCCAACGGAGCTACATTTATAGGAAGTGGCAAGCTCCAGGAGATTGCCGATAAAATAGAGGAGGACGAGATCGGTACTGTGATATTCGACGACGAACTATCCCCCAATCAGATGCGTAATATAGAGCAAAAGCTCAAGGTGCGTGTGCTAGACCGCACCTCCCTTATCCTAGATATCTTCGCCTCCAGAGCACGCACAGCTCACGCCAAGACACAGGTGGAGCTGGCCCAATACAATTATCTCCTTCCACGACTAACGAGATTGTGGAGCCACTTGGATAGACAGCGAGGCGGAGGTGCCTTGATGCGGGGACCTGGTGAAACTCAGCTAGAGACCGACCGCCGAATAGTATTGGATAAGATTGCCAAGCTCAAAGAGGAGCTAGATAAGATCGCCAAGCAGAAAGTGGTGCAACGCAAGAATAGAGGTAAGATGGTGCGAGTGGCACTAGTCGGCTATACGAATGTGGGGAAGTCTACCATCCTCAATCTCCTAGCCAAGAGCGAAGTATTTGCCGAGAACAAACTCTTCGCCACCCTCGATACCACCGTCCGCAAGGTGGTGGTAAAGAATCTACCATTCCTTCTCTCCGATACGGTTGGGTTTATCCGAAAGCTACCGACCGAGCTGATAGAGTCCTTCAAGTCGACACTCGACGAGGTCAAGGAGTCCGATATCCTTATCCACGTAGTTGATGTGTCGCATCCCGCCTTTGAGGAGCAGATAGCAGTGGTCAATCAAACCCTCAGTGAGATACTCGACGGAGAGAAAAAGCCCACAATCCTTATCTTTAATAAGGTTGATGCCTTTACCTTTGAACCCAAAGATGAGGACGACCTCACGCCAGCCACCAAAGAAAATATCTCGTTGGAGGAGCTGAAAAAGACCTGGATGGCCAAGCAGGGTGAGGAGGACGTACTATTCATTTCGGCCAAAGAGGGGCTAGGGATTGAAGAGCTAAAAGAGCGTCTCTACGATCGTGTGAAGGAGATCCACGTTACACGCTTCCCTTACGACGACTTCCTCTTTAGCTATTACGATGAGACCGGTGAGGAGGTGACTCACTAGTCCATCTTGTTTTATTGATTTGAAAACGATGTAAGTAACTATGTTGGGTATTTTTGTAGATAGTTTTCCACCCGCAATAGATGGGGTAGGGGTTGGGCAGTATTATACGGCACTAGAGTTACATAAAGCCGGTGTAGATCTGTCGGTGGTGACTGCCAATGCGGAGGGCGAGCCCTTTCAGGAGCCCTTTGACGTAAAGCGATTGCCCACTATATTATTGCGTAATCGCAAGCCCTATGGCTATGCTTTTTCCACACTTCCTAGCCCTGTGCTCTCGGAGGTGAAGGGAATGGACTTTGATATTGTCCACTGTCATAGCCCATTCTCTGTAGGTCTACTGGGCAGAAAGATAGCCCGAAAGAATAAGGTCCCCTTCATCGCTACATTTCACTCCAAGTATTGGGATGATATCTACCAAGCCACCAAGAGCGAAGGGATTACCGAGCTTGTGGTAGAGAAGATCGTAAAGTTTTATACCAGTGCCGATGAGGTGTGGATCGCCGACCCTTCTATCGAAAAGACACTGATTGAGTATGGTTACTACGGCCCAGTTGAGATCGTGCCAATGGGCATTGAGACCGCTGGAGTGGATTGGAAGTCGGCAAGGGTTTCATGTCGCCATGAGCTAGGCCTGGCAGATGATATGCCCCTTTTCCTATTCGTAGGCCAGCACATTGTACATAAGAATATCGACCTCATTTTGGATAGCTTGGCTCTGCTTGATGACCTCCCATTTCGAATGCTCTTTGTGGGGACAGGCAATGCCAAAGAACAGTTTGAGGAGAAGACAATCGCCCTCGGGCTAGGGGAGAAGGTGAAGTTTGCTGGTTTGGTATCAGACCGCGTACAGTTGATGAGCTACTACGCTGCTGCCGACCTCTTCCTTTTCCCCTCACTCTATGATACCTTTGGCAATGTGATTCGAGAAGCAGCTGCCATGCACACCCCCTCATTACTGCTACGAGAGAGTACCTGTGCCACCTTTGTGGAGGAGGGCGTGAATGGATTTACCTCTGAGAGTACCCCACAAGCCTACGCCGATAAGATTCGTGAACTTGTGAATAACCGCCAACACCTTGATAAGGTTGCCGACCACGTCTCCCAACAGCTTGGCTCCTCCTGGGCAGAAGTGGTACGAGACGAGATTATCCCCCGCTATGAAGTACTAAGGGAGAAAAAGCTCATTGGCCATAACGGAAAATAACCCTTGCCCCCCCCCTTTGAGAGTATTGCACGACATGCAATTCTCACACAGTTTCTTCAAATCGGCTAAGACGTCGTAGGACGATTTTGTCATACCGAATTCTGGTGAAATGTGGGCTGTTGGGAGAGTGTTTGTAAGTGGTTGATAATCAGTAGTCTATTTTGGAGTTTGCCGAGTTGCAACTAAGCGATCGGTTAGTTGCAACAAAGCAAATGCTTAGTTGCAACTCGGCAATTGCTTAGTTGCATCTCGGCAATTGCTCTACTAACTAGGGCGTAAAACTTCTTGCAACGATCTCTATTTTTTTCCTCGTGTACTCTCCTACCTACCACCACAAAAACACTGAACGGAATGCCATAAAAACACCGAATGACTTTTAGAGGTCAATGATTTCAGTGGTTTTAATAAGTGCTATGGATGTCCTACCAAATATCTATTTCAGATCCTATTAAGAGGGGTGATGATAGAAGCCCGAAGGGCTTCCATGGCCTATTAACCCAGCCTTCCCCTTCGCTGGTATGCGAAGCGTACCTGCGAGGAGAAGGTTGGGAAGAGGAATAGACCGCAAACTACTACCCCGAAGGGGTTGCACTTTGGTATCCATAGGTTATTGTGGATATGCAACCCCTTCGGGGTAGTGTGATATTATAGTGACATCGCTACCCAAGCTTCACCCTCAGGCTCGCTGACGCTCGCCTTCAGGGGGAAGCTTGGGTTATTAGTCCATGAAACCCCTCCGGGGTTTTACTTTAATCGTTGATAAATGGGCTCTTGTGATAATCTCCTTTTTGGGGTGCCTTCTCTTTAATTAATAACCTACAATATACTCGAGACAATTCCTTCTAGGTAGTAGGTACCGTCAGGAGTTACGCATTAGGAAGGTCTTGCCGTATTGCATTCATAGGTGCGTCTATAGGGGAGGACCTCGGCAGAGGTCCGTGCTAAATAGGCACAGGTCAAGTCACGCAGTGCCGAAGACCTGTGTATAACGATGTGCAAAACACCCCTACGACCCCGGCTGAGGGGTCGGACAACCTTATCTAGGTCTGACCTCTCAGCCGGGGTCATTGAGGTAGGAAATATGCTCTTACACACAGGTCGTTCGGGGGCTACGCCCCTCCGACCTGTGCCTATTTAACACGGACCTCTACCGAGGTCCTTACGCCATTATTCAACAACTTGTATTTGACCATTCATACAACAGTCTCTTCTAATGCGTTGCCCTAGCGGGGTGGGGCGGTAATTGTCTGTTGTCTGTGCAATTATTGGTATGTTTGTGTAGTTAGGTGTACACCATGCAAATGATAATAACGTTAGAGATATAAATGAAACGAATACTTTACTACAGTATCATTATGGGGATATTTGCAATGCTTTTTGGATCGTGCCAAGCATCACAAAAGATAGTGACGGTGGACTCTGCTACATTCAAAGAACGAATTAGCGGGGCTTCAGAGGTACAGCTTCTTGATGTCCGTACTGCGGAAGAATTTGCCGAGGGGCATCTAGAGTCTGCGATCAATATTGATGTGCAGGGCCCAAGCTTTACGAAAAAGGTAAGTGAGCGACTAGACAAGAGTCAGCCAATTTATCTCTACTGTCGTTCGGGCAAGAGGAGTATGATGGCCGCCAAGGAACTAGAAAAGGAGGGCTACAGCATCGTCAATCTCAAGGACGGTATACTTGGGTGGTTAGATGCAGGCTATCCGGTTTTGAAGTAGCTCTATTATTGTGTGTACCCTCAAGATGGAGCTAGGGTTACGCCATTAGAAAGGCCTTACCGTATGGTATTCGTAGGGGGGAGGCTATGGGGTAAGGACCTTTGAGGTCCTTACTAGAGGGCGATTAATTGGGGGGTGCCTTATCGGACAAGTCGGACAGATCGGACAAGTCGGACAGATCGGATAAGTCGGACGGTCAGACAAGTCGGACGTGGTGGACGAGCGAAAAGTTTATTTGCAACTCTAATGCGTACCCATAAGTTCTCGGAATGTACTAAGGCTATCTAATTGAAAAGAGGTATATTTGCACATTAATTAAATCAAGAGTAAAAAGATGGCGAGAGCCATCTATAAATAACGATAACTTGTATGGGTAGCAACAAACGATTTGCCGAACATAGCGGACTGAACTTATCAGATATCAATAAAGATATGCTTGCGAAGTGGCAGGCTGAAGATCTTTTCAAGGCTTCCCTAGCTGAGAGAGCAGGGGCACCTAGGTTTATCTTTTACGAAGGACCTCCTTCCGCCAATGGTATGCCGGGAATCCATCACGTCATGGCACGTACTATCAAGGATCTATTTTGTCGGTACAAGACTATGAAGGGGTACCTAGTAGAGCGTAAAGCTGGCTGGGATACCCATGGGCTACCTGTGGAGCTTGGTGTGGAGAAACGTCTGCACATTACCAAGGCCGATATCGGAAGTAAAATCAGTGTAGAGGAGTACAATCAGGCTTGCCGTGAGGAGGTGATGAAGTACACTGCTGAGTGGCGTAGCCTCACGGAGAAGATGGGCTATTGGGTGGATATGGATCACCCCTACATCACCTACGACAATCGCTATATTGAGACCCTCTGGTACCTACTAAAGCAACTCTACGAGAAGGGATTGCTCTACAAGGGGTACACCATTCAGCCCTATTCGCCGGCTGCAGGTACTGGACTTAGTTCTCACGAGCTGAATCAGCCAGGCACTTACCGAGATGTCAAGGATACGATGGCGACGGTGATGTTTGAGATCAAAGAGCCTGCAAAAGAGCTGACTGCACACGGCACGGCTTACTTTATCGCTTGGACCACCACCCCTTGGACTTTGCCAAGTAATACAGCGCTTGCTGTAGGACCAAAGATTGAATATGTGGCTGTACAGACCTACAACCCCTATTCATTAGAGCCGATGACTGCTATTTTGGCGAAGCCACTACTCTCGGCATACTTCAACCCAGAAGGGGCGGAGCTACCTATGGAGATGCCCGAAAAGGGGGCGAAAGTGATGCCTTATCGAGTAATCAAAACCTATACTGGCAGTGACCTAGAGGGAATGATGTACCAGCCACTTTTCTCTTGGGTAAACCCTGGGAAGGGCGCTTATCGAGTGATTACTGGTGACTTCGTATCGACAGAAGATGGTACGGGTATTGTACACATTGCACCTACGTTTGGTGCTGATGACCAAAAGGTGGCGAATGCCCATGGGGTGCCAGCTCTGATGCTACTTGATAAGGAGGGTAAAGAGCGTCCAATGGTGGACCTACAAGGTAAGTACTTCCTCCTTGAGGAACTAGACCCTGACTTCGTAAGTGAGAAGATGGATGCCAAGGCCTATCAAGAGTTTGAGGGTAGATTTGTAAAGAATAGCTACGATGAGCAGCTCACCGATAAGGATGAGACGCTCGACATATCTATCTGTATGCAGCTGAAGCAGCGTGGGCTTGCCTTTAAGATTGAAAAGCAGAGCCACAGCTACCCTCATTGCTGGCGTACCGATAAGCCAATTCTTTACTACCCATTGGATAGTTGGTTTATCCGCAGTACCGCCCTTAAGGAGCGTATGCAGGAGCTCAATAATACGATTTATTGGAAGCCTGCAAGTACGGGGGCTGGCCGCTTTGGTATGTGGCTCCAGAATCTTCAGGATTGGAACCTAAGCCGCTCCCGCTACTGGGGCACCCCGCTCCCAATTTGGAGGACAGAAGATGGGCGTGAGGAGCTCTGTATTGGCTCGGTAGAGGAGCTCAAAAAAGAGATAGATAAATCGGTTGCTAAGGGGCTGATGAAGCAGAACCCTTATGCTGGATTTGTGGTGGGCGATAATAGTAGCGACAATTATGGAAGTATTGAGCTACACCGCCCTTATGTAGATGAGATTGTACTGGTGAGTGCCTCAGGGCAGCCTATGTACCGTGAGAAGGATCTCATTGACGTTTGGTTTGACTCTGGTGCGATGCCTTATGCTCAATTGCACTACCCATTTGAAAATAAGGAGCTGATTGATGACCACGGCTTCTATCCGGCCGACTTTATTGCCGAAGGAGTGGATCAGACTCGTGGGTGGTTCTTTACGCTCCACGCCATCAGCACGATGATTTTTGATAGTGTCGCCTTTAAGAATGTCATCTCCAATGGATTGGTATTGGATAAGAATGGCAATAAGATGAGTAAGCGCCTAGGCAATGGCGTTGACCCATTTGGGGCGATTGAGGAGAAGGGATCTGACCCGCTCCGATGGTATATGATTAGTAACTCATCTCCATGGGATAACCTCCGCTTTGATATGGATGGGGTGGACGAGGTACAGCGTAAGTTCTTCGGGACTCTATTCAATACCTATTCATTCTTTGCACTCTATGCCAATATTGACCATTTTGACCCAGAGAGTGAGGCTATTCCTTACGAAAAGAGACCGGAGCTAGACCGCTGGATCATCTCGGCTCTCAATAGTTTGATTAAGGAGGTAACTACTGACTTGGACGACTATGAACCAACTAAGGCAGCACGTGCGATCTCGGACTTTGTAAATGATCAATTGAGCAATTGGTATGTGCGACTAGCACGTAAGCGCTTCTGGGGTGGGGGTATGAGCGAGGATAAAGTCTCTGCTTACCAAACTTTATACCACTGTCTGGTGACCGTTGCGAAGCTTATCGCTCCAGTGTCGCCTTTCTATGCAGATCGCCTATATCGTGACCTTACCAATGGTGATAGATCGGTTCATCTCACGGCCTTCCCCGAAGCGAATGAAACACTGATCCACAAGGGACTAGAGGAGTCGATGGACTATGCACAGCGAATCAGCAGTATGGTGCTCGCACTTCGCCGTCGTATGGATATCAAGGTACGCCAGCCACTCTCTAAGTTTTTAGTGCTTACCGACGATGCGGTAGCACGCGAAGCAATTGACAGGGTGAAGGAGCTGATCCTTAATGAGGTGAATGTAAAGGAACTGGTGTTTGCCGATACTTCGGCCGATGTGGTTCAGCGTAAGATTAAGCCCAACTTCAAGGCTCTTGGCCCTGTCTTTGGTAAGGAGATGAAGCAGGTGGCTGCCTATCTCGGAGGGTTGTCGAATAAAGATATTATTGACTTCCAGAATAATGGGAAGTTGGAGTACCTTGGCAAGGAGATTCTCCTAGACCAAGTAGAGGTGATCTCTGATGATGTGCCAGGTTGGCTGGTACAGAATGAGGGAGCCATTACAGTGGCACTTGATGAGACGATCACTCCCGAACTACGACTTGAGGGATTGGCAAGGGAGCTGGTGAATAGAATTCAGAATATCCGTAAGGCGAAGGACTTCAACGTATCGGATAAGATAAATATTGTACTCGAGAATAATAGTCAGATCGAGGAGGTGCTCAAAGCTCATCACGACTATATCGCCACCCAAGTGCAAGCTTTGGAGATCACGATGAGAGATCTCCATAATGAGGGTGAGCCACTAGACCTAGATGAGGAGGTGAGCCTCTCCATCCTGATTAATAAAGCTGAGTAAGTTAAGAACGTTTTGAATAGAGATAGAGATATGGAAAAGAATAGCTACAGTCCGGAGGAACTACAAGAATTCCGCGAGATAATAGAGAAGAAGCTAGCTAAGGCACGTCGCAACTATGACCTACTAGTCTCTACGCTGGATACGAATGATGGTAACGATATTACCGATACCACTCCTACGTATAAAAACCTTACAGAGAGTGCGATGCTCCTCTCAAAGCAGGAGACTGCAAGCCAAGCAGCAAGGCAGCAGAAGTTTATTAAAAACCTTGAGGCGGCACTTGTGAGAATTGAGAATGGCACTTACGGGATCTGTAGAGCCACAGGAAAGCTTATCCCCAAGGAGCGGCTTCGTGCTGTGCCTCACGCTACACTAAGTATAGAGGCCAAGGAGTCGGGACATAAGTAATAGGGAAGTCTTTTATGGTTCGTTCAACCACTATGGCTTTAGATCCACGCTACACTACAAAGTCGCGTGCGTGGATAGCTATTCTATTTGCTCTCGCACTGCTACTTATAGACCAGGCTATCAAGATATGGATCAAAACCCACTTGATGCTTGGCGAGAGCATTCATGTGACCGATTGGTTTTACCTCTATTTTACTGAAAACCCAGGGATGGCTTTTGGTTGGGAGGTGATAGATAAGCTATTCCTCACGATATTCCGCATAGTGGCGAGTGTAGCCATTGCGTGGTTGGTAGCTAAAATCATCAAGGGTCGATACTCTATTGGTTTCCTACTCTGTATGGTAGCTATCTTTTCAGGTGCAGTCGGTAATATCATTGACTCCATTTTCTATGGAAAGATATTCTCACATAGTTATGGACAGATAGCTACTCTCTTTCCCGAGGAAGGAGGATATGCCAATTGGCTTCACGGCAAAGTGGTTGATATGTTTTACTTCCCTATCATCAATACCACTTGGCCAGAGTGGATGCCTTTTTGGGGCGGAGAGGAATTGGTATTCTTCAGACCGATATTCAACTTTGCGGATGCTTGCATCTCTGTAGGGGTTGTCTGTCTCATCCTTTTTTATGCCCACTCATTTAGCCATCTGCTAGGCGGTTCGAAGAGTGTGGAAGAGGATAAAGTTGCCGCTAAAGAAGATGAAGAGGCTTAGACTGGGCACCATATTTCTTTTACTGATGCTCCTAATGACTCAGTGCCAAAAGCCATTTGGTGTCTTAGGAGAGAAGAAAATGAGAGCCATCACTAAGGATCTGATTCTCACTGAGGCTTACTTACAGCAGAATAATTACTCGGACTCTATTGCAATTTCATCCTACGAAGGGGTGTTTAAGAAGCATGGGGTGACTCGTGCCGAGTACGACTCTTCATTCGTCTGGTACTCTGCCAATGCCCACAAATTATCCGACATCTATACGCAAATCAATGCCGAATTGGAGGCTTCAAAAGCCGTGGTGGATACTTTTCTTACCGACTCTATACATAAATATAGAGTGCGGTTTGAGCCGGGGGAGAGCTTTTGGTCCACAGACAAACGGCTCTACATTCCTGCTAAGGAGAGACTGTTTATTTATACTCAGTCTATATACAATAGTGAGGATCTACAGCCCTCAGACTCACTGCTCTGGAGTGCAATAGGGGTGGGGGAGTTACCTGATACGCTTGATATAGAAGTGCAGTTGCTGATCGTAAATCAAGATGGGTATCGGTTTCACAAAATAAAAGGTACGCAAATATCAACCTCATTGTTAACTAATTCGCTTCGTCTGGAGAGCAGATTACTTCTACCCGATAGTCTGCCCCCAAATCCTCGCTTTACCCTCTTTTTACGTTTGCAAAAAAGCAAACAACCACTCTATCTTCAGCAACTATCCTTAGTAAAGAAGAGGGAAGAGCCATCCAGTGAAGAGTCAGATGAGGCAAAGGATGAGGAGCCTTTGTACGATGAGGCTCTTCCTGCAGAGACGATGGAAGAACTGGAGTCGTCTGAGTAATTAATAGCACTGGTTCGATCTACCTTTCTATTGATGATATGACAAAATATACCTTTTAATGGCAAATATCGTTGGTAGTAAAAGATTTTATTTGTAGCTTTGAAAATCGCAGAGTTTATAGCTCTGATAACCTATAATAGCGACGGAAGAGATAATAAGTAGTTTATGGACAATAAAATTCAAGAGTTAGCCGAGAAGATTTACAAGGATGGCGTAGCTAAAGCTGATGCCGAAGCAGGTCAAATCGTAGCTAATGCTGAGCGTTCGAGCAAAGCAGTGGTGGAGAAGGCGGAAGAAAAAGCCAAAGCCATTATAGCCAATGCCACAGCAGAAGCAGAGCAAATCAGGAAACAATCTGTTACTGAGGTGAAGAATATGGTTAATGGCGCAGAGGAGTCTCTTCTCCTCAAGATTACCGACCTAGTTAATAGTAAGGCGGTCAAAGCAGCCATTGATGAGACTTTTGCTAAGCCTGAGTCTCTATATCAGGTGGTATTGGAAATGGCTAAGCAGACCCTTAATGATAACTCAAAGGGGGTAGAGATCACCACTAGCGATGCAGAGGCATTGGAGAGCTATATCCGATCTAAGGCCAAAGAGGTGCTTGATAATGGAGTAACGATTAAGGAGGTGGCTGGTAAGGTAGCTAACTTTGATATCTCTCCAGAGGGGGCAGACTACAAGATAAATGTAAGCAAAGAGGCATTTACGAAGTACTTCACAGAATTTATGCGTCCACGTATGCGTGAAATCTTATTTGGGGGAGAGAAGAACGCGTAACCTGATTGAAGAAGGACAGACCATGAGTGAATACTATACACTAGGGGCTCAACTTCCGATGCTCAAAAAGGGCGACTATCGCAATCATGCCCTCACCAGTAAAGACTTTGTAGATATCCTCCTAAAGCAGGCAACCAAGCGAGATCGCCGACAGGTGGAGTTGCTCCTCTTAAGAGAAGACAACGCCCTCCTTTTGCAACTCCTTCGTGATAGTTCCGCAACTGAAGAGGAGGGTAAACTGTATGTACTTGGTGAGGAGAAATTGAGGACTTTGATTGACTCGATAAGTAAGCGATTAGAGGCAGAGCGTAATGCAGTGACCATTTACCAAGAGCTTGAGTACCCTCGACTACCTAAAGGCGTCTATCCCCAATATATGATTGACTTCGTTACTACCTACCTTAAGGAGCAGATGGAGGGGGTCAATCAGTCCTATTTTTATAGCGATCTACTTTTGATGGGATATGCCGACTATATTCAGAAGCATGGCAATAGTTTTTTACGCAAGTGGTTTGCTTTGGAATATGATATCGCAGCCATATTTGCGGCAATAACTGCTGACCAATTCAAGCTAAAAAGGGAGCAATATATTCTTGGTACGCGTCCGCTTCATCAGCTCTTACGAGAGGGCAATTGGCATGAAATTGCCTACTTGCCAGAGGTAGAGATGGTTGATGCAATGCGTAGGATCGCCGATGAGAAGGACTTGGCTATCAGAGAAGAGAGAATTGATGAATACAAGTGGGGCCTGCTAGATGAGGTAACCTTTACAGACATTTTCTCAATCAATGCAATGCTCACCTATCTGCTGAAGCTTCAGATACTTGAGCGTTGGGAGAAGCTTGATAAGGTTCAAGGCGAGCAACGCTTCAAGACTATTGTAGCCACTCTTAATGGTGAATTTAGAGAGGAGATGCAGGACTTCAAAAGGGAACTTAAGCAGGTAGCTAAGGCGAAGAGAATAGATGTAAAGCACACACACGAAAGTTGATAGATAAATAAACACAAGATACAAATGAAAACAACCGGCAAGGTGATAGGAGTGGTCTCCAACCTCGTGACCATCCTCGCAGACGGCCCAGTAGCACAAAATGAGATCTGCTACGTGACAGTGAAAGGGCGTGACCTGATGGCAGAGGTAATTAAGGTGGAGGGAAATCATGCCATTGTGCAAGTATTTGAGAGCACGCGTGGTATGCGTGTGGGTGATATAGCTACTTTCGAGCAACATATGTTGGAAGTACAGCTAGGTCCAGGTATGCTATCTAAGAATTATGATGGTCTTCAAAATGACCTCGATAAGATGGAAGGAGTCTTCCTGAGTCGTGGTCAGTATACCGACCCTCTGGATCGGGTGAAGCTTTGGGCTTTTAAGCCACTTGCCAAAGTGGGAGATAGTGTGGAAGCCGCTAGTTGGTTAGGGGAGGTAGATGAGAACTTCCAGCCCCACAAGATTATGGTGCCTTTCGTTTTTGAAGGGAGCTACACTGTGAAGAGCATTGTCCCCGAAGGGGAGTACAATGTAGATCACGTGATTGCTGTACTTCAGGATGCTGATGGCAACGACCATGATGTGACGATGGTACAGCGTTGGCCAGTAAAGAAAGCCAATAATGCCTATCAAGAGAAGCCAAGACCTTTTAGGCTGCTCGAGACTGGGGTGCGTGTGATCGATACTATGAATCCAATTGTGGAGGGAGGTACAGGATTTATCCCTGGTGCATTTGGTACAGGAAAGACGGTGCTTCAGCACGCAATCTCTAAACAGGCCGAGGCAGATATCGTGATTATGGCAGCCTGTGGTGAGCGTGCCAATGAGGTGGTGGAGATATTTAAGGAGTTCCCTGAGCTAGAGGATCCTCATACAGGTCGTAAGTTGATGGAGCGTACCATCATCGTCGCCAATACCTCCAATATGCCTGTGGCTGCACGTGAGGCTTCAGTATACACCGCTATGACCATGGCAGAGTATTATAGAAGCATGGGGCTGAAAGTACTTCTTATGGCTGACTCTACTTCACGATGGGCACAAGCACTCCGTGAGATGTCCAATCGACTAGAGGAGCTTCCGGGACCTGATGGATTCCCTATGGACCTTTCGGCTATCATCGCCAACTTCTACGCACGTGCCGGCTTTGTTTACCTTAATAATGGCAAGACTGGATCCATCACCTTTATTGGTACTGTTTCCCCTGCGGGTGGTAACCTAAAGGAGCCTGTGACGGAGAATACCCAAAAGGTGGCTCGTTGCTTCTATGCTCTTGAGCAGGACCGTGCCGACCGTAAGCGTTACCCTGCTGTCAATCCTATTGAGAGTTACTCTAAGTACATAGAGTATCCAGAGTTTAGAGAGGATATATCTAAGCGTGCTGGTGAGGGTTGGCTTGACCTTGTAGAAGAGGCAAAACGACGTATGCTGAGAGGTCGTGAAGTGGCTGAGCAAATCAATATCTTGGGCGATGATGGTGTGCCATTAGACCACCACGAGACCTTCTGGAAGTCGGAGTTGATTGACTTTATCATCTACCAGCAAGATGCATTCGACGATATCGACCAGATTACTCCCCTTGAGCGTCAGGGATTTATGATGAGGCTAGTGATGGGCATCTGTGCTAAGAACTTTGCCTTTGACAACTTTGAAGAGGTCTCTGACTTCTTTAAGCGATTAATCAACCTGCTGAAGCAGATGAACTACTCTGAGTATAAGAGTGAGCAATTTGAGAAGTACTTGGCGGAGGCGAACCAATTGGTAGCCAACCAAAGTGAAGAGGGAGCAGAGTAAAACTTTTTGAAAGAGATAGTAAAAGTATGGCAACAACAGCTTTTCAGAAGATATATACCAAGGTGACTAAAATCACCAAAGCAACCTGTACCCTCAATGCTAAGGATGTCGGATTTGATGAGTTGGCTCTTGTTAATGGCAAGCTAGCTCAGGTGGTACGAATATATGGTGATGAGGTAACCCTTCAGATATTTAGAGGAACAGAAGATATCCCTACCAATGCTGAGGTGATATTTCTAGGTCACGCTCCTGCTCTAAAAGTGAGTGAGCAGCTTGCTGGGCGTTTCTTCAATGCCTATGGCGAGCCCATCGATGGCGGACCTGAGGTGGAGGGGCGTGAAGTAGAGATTGGTGGCCCATCTGTCAACCCTGTTAGACGTGAGCAACCTTCGGAGTTAATCGCTACTGGTATTTCAGGTATCGACCTCAACAACTCCCTTGTGACGGGTCAAAAGATTCCATTCTTTGCCGACCCCGACCAGCCTTACAACCAAGTTATGGCTACGGTGGCGATGCGTGCGGAGTCTGATAAGATCATCCTCGGAGGTATGGGTCTGACCAATGATGACTACCTCTACTTCCGTAATACGTTCCAGAATGCTGGTGCCCTTGACCGTATCGTGAGTTTCGTCAATACCACTGAGGATCCATCAGTTGAGCGACTATTGATCCCTGATATGGCTCTGACTGCTGCTGAGTACTTTGCAGTAGAGAAAAAAGAAAAAGTACTGGTGCTTCTTACTGATATGAGTAACTACGCCGATGCCTTGGCAATCGTCTCTAATAAGATGGACCAGATCCCATCCAAGGACTCTATGCCAGGCTCTCTCTATTCTGACCTTGCTAAGATCTACGAGAAAGCGGTGCAATTCCCCGACGGTGGTTCTATCACTATTATTGCTGTCACTACTCTATCAGGTGGAGATATTACCCATGCTGTGCCAGATAACACTGGATATATCACTGAGGGTCAGCTCTATCTAAGACATGATAGCGATGTAGGTAAGGTGATTGTGGACCCATTCAGAAGCTTGTCGCGACTTAAGCAATTGGTGATTGGAAAAAAGACAAGAGAGGATCATCCACAAGTGATGAATGCCTCTGTGCGACTATATGCTGATGCGGCCAATGCACAGACAAAGCAGGAGAATGGATTTGACCTTACCGATTATGACCAGCGGGCTCTAGCCTTTGCTCGAGAGTACTCAAGAAATTTGCTTTCTATCGATGTCAATATTGATACTACAGAGATGCTTGATACTGCTTGGTCACTCTTTGCAGAGCACTTTACACCTGCCGAGGTGAATATCCGCCAAGAGTTTGTAGATAAGTATTGGCCTAATAGTGCTCAATAAGGGCTCTTAGGAGATAGAGATAATGGCTATAAAATTTCAATACAATAAGACCTCACTGCAAGAGCAACGCAAGCAACTTAAGGTTCGTGAAAGAGCTCTCCCTACCATTAAGAGTAAGGAGAGTGCCCTCCGAATGGAGGTGAAGCGAACCAAAGACCATGTGGAAGCGATGGAGCGGAAACTGGAGGAGAGTATGCAGAGCTTTGATAGTATGGTAGCCCTTTGGAATGAGTTCGATCCCTCTATAGTCCAAGTGAATGATGTGGAAATCCATATCAAGCGATTTGCGGGCGTGCAGATACCAGAGCTTGGAGAGATTGACTTTGAAGTGCACCCATTTAGTCTGTTGACTACTCCATCGTGGTTTATGGAGGGGACACAGCTCATTAAATCCATGGCGACTATTGGGATAGAAGCAGAGGTCGGACGCATCAAGCTAGACTTGCTGGATCATGCTCGTAGGAAGACCACTCAAAAGGTTAATCTCTTTGAGAAGGTGCAGATACCTGGATACCAAGATGCTATTCGCAAAATCAAGCGCTACTTAGAGGATGAGGAGTCACTCTCTAAGGCGTCACAAAAGATAATGCGAGCCAATATAGAGGAAAAAGCTAAAGAAAGGAAAGGAGAAGAGCTATGATTGAAACAATGAAGCGGTATTCCTACTTTGTTTACGAGCCAGAATACCAATCTTTTCTGAAGCAACTACGTGCACTTGGAGTGGTACACATTAAGGAGCGTACCAATCCAAAGGAGATAGCCTCTTTTGCTCAAAATCTACAGAAGCAGGAGGATATCAAGCAACTCAAGCAACGGCTCACTACCTTCCGCAATGGTCATCCATTAGCAGAAGGGGAGACGAGAGATGATATTGCTCACGACCAGCTCCCTAAGGAGGTGCTAGAGGAATATACCCTCTATACTGAGAGCTATAAGGAGACCCTTGACAAGCTACAGGAGCTGTCCGATCAGTTGATAGTAGTTGAGCAAAAACAGAAAGAGTTAGAGGTCTGGGGCGACTTTGATCTTAAGCTCATTGCCAAGCTACGTGAGTCAGGTCATCACCTCCACTTTTGGGTGGCTCAGCAAAATAGCTATGACCCAGCGTGGGAAGAAGCATATCAAGCTATTAAAATAGCTGACCAAGGGCGATATATATACTTCGTTACGGTTTCTCCTACAGAGGCACCTCCTACATTAGAGGGTGCAGATCTTCAGAAGCTACCAAAGGAGAGTCTCAGCCATCTGAGGCATGATGAGGAATTGCTACACGAAAAGAAGCAGTTACTGGAGAATACCCAAAAGTATTTAGCTTATCATCCAGAGGTCCTTGACGAGGAGATGGCAACGCTGCTTAACACTTACAATCTGAGCAATGCCAATCTTCAAGGAGAGCGGCTTTATGGCGATAAGTTGGTGATCCTTGAAGGGTGGGTGCCTGAAAGAATTGCTAAGGAGATGGAGCAAAACCTTCAGGATAGTGGCGTTGCCTTTACTGAACTGGAGGTAGGTGATGAGAGCGAAGTGCCAATCAAGTTGCATAATAATCGCTTTGCTCAAGCTTTTGAGCCAATAGTGGAGCTATTTTCTCTGCCTAATTATGGAGAGCTCGACCCAACTCCCTATATTGCTCCATTCTTTATGATCTTTTTTGGTATCTGCTTTGGAGATGCCGGCTATGGTTTGCTCACCTTTATTGTGGCTACCATCTTGAAGCGTAAGGCTAAGGAGTCCAAGAAGATGCTTCTAGAACTGATTCAATGGCTAGGAATTGGTGGACTAGTAATGGGATTTTTGAGTGGCTCTTTCTTCGGCATTGAGCTGGTCAAAGTACCTTTCCTCGCCTCTATTAAGGAGTACTTCATCTCGTCCGAGAATATGATGGTGATCTCACTGGCACTCGGTGTGATACAGATTATCTTTGCTAAGTATATCGGAGCACTCAAGCGTACTAAGCAAGTGGGATTTAAGCGTGCCCTCTCTTCGTATGCATGGCCTACGCTGATTATTGCTGCAGGGTTGCTCTTTGGGTTGCCTATGGTCGATATTACCCTACCTCAGTGGCTAGAGTATGTATTGTATGGCTTTGTAGGGATCTGTGTACTGCTTGTCCTCTTCTATAATAGCCCTGGCAAAAACATATTCGTCAACTTTGGGGCTGGATTGTGGGATACGTACAATGCGGCAACTGGTCTATTGGGAGATACCCTCTCCTATATCCGCCTATTTGCTATCGGACTTACGGGAGCTGTGCTAGGTGGCGTCTTTAACCAACTAGCTGGGATGGCCACTGCTGGGTTGCCAATATTCCTAGCAATACCTATTGGAGCTGTTATTCTCCTGATTGGTCATGGCATCAACTTTGCACTGACTACGATTGGAGCACTGGTACACCCTATACGATTGATATTTGTGGAGTATTTTAATAACTCCCAATACGAAGGAGGCGGAAAAGCTTATAATCCTCTTCGAGAGATCAAATCAAATGAAGAGTAAGTGGGATAATTGAGAAACAACAAAAGAATTTATATACAACTAAGACAAACAACTTCTTATGGAATTAAACTTAATCTTAGCATACCTCGGCATCTTTATGATGGTAGGTGTCAGCGGTATTGGTAGTGCGTACGGACTTTTTTACACAGGTCAAGCGGTGATCGGAGCAATGCGTAAAGACCCTACCCAAATGGGTAAGTATATCGGTCTTTCTGCTCTTCCCTCTTCACAGGGTCTTTATGGATTTATCGGCTACTTCTTTGCAGTTAGTAAGATTACTCCTGAGATGACGTTCCAAACCGCTATTGGAATACTCATCCTTGGACTGCTTCTTGGTATTGTAGGAGTCGCTTCTGCCAATAGACAGGGACGTATCCTTGCCAATGGTATCGCAGCAACAGCTGATGGTCACGATGTATTCGCCGCAACTATGGTGATGGCTGTGTTCCCTGAGCTATACTCCATCCTATCACTCTTGGTGAGCATATTGGTTCTAGGTACAATCTAATCTTAGAGCATCACAATAATTATAGATCCCTCACTTGCCTTTTGACAAGTGAGGGATCTTATTTTTCCCACGCTCTCCCCCCTTCATCGTAAATCTTCTTTGTTCATCTATTAAAGAGTATCTATTGTAGAGAGTTCATATATTGAGTTGAAAATGGAAAGCCTTTGTATAGTTTTTTACATCATAAAATATTGGTACCTTTAGGAAACCTTATAAAACAACTAAAATCGAGAGCTGGTATTATGATTTCATGGGGCTACATATTTAGTGGAATACTGGTCCTTATCATTATAGGATTGATTTGTGTCATTCTATTAGAGAATCGCAACCCTCATAAAGCGCTCAGCTGGGTGCTGGTCTTGACCTTATTGCCAGGACTTGGGGTGGTATTGTATCTACTCTTTGGTCGTGAGCAGTGGCATCTAAAGAAAATCCAAAAGCATGCGTATGATAGCTTTGATCTAAGTAGTACTCCTACCTCATCTAATATCTCTGAAGAGCTACCCGCTGAGCAAAGTGAGTATCGACTCCTTAGGGATATGGTTGAGTATGAAACTAGTGCTCGAATTTTGAGAGCGGATGAGGTAGCGATCTTTAGAAGTGGGGTGGATAAGGTGGATTCGCTACTTGAGGATATTCGAAATGCCCGCCGATTTATTCACGTGGAGTACTATATCTTTCTTGATGATCACACTGGCACACGTGTGGCTGATGCCTTGATTGAAAAGGCTAGGGCGGGAGTAAAGGTACGTGTGATGTGTGATTACGTGGGAAGTTTTAGGGCTAGAAGGTCATTCTATAGGCGGATGACGGATGCTGGGATTGAGTTTCGGCAGTTTCTGAAGGTTGTGATGCCTTCTCTTCGTAGCGACATCAACTACCGTAATCACCGTAAGGTAGTCGTGATTGATGGTAATATAGGGTATATAGGGGGGATGAATATTGCGGATCACTACACGATAGGTAATAAGAAAGGGCGATGGCTGGATACTCATTTTAGAGTAACTGGTATGGCTGTGAATGGTCTGGCATCGGCCTTTATGAGTGATTGGAGATTTGCAAGTAAGATCGCTCTTAGTAGAGATTACTACCTTAATCCTACTGAAGAGCTTCAGATCCCGAGTGTTAATCTTTCTGTAGCGTATCAGTCGGCGATTAAAGTCCGCAATGTGGGGATGCAGACTTTTTCGAGTGGCCCGACCAATAAGTTTAGAACGCTCTTGCAAGCATGGAGTAGAAGTATCTATGAGGCTAAGAAGCACATATATATTGAAACACCTTACTTTTTGCCTACTGATAGCCTTAATAAAGCGTTGATCGGTGCTGCACTGAGTGGGGTGGAGGTGCACTTGGTGCTACCTTGGAATAGTGATGCTCTGCTAGTGAAGTATGCCTCACAATCTTATTATGCTAATCTACTAGAAGCGGGGGTGAAGATTCATCGTTTCAATGGGGAGTTCAACCACTCTAAGCTGATGACAGTGGATGGTAGGATTTCTTATATTGGTTCTGCTAATATGGACTTTAGAAGCATGGAGTTCAACTTTGAGCTGACATCTATTATCTATAATGAGCAATTTACCCAATTGCTGGAGCAATCGATTAAAAGCAATCTTGAAACTCATTGCGTACCTATTGATTCGTATCAGTGGAGGAAGCGCAAGATAGGTTTAAGATTTTTGCAGTCGATATTTAGACTGTTTTCTCCTCTGCTTTAATCTCTTAGTGAGAGCATTCTTTTTTATCGTCAGTTTATCTATGTGAGAATGCCAATTCGTGCAATATTCTCTTCTCTCCTATTGTCGTAACAAGAATGTAACACGCTCGTAATTTCTCTGCAATTACTATATGCTACCTTTGCGGTGAAATAGGTGGTAGGGTTAGGCAGTTAGTCCACTCGCCCTTGTATAACAATTGTTTTTAGAAAAATGGTATGAAGCTAAAGAGATGTGTAGAGACTAGTGTACTCCTAATACTTGTGATGTTACTAGCAAGTTCGTGTGGCAATAAAGAGGTAACACTGAGTGGAGCAGGCGCCACATTCCCTGAGTTTTTTTATAAAGACATCACTAAGCAATTTGGTGATGAGTATGGCATACGTGTAAGCTATGGTGCTACTGGTAGTGGTGCGGGTATCCGAAATCTGCAGGACTTGACTGTAGACTTTGGCGGGACCGATGTATTTCTGAGTGATAAGGAGATGGGTGCTATGCCTGAGATACTGCATATCCCTACTTGTATTGGTGGGGTGGTGATGGGGTATAATCTACCACAAGTTGATCAACTTAATATGACTCCTGAATTGGTGACTAAAATATACACTGGTGAAGTGACCAATTGGAATGATCCTCTGATTGCATCAATAAATCCTGGCATTAACTTGCCCGACCAAGCTATTACCCCTGTGTATCGTAGTGAAGGTAGTGGCACGACTGCTGTATTCACTGGATTTATGAGCGAAGTAGATGAGACTTGGCGAACCACTATCGGAGCGGGAAAATCGGTGGACTTTAGTAAAGGTATTGCTGCAAAGGGTAATCCTGGGGTAGCAGGGGTGATTTCTCAAACTGTGGGTGCTATTGGTTATCTAGGGTCTGAGTATGCATTGGCACAAGATATCCCTTCTGCCAAGATGCTTAACTCACAAGGTGAATATGTGGAGGCCAATATGGAGACGATTTCTATCAGTGCCAATACCACTGATATGCCTGCTGATACGCGTATGGTTATCTCCAATTCTCCACAAGCAGGTGCTTACCCGATCAGCACATTTACCTGGATTATAGTTTATAAAGAGCAAGCTTACAATAATAGAACTATTGAGCAGGCTAAAGCACTTCAAAATTTCTTGCTTTACATTGTAGGGGATAATGGTGCAGCAAGTGCTAGAAAAAACTACTTCTCTCCTCTGCCTGAAGTGGCTCGTATGAATGCTATCAATGTAATCAATAGCATGACTTACGATGGTCAATTGGTAAAGAATATTACTATAAAGCAGTAAAATAAAGTGGTCAGTGTATTAGTCTTTTCTAATTACTGACCACTTGGCATTAATGGCTAATATGAGAGATAAGCTATTTGATCTTCTGCTACTAGTATCTGGAGTAGGGGTGATACTCATTGCAGGAGGAATCCTCTATGCACTTACCTCTGAGAGCTTACCTGCTATTAAGGAGTTTGGTCTGATTGATTTTATGACCTCTACTGAATGGTCGGATCGATCACGGTCGTTTGGAGCCCTTCCTTTTATTACTGGCACATTGCTTACTTCATTGCTAGCGCTATTATTCTGCATCCCTTTCTCTCTTAGTGTGGCACTATTTACAGGTGAATACTTTAGGGGCAAGACGGTGGCTACCATAGTAAGTGCAATAGTAGATTTGCTTGCTGGTATTCCCTCAATTGTGTATGGACTATGGGGCTTTTATACTGTTCGCCCAATTCTGATCATACTGAATGTCAATGCACAAGGGTTTGGTGTACTTCTCGCCTCAATTGTATTAGCTATCATGATCATCCCTTATGCCTCTTCACTAAGTGCCGAATTTATTGGTATGATACCTAGGGATTTGAAGGAAGGAGCTTATAGCTTGGGGGCCACTAGGCTAGAGGTTATTAGAAACATTAGTGTACCTGTAGCGGGTAGTGGTATATTCGCTGCTTACATTTTAGCTTTTGGGCGTGCCTTAGGCGAGACTATGGCGGTCACCATGTTGATCGGTAACACGAGTGGAGTACCGCTAAGTCTTAGGGATACAGGTGATACGATGGCTAGTGTAATCGCCAATCAATTTGGAGAAGCGTCGGGAGTAAAGCTGAGTGCTCTCTTTGCCATCGGTTTTCTGCTCTTTTTGATTACAGCGCTGATTAATCTCATCGCAAAGGGAATCGTGAATCGTATTAATAGAAAATAGCAAGGGATCCATAAATGAAAAGCATTGACGTCATTTCAAAGCGAACAGGAAGTCCAAAGCGGCGACAGACACTTAGCCGAACAGCTTATGTAGTAGTGATTGTCTTTAGCCTACTCACTGCTATTCCGCTTCTCTCTATCTTGATTGACTTGGTGGTGAAGGGTTGGAGCCATTTCAATATTGACCTATTTACTCAGTCTACTCCTTCAGGCATTTTGAATGGTATTATAGGGACCTTTGTGATGCTTTTGATTGCGACAGTCCTTTCCATTCCTTTAGGCCTCTTTACTGGTATCTTTTTATCCGAAAAGCAGGATGCTAAGCTTGCCAATGTAGTTCGTACTCTGACCGATATTTTACAAGGTGTTCCGAGTATCGTTTGGGGAATTGTGGTCTATATGCTAGTGGTTAAAACTATGCATACTTATAGTGCTGTGGCTGGAGGGGTTGCCTTAGGGTTTATGATGATCCCGATGATTATTCGCAGTACAGAGGAGGGGTTGAGGATGGTGCCAGGAACATTAAAAGAGGCGGGTCTGGCTTTGGGTGGCTCTTATACGAAGGTCATGTTTACCGTTGTGGTCCCTAGTGCGTTTGGCAGTATTTTTACTGGGATCCTTTTGGCAATATCTCGTGTAATGGGCGAGACAGCTCCTCTGATGGTGACCGCTCTTGGTGCCACCTATGTCCACTTTGATTTAACTCGTCCGATGAGTGCAATAAGCTTACTTATTTGGGAGTTTTACAGTAACCCTATTTTGGCTGACTTAGTTTGGTCGTCGTCGCTCTTGCTATTGCTTTTGATCTTAGGAATGAACCTTCTCGCGAAGTCTGTGGCAGCAAAATGGAGGATATAAGTTTTTGATGAATATGAATGAAATAAAAGTAACCAATAGACCGGTCTCCCCTGAGGTGCTTTCAAGAGATGGTGCCACAGGTAAAGAGCTGTCCCCAATCATAGAAGTAAAGGACCTATCAGTATCATATTGTCCAGAGAAAAAAGCGATTAAGAATGTCAACTTGACGATTTACAAAAACCTCGTAACTGCTATAATGGGACCAAGTGGCTGTGGAAAGAGTACCTTGCTACGGGCTATTAATAGAATGCATGATCTGTATCCCGATATTAAGGTGGAGGGTGAAATCCTTATCGAGGGTGAAGATATGCTTGCTATGGATCCGATGATTGCACGCCGTAGAGCTGGTATGGTATTTCAGCGCCCCAATCCATTCCCAACGATGTCTATTGAGGATAATGTATTGGCTGGATATAAGCTGAATGGGATCAAGCTCTCTAAAGAGGAGAAGGAGGAGATCGTACAGACAAGCCTTGAGAGTGTAGCTCTTTGGGATGAGGTGAAGGACTCTATGAAGAAGCGTGGCTCTTTTCTCTCTGGAGGTCAGCAGCAGAGACTCTGTATCGCTAGAGCTCTTGCTCTAAGGCCTGAAGTGCTCTTAATGGATGAGCCGACATCTGCTTTGGATCCAATCTCTACTAATAGAGTTGAGGAGCTAATTATGGAGCTAAAAGAACAATATACGATTGTCATTGTGACTCACAATATGAGTCAGGCTGCTAGATTGTCGGATAAGTCAGTATTTATGTATTTAGGGGAGCTAATTGAGTATGGAAATACTGACCAAATGTTTACGAATCCGAAGCACAAGGAGACGGAGGCGTATCTAACAGGTGTATTTAGTTAATATCATTGCCATTTATGATGATGAATAATCTTTATTCTAATAGAATTAAGGAGTTGCAGCTGCAGATCCTACGTAATCAATTTGAGCTGATCTCAAAAAACACAATACTGCAGCTGACTATCTTGAAGCAGCTATTTGATGAACCGAAAACTCAGGCACTTTATGAAGAGGCTCTATCTAATGAAATCATTATTGATCGCCTGGAGGTGAAAATTAGGGAGGAGGTAGCCTTTTCGATATTCAAGTTTTCGCCTGTAGCTGAGGACCTAAGGCGGATTATTGCTTATCAGGATCTGACTACTAACCTTGAACGAATTGGGGATATGACACTTAATATCATTAGATTTGTGAGAGAATTACCGATGAGTGATACTCGCCTTTATGAGGTGAGAGGTTTGATTATTCAGATGACGGATCATGTCACTCAGATGGTGCGAAATGCAGTGATGTCTTTTACAAATGAATCGTATGAAACTGCTGTGGAGGTGATTGGTAGTGATGAAGTAATGGATGAGATGTACCATAGCTTGAGAGCACTGCTATGTAAGCTTTTTTCTCACGTCGAACTACAAGAAAACGATGTGCAGGTATTGCTAAACCTAGAGGGAGTGGGGCATAATCTGGAGCGATGCGGAGATAGTGCTACCAACATAGCTGAGTCGACTATTTATCTGGTGAAGGGAAGTGATATAAGACATGTTAATGATGGAGAAAGCTAAGAAAATTCTTGTCGTTGATGACGAGGTGGATATTACCGATATTCTACAATTTAATCTAGAGTATGAGGGGTATGAGGTGGTCACCGCTTCCTCAGCAGAGGAGGCTATGGAGATGCTAGACGAGACCTTTTGCTTGATTATCCTAGATGTGATGATGGGAGGAATGTCGGGCTTTAAGATGGCTGACTATATTCGCAAGCAGGGAAATCAGATCCCAATCATATTCCTCACTGCCAAGGATACTGAAAATGACATGCTGACAGGCTTTTCGATAGGAGGAGATGATTATATCAAAAAGCCTTTTTCAATTAAGGAGTTGATTGCTAGAGTACATAGCGTTCTTAGCAGGACCTATAGCCACCGGCAAGATAATCCAAGTGAAAAGAACCACGGCATTTTGCATAAAGGGGCAATTACTATTGATTTGAATGCAATGGAAGTCTCTACGCCTGAAGGTGTCATTGAAGTGACAAAAACGGAATATGATATCCTCAAGTTGCTCGTGACAAGTGAAGGGAGGATCTTTTCAAGAGCTGAAATCTTGGATAGTGTATGGCCAGATAATAGCCTTGTACTAGAGCGTACTGTGGATGTGCATATTGCCAGATTACGCAAGAAGCTCGGAGAATATGCGGGATGTATCGTGAATAGAGTAGGCTTTGGCTATACCTTTAGTGCAAATTAATGACCTATAATTATGAAGTTACAAACTAAATTTACACGGCGATTATTTGGGTGGATTATCTTAGTCACTGCTCTTTTCGCTACTTCTTTGGTGGTAGTACAGCAGCGGAGTGAGGCACAGTATAGACTTAATCTACTTACCTCAAAGTTGGATAGCTATAATGAGCTGATCAGTAAATCCTTTGACCTTGGTCACCTGGACTCACTCGTATCGGACCTCCCAGATGAGTTAAGGATCACTATTATTGCCAATGACGGGAAAGTCCTAATGGATAATGAAGCTGGCAATGTATCGGGGATGGAAAATCATGATAAACGACCAGAGCTAAGAGAAGCGCGCTTTAATAAGCATGGTGTAGCTAAGCGAAAGTCAGCTACAATGGATAGAGATTTTTTGTACTATGCCACTTATTATGACGATCACTATGTCCGCACAGCGCTTCCTTATGATTTAGAGCTACAGCAAAAACTCAAGTCGAGCCGAGTATTTATCTATGTCTCTATCACTTTCTTTTTGTTGATGGCCCTCTTTGTATATCTACTTACAAAGCGATATGATCGGATGCTGACGCAGCTCAATAAGCTGACTAAGCAGATAGCTGATGGCGATTATGAGCAAGATATAGATGTGGGGGAGACTGAGTTGGACGATGTGTCGGAGCAACTCTTGAGGATACTAAGACAAAAAGAGGATGCAAGGCATAAGATTGAAAATGCTAAAGAAAGACTCATTCAACACTTTAAGCTCTCGCATATCGGGATCGCTCTCTTTAATATGGCGCACAGTGTAGAATATGCCAATGCTCACTTTATTCAATATGCCAATTTGCTGGCTAGTAACCCTATTACTGATGCAGGCGAACTGATCGAAGACCCTTTGATGCTACCGATAAAGCATTTTATTGAGGATAAGTCTGAGGAGCAGCACATATCAATTCTGATCCCTAAAGGGGGGAAGACTTACGAGGTGAAGGCTCTTAAATCGGAGTATGGTAGTTTTGAAATTACTATTGAGGATATTACTGAACAGGAAAAGAATCGGCAGCTGAAGCAGGAGATGACCAGTAATATTATGCATGAGATACGTACGCCATTAACCTCTATAAGAGGGTACCTTGAGACGCTTAACTTTATGGAGCTTCCCGAAGATAAGCAAAAGCACTTTATTGAAAAGGCGTACGACCAAACTCTTAGACTTAGTGATTTGATGAAGGATATCGGATTGCTGACTAAGCTAGATGAGCCTACTAGGGCATTTGAATTCAGTACAGTTTCGCTTCACCAGATTGTGGAGGAGGTAAGAGTTGCTTTCCTCACTAAGATCAATGAGAAAGGTGATAAATTGCAAAACAATCTGCCTGAGGATCTTCAGGTAAAGGGAAATGAATCACTCCTCTATTCAATATTCCAAAACTTGGTGGAGAACTCCTTGAGATATGCCGGAGAGGGGATTGAAATGGTGATTAATTGCTATCATCAAGATGAAAATCATCTCTTCTTTAGCTACTACGATACTGGTAAGGGAGTAGATGAAAAGCAACTTAGCCGCATCTTTGAGCGATTCTATCGTGTGGATGAGGGACGAACTCGAGAAAGCGGAGGTACTGGCCTAGGATTGAGTATCGTAAAGAATTCTATCCTACTACATGGTGGAGAGGTAGAAGCGCGTATTCATTCATCTGGAGGACTGGAGATCTTATTCAATCTCCATAAATAGGAATCGAGTAGGTCGGGAAACGAAAGTTTTCTGACCTACTTTCGTTTCCTTCCCTCTCACACCACCGTACGTGCCGTTCGGCATACGGCGGTTTAATTCGTTTTCAAAGAGTGTCTAATCGCATAGTAGTCCAAACAACTTACAAGGCCTCTGCGGGCAAGTACATCTTTCGATATAGCTCGTACCACGCATGTACGTCTCACCACCCATTCGTAGCGGTCTCCGCAGTAGGATGTAAGCTTGGCTAAGTCGTTGCAGACACCAAGTTTGCGTAGTCCCCA
>NZ_AQVC01000009.1 GCF_000372405.1 Porphyromonas somerae DSM 23386 | reverse complement strand
ACTCCCAGCTCTTTATCGCACAGCTCAAGAATCTTTTTGTACTCCTTGGACTGTAAAATGAAATTTAATCCGCCAAAACGCTGTGCTCTCTCAGAAATTACTTGTATATTTGCCATACCCTAACGGGGTGTTAGATATTGTTATTCAGTTATTTATGTCAAGATAAAGATAACAATTTCTAACGACAAAGGGTGAGAAATCGCAAGAAATCTCACCCTTCTTTTTTACCCCTCACTCGACTTGCGGAATCTAGGGCCCCCATCTTCTCCTGTGCATCAAGGTAGAGCCTTTGAAATTGGTTGTTCTTTGGGTTCATCATATACCCCATAATGCCTATAGCACCAACGAGAGGTATCATTGCAGCCACTCCCAACTGCCAATCCACAGAGAATATCAATACGATAACACCTATCGGAGCAACGACACAACTCGCCACATCAGGTAGTAGGTGCGCCACGAAAGTATGTGTCTGTCCTGAATCCTCATCAATAATTTTGCGCATACGCCCCGTGTTTTGGCCATCGAAATAGCCCAATGGTGCACGCATCAGTCGTTGCATCGCTTTGCGTCTCATGTTGGTTTCGATACGGAATGCCGCAAGATGAGAAAGCATCAGTGCCAAAAAGTAGAGCAACACGTTCGACACCGATATGATAAAAGCCCATAGGGCATAGTCTATAAGGGGCGTGTCTGAGAGGTTGCCTTTGGCTGTTAGTAGTGTGCGTACCACGAGCCACAAAAGTACGAATGGGACAAGCGACAGCAGTCCGTTGACTGCCGACAGTGCTACGGAGCAAGGCAACAAGTATTTGCGCCCTCCCATGTAAGCTCCTAAACGTTTGAGAGTCTTAATCATATATTATTGTCTTTTAGAAATTAGTCGTTATGGTTTCAGCAATGCTTTCCATCCTGCCATACTAAAGTCCATGTACTGCTCCAGGGCAACTTTGATATCCTCGCCGCTGTAATCTTCATGTTCTACAAGCTCGCAGAAAACGGTTATCCATGTAGAGCAAGTGATGCGAATCCAGAATGGCGAAATGTCGGCGTTGAGATGTGGATAGCGTTCTTTCATCAGTCGTATGTATTCCAAACCCACTTTCATCTGCCTGTCCACCATCTTCTCTTTGTATCCTTGTAGCGACGTACCCTCAGCATCGAATAGTAGCAGTCGAAGCTCTGGTCGGAAGTCTTTGATGATGGCGAGCAGGGCAAAGATGTAATCTATTTGGTATTGTCGCATGCTGAATACGTCTATCGACAGGAACTTCTCGTCATTGTGCGACAGAATGTGTTTGTTTAACGCCTTGGTGAGGGGCCGCAACACCTCACAAAATAGTTCGTCCTTGCTACTGAAGTAATTGTAAAGGCTTCCAACGGAAATACCTGACTTGCGAGCGACCGTGCGAATGGACGTGCAACGTACGCCATGTGCGATAAACTCTGCACGAGCGGTCACGATGATACGTTGCCGAATGTCATCTTTCAGAGTTTGCATAATTAGGGTGAAGCGTCAATAACGAACGTTGTTCTACTTTGTTCATAAAAAAAACGCACCGTTCTTTTCTTGAACAGTGCGCTTCGATAGTCAAGGAATGTCTATCCCGATATGTAATATGGTACATTCGTTTTATCATACTCTTGTATTTATTTGTTGCAAAGTTACTACAAAAAAGTGAAATGCGGAAAGATATAGTGATAGAATTGAGTTACAAGGGTTTTGGTTGAAGTGGCGATAATCCGTGAAGCCATTACAATCCCTGCCGAAGCCAAATCCTGACGCCGCTACGTTACTTGTTCGTAACCATGCCCGAAAATGCGACAAACGGGTACGAATAGCGAAACAAGGCTCTAAGGAATAGTGAGTTATCCATAACTCATGCGAAAAATCAGGTTACGGAAAAAGATTGCGCCGTTCCTCCCCGTTTTGCGTACCAACACCGGACTCTTCACCAACTAATTTTGAAACCCAAAAATTAAGGACAATGAAGAGTACATTTTCAGTAATCTACTACCTCAAGCGTCAGGTAGTGAAAAAGGACGGGACAGTTCCCGTCATGGGACGCATCACGGTGGACGGCAGCCAGACACAGTTCAGCTGCAAACTGACTGTCGATCCGAAACTGTGGGACACCAAAGGTGGACGTGTCACGGGCAGAAGCACGGCGGCACTCGAAACGAACCGTATGCTTGACAAGATGCGGGTACGCATCAACAGGCATTATCAGGAAATCATGGAGCGTGACAACTTCGTCACGGCGGAGAAGGTGAAGAACGCCTTTCTCGGACTGGAACACCGCTACCACACGCTGATGCAGGTGTTCCGCCAGCACAACGAGGACTACGAGAAGCAGGTGGAGGCAGGCATGAAAGCCAAAGGCACGCTGCTGAAGTACCGCACCGTTTACAAGCACATGCAAGAGTTCCTCGACATCCGCTACCATGTGAAGGACATCGCCCTAAAAGAGCTTACCCCGGCTTTCATCTCCGACTTCGAGATGTTCCTGCGCACGGACAAGCACTGCTGCACCAATACCGTGTGGCTGTACGTCTGCCCGTTACGGACGATGGTATTCATCGCCATCAACAACGAGTGGCTGACGCGCGACCCGTTCCGCGAGTATGAAATCAAGAAGGAGGAAACAACACGCAGTTTCCTGACCAAAGATGAGATCCGCCTGCTGATGGAGGGGAAACTGAAAAACGCCAAACAGGAATTGTACCGCGACCTCTACCTGTTCTGCGCCTTCACGGGGCTGTCGTTCGCGGATATGCGCAACCTTACGGAAGAGAATATCCGCACCTACTTCGACGAACACGAGTGGATAAACATCAACCGCCAGAAAACGGGCGTGGTGTCCAACATCCGCCTGCTCGACATCGCCAACCGCATAATCGGCAAATACCGGGGACTGTGCGGGGACGGCAGGATATTTCCCGTTCCGCATTATAACACGTGCCTTGCCGGTATCCGTGCCGTCGCCAAGCGTTGCGGCATCACCAAGCATATCACGTGGCATCAGAGCCGCCACACGGCAGCCACGACGATATTCCTCTCCAACGGTGTTCCCATCGAAACGGTCAGCTCCATGCTCGGACACAAGAGCATAAAGACGACGCAGATTTACGCAAAGATAACCAAAGAGAAGCTCAATCAGGACATGGAGAACCTTGCCGCAAGATTGAACGGCGTCGAGGAATTTGCAGGTTGCACCATCTAAAAAGAAAAGCCATGAAACGTGACACAATCATCATCGAGGACAAGGCAGTCAGCGTAACCGGTAACGACGTGTGGATGACCGCCACCGAAATAGCCGGATTGTTCCATACGACCGTCCCGGCAGTGAACGCCGCCATCAGAGCCGTCCGCAAGTCGGACGTGCTGAACGACTACGAGGTGTGCCGCTACATGCAGCTTGAAAACGGGCTGCACGCGGACGTGTACGCCCTTGAAATCATCATCCCGGTCGCTTTCAGGGTGAATACCTACAACACCCACCTGTTCCGCACATGGCTGGTGGGAAAGGCACTCTCACAAGAGAAACGGCAGACATACGTGATGTTCATACAGAACGGAAAAGCCGGGTATTGCTGATTGCACATACCCCATAAGACAAGTAAACGGGTAGCACCACAAAAGGTGTCACCCGTTTACTTTTTCATGAAACCGCCTCACTCCAGCGGCTTGCGGTAGTTCGCTTCCAGTACCCCGCGCAGCCCCGTTTCCGGGTAAAGCACCTTCCCTCCCAAAAGTATGAAGGGCAACACGCGGTTGTTGCGGTATTCCTGCAAGGTGCGCCGGCTCACACGGAGCAGTTCCGACACCTCGCCGTCCGTCAGGTAACGTTCCCCGTCCAGCGGAGGACGGTAGCTTTCCAGAAATGCGGACAGCCATTTCGAGCCTTTGCGCATATCCTGCACCACAGAGGCTATCGGCTCGTCTTCCATCGTAAAAACATCGTTGTTCTCGTTCATCATAACTTCGGATTCAGTGGGTGAATAAATCAAATCATCTGCCGTGCGGATAGAGCGTGCCGACAAGCGGTATCAGCCGCTTCACCTCCTCTGGCTTGTAATAGAACCTGCGGTTTATCTGCGAGTAGCCGATAAGCCGCCTGTCACGCAGCGTCTGCAACGTGCGCGGGCTTATTCTCAACTGCCCGCAGACCTCCTCGCCCGTGAGCCATCTTTCCATGCGCCCCGTGTCGCTTTTGCGCCTCAGGGCGGCGACCTTCTCCGAGAGTGCGCCGAATGCCGCCACCATCATCTCGAAAGTCTTTTTCTCGATAGATACTATTTCCATATTCATGTCATTTAGAGTTTGCCGCAAAGGTAACGAAACGGCATACAAGACGTATCGTTTTCCGCTGAAAGGCTGCCTGTTGCGCCGTTTGACCGGGTTACGGAGCCATCTTCCGCAAAAATCTTACGTGAGTCACGTAGTGAGTTGTTAAAGCCCCTTTTGTTTATTGCCGAATTTTGTCGCAGAAACAAAAAGAAAGGACTGAACATGAAAGTGATAACAATGGAAAGTTCCGCCTACAAGGAGATGATGGCGCAGATTGCGAACATCGCAGGGTACATCCGCGAGGCAAGGGACGAGAAGAAACGGAAGCGGGAAACCGAAGACAAGCTGCTTGACACGGCACAGGCGGCGAAGATGCTCAACGTGAGCAAGCGCACCATGCAGCGTATGCGCACCGACCACCGTATCGAGTATGTGGTGGTACGCGGAAGCTGCCGCTACCGCCTTTCCGAGATACTGCGGCTATTGGAGGACAACACAGTAAGGAACGAGGAAGGGACAATAGACACCCTGTTCCACAACCACACGCTGCGCACGGGCGGCAAACCAAAAGGAAGGAGGACATAGGTCATGGAACTGCTCACACGAAATAACTTCGAGGGCTGGATGCAGAAGCTGATGGAACGGCTCGACCGTCAGGACGAACTGCTGCTGGCGATGAAGGCTGAGGGGAAACAGCCCACTATCACGGAAAGCATCCGCCTTTTCGACAATCAGGATTTGTGCATGTTGCTCCAGATAAGCAAACGCACCCTCCAACGCTACCGCAGCGTAGGCGCATTGCCCTACAAGACGCTGGGCAAGAAGACCTATTACAGCGAGGAGGACGTGCTGACATTCCTTTCCAACCATATCAAGGACTTCAAAAAGGAAGATATAGCCTTCTACAAGGCTCGTATCCATAATTTCTTTCATAAATAACCCATTAAAACATTTTTCAGATGGCAAAGAAAAAAGACGAAAAGGACGTGCTGGTAGTCCGTGACGAGAAGACAGGCGAGATCAGCGTGGTAGCCGGGCTGAACGCGGACGGCACACCCAAGCGCACCCCCGCAAAAGCGGAGAACGCGCAGAGTTTCCTGCAATTCGACCGACATGGCGACGTGCTGGACAACTTCTTCAAGAACTTCTTCCGGCAGTGCAAGGAACCCAGCCGCTTCGGTTTCTACCGCATTGCGGCAGACCAAGCTGAAAATCTCTTAGAGGTGATGAAGCAACTGCTGAAAGACCCCGAAGCGAACAAGGAGCTGCTCGCCCCTCACAAGGTGGACACCTCCGACTATGAGAAGAAGGTGCAGGAAGAGATGGCAGCACAACAGACAGAGAAACAAGAACCTCAAAAACAGGAGAACATGGAACAACGGAAAGAACAGCAACAGGACAAATCCGAACAGATGCAGGGCAAACGTGGCTACCAGCCCATCGACGAGAGTAAAATCAACTGGCAGGAGCTGGAGGACAGATGGGGCGTAAAGCGGGACAACCTTGAAAAGTCCGGCGACCTTACGAAGATGCTCAACTATGGCAAGTCCGACTTGGTAAAGGTCAAACCGACCTTCGGCGGCGAATCATTCGAGCTGGACGCCCGCCTCTCCTTCAAGAAGGACGGTGAGGGAAACATCAGCCTCGTGCCGCACTTCATCCGCAAGGAGCAGAAGCTGGATGAGTACAAGGAACACAAATTCTCCGACAATGACCGGAAGAACCTCCGCGAAACGGGCAATCTCGGTAGGGTCGTGGACATTGTGGACAGGGAAACGGGCGAGATCATCCCCTCCTACATCAGCATCGACCGCAAGACGAATGAAATCACGGACATTCCGGCAAGCAGGGTGCGCATCCCGGAGCGCATCGGCAAGACGGAAATCACCACGCAGGAGCGGGACATGCTCCGCGCCGGACTGCCCGTACGCGACAAGCTCATCGAGCGCAACGACGGCAGAAAGTTCGTCACCACCCTGCAAGTGAACGTGGAGCAGCGCGGCGTGGAGTTCGTGCCGGGAACCGGCAAGTCGCCCCGTACCGCACAGACACAGGAAACCAAAGGCGACACATCGAAAAGTCAGGCGCAGGGCGGGGAAAATGCCGCACAGACCAAGAAGGAGCAACGCCGCAACACGTGGACGAACGAGGACGGCAGCATCCGCCCCATCAGCAAATGGAGCGGCGTGAGCTTCACCGACCAGCAGAAAGCCGACTATGTGGCGGGTAAAGCCGTGAAGCTGGAGAACGTGACCGACAAGCAGGGCTTCCATGCCACGATGTATATCAAGTTCAACCCGGAGAAGGGACGCCCGTACCGCTACGACACGAACCCTGACAATGCACAGCAGGTTGCTCCGTCCAACGAGAGCCGCACGCAGGTGGCGGTGAACAACGATGGCAAGACCAACGAGGCTACAAAGAATCTGAGAGAGCCGTTGCAGAAAGGTCAGACCAACCCGAAGGACGCCCGCCAGCAACAGCAGCAGGAGAAGCCGCAGAAGAAAACGGGCAAGGGCATGAAAATGTAATCCCGTGTCCGCCACTGAATCCAAAATAAAATCCAAAGTATCAACAAAAAAGAAGAAGACATGAAGACAATCATTGCAGAAAAGCCCTCCGTGGCACGTGAAATCGCCCGCATCGTGGGCGCGACAAAGAGAGAGGAAGGATATTTCGAGGGAGGCGGTTATGCCGTGACATGGGCATTCGGACACCTCGTTCAGCTTGCCATGCCCGACGGCTACGGCGTGCGCGGATTTGTCCGTGACAACCTCCCGATTATTCCCGACACATTCACGCTCGTCCCCCGTCAGGTCAGGACGGAGAAAGGTTACAAGCCCGACAGCGGCGTGGTGTCGCAGATAAAAGTCATCAAAAGACTGTTCGACACAAGCGAACATATCATCGTGGCGACCGATGCCGGACGCGAGGGAGAGCTTATCTTCCGCTACCTCTACCACTATACGGGTTGCACCACTCCTTTCGTGCGCCTGTGGATCAGCTCTCTCACCGACAAAGCTATCCGCGAGGGACTGCGGAAACTCGAAGACGGCAGCAAATACGACAACCTCTACCTCGCCGCCAAAGCGCGGAGCGAATCCGACTGGCTCGTGGGCATCAACGGCACACAGGCGTTATCCATCGCCGCCGGACACGGCACGTATTCCGTGGGGCGGGTGCAGACACCAACGTTGGCTATGGTATGTGAACGCTACTGGGAGAACCGCCGCTTTACGTCCGAAGCATTCTGGCAGCTCCATATCGCAACGGACGGTTGCGACGGCGAAGTCGTGAAATTCTCATCCTCCGAGAAATGGAAAGAGAAAGAACCGGCGATGGAACTATATAATAAGGTAAAGGCGGCAGGTTGCGCCACTGTCACGAAAGCCGAGCGCAAGGAGAAGACGGAGGAAACTCCCTTGCTCTACGACCTGACCACGCTCCAGAAAGAAGCCAACGCCAAGCACGGCTTCACGGCGGAACAGACGCTTGAAATCGCGCAGAAACTCTACGAAAAGAAGTTGATAACCTATCCGAGAACGGGAAGCCGCTACATCCCCGAAGACGTGTTTGCCGAAATTCCCAAACTGCTCGCTTTCATCGGCACACAGCCCGAATGGAAAGACAAGGTGCGGGCAAAAGCCGCCCCGACACGCCGCAGCGTGGACGACGGCAAGGTGACAGACCACCATGCCCTGCTCGTCACGGGTGAGAAACCGCTCTTCCTCTCCAAAGAGGACAATACCATCTATCAGATGATTGCCGGGCGCATGGTCGAGGCATTCTCTGAGAAATGCGTCAAGGATGTGACCACTGTCACGGCGGAATGTGCCGGAGTGGAGTTTACCGTAAAAGGCAGCGTCGTGAAGCAAACCGGATGGCGTGCCGTCTATGGCGAGGAAAAAGAGGAAATTACCATCCCCGGCTGGCAGGAAGGCGACACGCTGACACCGAAAGGCTCGTCCATTACCGAAGGAAAGACCAAACCCAAGCCGCTGCATACCGAAGCCACCCTGCTCTCGGCAATGGAAACGGCGGGCAAGGAAATTGAGGACGACGCACTGCGGCAGGCGATGAAGGACTGTGGCATCGGTACTCCCGCCACACGCGCCTCCATCATCGAAACGCTTTTCAAGCGCGGTTACATGGAACGCTGCAAGAAGTCGCTTGTTCCCACCGAAAAAGGACTTGCCCTCAATTCCGTCGTCAAGACGATGCGCATCGCCGATGTTGCCATGACGGGCGAATGGGAAAAGGAGCTGGCGCGTATCGAGCGCGGGGAACTGTCCGACGACACCTTCCGCAAGGAGATAGAGGCGTACACACGTGAGATAACCTCCGAACTGATCTCGTGCGACAAGCTCTTCGGCAGCCGTGACTCCGGCTGCGCGTGTCCCAAGTGTGGCACGGGCAGGATGCGGTTCTACGGCAAGGTGGTACGCTGCGACAACACGGAGTGCGGACTGCCCGTGTTCCGGCTGAAAGCGGGACGCACCCTGTCCGACGATGAAATCAAAGACCTGCTCACCGAAGGGCATACCAAGCTGCTCAAAGGGTTCAAGAGCAAACAGGGCAAGAGTTTCGATGCTGTTGTCGCCTTTGACGGGGAATATAACACGACTTTTGTGTTCCCGGAGGCTAAAAAGGACAAGAAATTTTCAGGACGGAAGAAATAGTATTAACTTTGCCACTTGTTCAGAGTAATGAATTGTTCTTCGATACCGGATTACACTCATACTTTGGATTTAGTGGTGGCACTCGGAGGGATACCGAGTGCCTTTTTCTTCCTTTTTCCAACCGATTATCCCGTTAATTATCAATCCGCTAAATCCAAAGTAATGAACAACAAGAAGAAAAACGAGGGTCAGACCGACTTTTCCTATTACGGTCTGTACCTGCTGGACTATCTCCGCACGAACAAGTTTGAACAGGCTGACGACACCGCTTTCATACGGGAACGGGCCGACCGTGCCGCCGAAACGTATGAGAGGGCACGGCTTGAAGGCTATCCCGCCGATGGTGCGCAGGAACTGGCGATGGACACGCTGCTGCGCGGGCTGCATTATTCCCGTTACGCCATCCTCCGCGAAGTCGTGGAAAACGAGTTTGCCGATGAAGTGCCGGAAGAGAAGCGTGAAGCCTTTGTCCTGAAACTGCTGCCGCTTGTCGGCAACGTGTTCTCCGTCTATGACCTCTCGGATGACAATTTCGCCCTGTCTTCCGATTACGACCTGCTCTACACGGAGCTGACGGGAGCAACCGTCCTTTACTTAGACGAATATGGCGTTTAACCGCAAACAGAAACTGCGGGACAACATCGAGGCGATACGGACGGCATTCATCCTTGACAGGGAAAATAGGACAGCGACAACCGAAGAGCGTGCCATACTTCAAAGGTACTGCGGTTTCGGCGGTCTGAAATGTATCCTCAACCCTGCAAAGGAACTGACGGATGCCGTCCGGTGGGCGAAATCCGACCTCGAACTGTTCGCCCCGACGGTGGAGCTGCACAGGCTTATCCGTGAGAACAGCAAGGACGAAACAGAGTACAAGCGGTTTGTGGATTCGCTGAAAGCGTCCGTGCTGACCGCTTTCTACACCCCCAAAGAGATAACCGACACCATCGCGGACGTGCTGGCAGATTACAGCGTCCGCCCCGCCCGTATGCTCGAACCGTCGGCAGGTGTCGGCGTGTTCGTGGATTCCATGCTGCGGCACAGCCCCAATGCGGATGTGATGGCTTTCGAGAAGGATCTGCTCACGGGTACAATCTTGAGGCATCTCTATCCCGACCAGAAAATGCGCACCTGCGGTTTTGAGAAAATCGAAAGACCGTTCAACAATTATTTCGACTTGGCGGTGTCCAACATTCCGTTCGGTGACATTGCCGTGTTCGACGCGGAGTTTCAGCGGAGCGACTCTTTCGGCAGACGCTCCGCCCAGAAAACCATCCACAACTATTTCTTTCTCAAAGGACTGGATGCCGTGCGTGACGGCGGTATCGTGGCGTTCATCACCTCGCAAGGGGTATTGAATAGCACCAAGACCTCCGTGCGTAACGAGCTGTTCAGTCAGGCCAATCTGGTATCCGCGATACGCCTGCCCAACAACCTGTTCACGGACAACGCGGGCACGGAGGTGGGCAGTGACCTGATTGTCCTGCAAAAGAACCTCAGCAAGAAGGAAATGTCGCAGGACGAGCGGCTGATGACCGTGATACAGACGGACACGAAAACCGCCCTGACCGACAACGCCTATTTCATCCACCACCCGGAACGCATCGTGCATACGATGGCGAAACTTGACACAGACCCCTACGGGAAGCCCGCTATGGTTTATCTGCACGAGGGCAAGGCAGCAGGCATCGCCGGGGATTTGCGCCGTATGCTCGACGAGGATTTCCATTACAGGCTTGCCATGCGCTTGTATTCGGGTTCAATCCGGCAGGCAGGAACGGAAGAAAAAGTTGCCGTTCAAAATAAAGTAGAGCGTCCTGCCATAAAATTGGAAACAGTATCCTCGGCGCAGACGGTGGAAACTCCGACAGAAAAGCCGCAACCCGCAGATGAAAAGCCGGAGATAGAACCGCGCCCGCAATATTCCGCAGGCGTGCAGCTCACCCTGCTTGACCTCTGGGGGATGACGGAAGAGGTCAGCCAACCGAAAACCTCCAAAAAGAAAAAGACGGTGAAAAAGGCAGTTACGGCAAAGTCCACTCCGCCCAAACCGAAAGTCACGGTTACACCGACAGCTCCAACTGCAAAACCCGCAATGGAGAATAAGGAGGTGAAAGCGGAGAACACCGCCAAGCCTGCCGACCCGGACGACATCTATGCCACACTGGACTGGGATACCAATCCTCCCATCAACGGTTTCTATGAAATGATGATGGGTTTGACGCCGGAGCGTAGGAAAGAACTTCGGGAACTGGCAAGGCAGCATAACGAGAAACAAGTGGCGGAAAAGACGGAAGTGAAAGCCGTGCCGGAAACTTCCCGTGAGCAGCCACGACAGGAGGAAACACAGCCGGAGGCAGTCGCCGCACCTGCCGTTACAGATACCCCATCGGAAGCGGTGGGGACTTTCCTTTTCCCCGACATCGAAGCGGAAAAGCCGAAGGAGGAAGTCGTGGACCTTTCTCCGCGTGCCTACCACCGCACGCCGGAGATGCACCTGCGCGAAGGGTCGCTGGTGGCTGACCGGGGGCGTCATAACATCGGCTACCTGAAAGACATCACGCCATACGGGGCGACATTCCAGCCGCTCGACCTGAAAGGATACCAGAAGGAAAAGGCGTTGTTGTATGTGTCGCTGCGTGACGCCTACGAGCGTCTGTACCGTTATGAATCGCTCCGGCGCGAGGCAAATGTTCCGTGGCGAGAGCATCTGAATACCTGTTACGATGAGTTTGTCATGCGCTACGGCAACCTCAACGCCAAGCAGAACGTGAAGTTAGTGATGATGGATGCGGGCGGGCGCGACATCCTTTCGCTGGAACGGATGGAAAACGGAAAGTTCGTCAAGGCGGACATCTTCGAGCATCCTGTTTCCTTCGCGGTGGAGAGCCATGCCAACGTAGGCTCTCCCGAAGAAGCCCTGTCTGCGTCGCTCAACAAATATGGTACGGTCAATCTCGACTATATGCGGGAGATAACCGACAGCACGGCGGAGGATTTGCTCACTGCCCTGCAAGGGCGCATCTACTACAATCCGCTCGTGACCGGTTACGAAATCAAAGACCGTTTCATCGCCGGAAATGTCATAGAGAAAGCGGAACGCATAGAGGCATGGATGGGTGACAATCCCGAAAATGAGCGTATGCCGGAGGTGAAGCAGGCGTTGGAGGCTCTGAAAGATGCCGAGCCGCAGCGCATCGCCTTCGAGGATCTGGACTTCAATTTCGGGGAACGCTGGATTCCGACGGGTGTCTATGCCGCCTACATGAGCCGGCTGTTCGACACGGAGGTGAAAATCGCCTATTCCGCAAGCATGGACGAGTTTTCGGTGGTGTGCGGCTACCGCACCATGAAAATCACGGACGAGTTTCTGGTGAAGGGGTATTACCGGAACTATGACGGTATGCACCTCCTAAAACACGCCCTGCACAACACCTGCCCTGACATGATGAAGTCCATCGGCAAGGACGAGCATGGCAACGACATCAAGATGCGCGACAGCGAGGGAATACAACTCGCCAACGCCAAGATTGACGAGATACGAAACGGCTTCTCCGAATGGCTCGAAGAGCAGTCGCCGCAGTTCAAGGAGCGGCTTGTGACGATGTATAACCGCAAGTTCAACTGTTTCGTGCGCCCGCGCTACGACGGCTCCCATCAGACCTTTCCCGACCTCAACCTGAAAGGGCTGGCAAGCCGGGGTATCAAGAGCGTCTATCCCTCACAGATGGATTGCGTCTGGATGTTGAAACAGAACGGCGGCGGAATTTGCGACCACGAGGTGGGAACCGGTAAGACGCTGATAATGTGCATCGCCGCGCATGAGATGAAGCGTCTGAATTTGGCACACAAGCCGATGATTATCGGGCTGAAAGCCAACGTTGCGGAGATTGCAGCCACCTATCAGGCGGCATATCCCAACGCACGTATTCTGTACGCTTCGGAGAAGGACTTTTCGACCGCCAACCGTGTGCGCTTCTTCAATAATATAAAGAACAACGACTACGATTGCGTCATCATGTCGCACGACCAGTTCGGCAAGATACCGCAGTCGCCGGAATTGCAGCAGCGCATCCTGCAAGCAGAGCTTGACACGGTGGAGGAAAACCTCGAAGTGCTACGGCAGCAGGGAAAGAACGTGTCGCGGGCGATGCTGAAAGGATTGGAGAAGCGCAAGCACAACCTTGAAGCGAAGCTGGAGAAGGTGGAACACGCCATAAAGTCACGCACGGACGACGTGGTGGATTTCAAGCAGATGGGCATCGACCACATCTTCATAGATGAGAGCCACCAGTTCAAGAATCTGACTTTCAACACGCGCCACGACCGTGTGGCGGGATTGGGAAACAGCGAGGGAAGCCAGAAGGCACTTAACATGCTCTTTGCCATACGCACCATACAGGAGCGCACAGGAAAAGACTTGGGTGCGACCTTCCTCTCCGGCACGACTATCAGCAACTCACTGACTGAATTGTACCTGCTGTTCAAGTACCTGCGCCCGAAGGAGCTGGAACGGCAGGACATAAGGTGTTTCGACGCTTGGGCGGCGATATTTGCCAAGAAGACGACGGATTTTGAATTTAACGTGACGAACAATGTGGTCCAGAAGGAGCGTTTCCGCTACTTCATCAAAGTGCCGGAGCTTGCCGCCTTCTATAATGAAATCACGGACTACCGCACGGCGGAGGATGTGGGCGTTGACCGTCCTGCCAAGAACGAGATACTGCACCATATACCGCCCACGCCGGAACAGGAGGACTTCATACAGAAACTGATGCAGTTCGCCAAGACGGGCGATGCCACCTTGTTGGGCAGGCTGCCGCTTTCGGAAACGGAAGAAAAGGCGAAGATGCTCATCGCCACGGACTATGCCCGGAAAATGGCACTCGACATGCGCATGATAGACCCGAATTACGAAGATCATCCCGACAACAAAGCGAGTCACTGTGCCAAGATGATCGCGGAGTATTATCAAAAATACGACGCCCAGAAAGGCACGCAGTTCGTTTTCTCTGATTTGGGGACATACCAGCCGGGCGACGGGTGGAACGTCTATTCGGAAATCAAGCGCAAACTGACGGAGGACTACGGTATACCGCCAAGCGAGGTGCGCTTCATTCAGGAGTGCAAGACCGACAAGGCGCGGAAGGCGGTGATAGACGCCATGAACGCCGGGACGGTGCGTGTGCTGTTCGGCTCTACCTCTATGCTCGGAACGGGTGTGAACGCCCAGAAACGGTGTGTGGCTATCCATCATCTCGATACGCCGTGGCGACCGTCCGACTTGCAACAGCGTGACGGACGCGGAGTTAGGGCAGGTAATGAGATTGCCAAACATTTCGCCGGGAACAACGTGGATGTAATCATCTACGCGGTGGAGAAGTCACTGGACAGCTACAAGTTCAACCTCCTGCACTGCAAGCAGACTTTCATAAGCCAGCTCAAAAGCGGTGCGATGGGTGCGCGTACCATCGACGAGGGGGCAATGGACGAAAAATCGGGCATGAATTTCTCGGAATACATGGCGTTGCTCTCCGGCAATACCGACCTGTTGGACAAGGCGAAACTGGAAAAGCGGATCGCATCGCTCGAAGGGGAACGCAAGTCGTTCAACAAGGGCAAGCGTGATTCGGAGTTCAAGCTGGAGTCAAAGACCGGCGAGTTGCGCAACAACACGGCTTTCATAGATGCCATGACGGAGGACTGGAACCGCTTCCTGTCGGTGGTGCAGACCGACAAGGAGGGCAACCGCCTTAATATAATAAAGGTGGACGGAGTGGATTCCGCCGATGAGAAGGTCATCGGAAAGCGTTTGCAGGAGATAGCCAAGAATGCCACGACCGGAGGGTTGTACACGCAGGTCGGTGAACTTTACGGTTTTCCGATAAAGGTGGTGAGCGAAAGGATACTCAAAGAGGGATTGGAGTTCACCGACAACCGCTTCGTGGTCGAGGGGAACTACAAGTACACCTACAACAACGGGCATCTGGCGATGGCTGACCCGTTGGCCGCCGCCCGCAACTTCCTCAACGCGATGGAGAGGATACCCTCCATCATCGACCAGTACAAGGCGAAGAACGAGGTGCTGGAGATGGAGATACCGCAGTTACAGGAGATAGCGGGTAAGGTGTGGAAGAAGGAGGACGAGCTGAAGCAGTTGAAGTCCGAACTTGCCGCCCTTGACCGAAAAATTCAGCTGGAGCTTGCGCCACCCACGCCCGAAGTCGCAGAAAAGGAGAATGAAGGGCAACAGCTCAAGCCGGAAGCGGAAGATGTGAGGAACAGGCAGGCGCAATATCCCGAAAATGCACCGCCGCAGATACGCAGTCCGGCGGATAGTATCGTTGCCAACCATGTCATAATCGGGCGTCCGGGACTGTATGCCAAGGAGGAAACCCGGTCCAAAGGATTGAAAATATAACCTAAGGAATTTTATCTGAAGTATTAATAAGGGCTATCCCAAAAGGTCTAAAAGTAAATTTTATCCTTTCTGCAAGTATCTATAGGATGGCAACTGCATTTTTTTCTTTTTGGGCAGCCCTTATTAAAATTTATTCTTATTTTAGGTTATATACATTCATGTCCATTTATGTAAAAAATTCCTGCTGACCTTGTTTATGTCTTGTCAGTCACCATTTGCAAAACCATATTTGACCCTCAAAGAGGCTGAATTTGATAAGTAACTTGCTACATACTCATAATAAGGAGCTAAATAGAACACGAATGGGAAATACACAAATGCTAAACTAAAGAAGATATTGGCCAAAATAAACGCTATACCGAGAGAGAAACTTGATTTTTCAACTTCCTAAAACGGTGTTGTTCAAACATTTCTACTTATTTGTACTTGCCAGTTGAACCTACGCTTCCCTAATAAAATGTCTATGGTAAAAAGTTAAAAAATCCTCCCACTTTTGTTAGATATATTTTTTTTGTGTAATTTTGTAATCGTTATGCGGCAGTAATAATATACATATTAATACGAGTTAGTAATCCTGTAGTTCTCATATGCTACGAGGAGGTATTAAAAGGTGCGTTTCGACAATGCATCTACTGAGCCCACTTTAAAAAGTAAGGCCTGTTTAAAATGTTTATATTTCACGATAATAATCTTCGATTTATGCCGTTATCTGGAGTATTTTTCGTATCTTTGCACCATCAATCAAACAGAATGACTATGTTTAAAAAGACAGATCCGAATCCTCAGTTAGATATATTCACGGCTCCCTCAATGCAGTTAGGAAGTCGTGCTTCAAAGAAGTATTCTGACCCCAACTCATGGCATAACCAGTTTTATAGTCTCGTGACAACCAAGATTGATGAGGAGATATTCAAGCCTTTGTTCCCTGAAGGCAAGAAGAGCGGTCGCCCAAATGCCTCCATCCGCATACTCGTGGCTATGTCTGTCTTAAAGGAGGGATTCGGTTGCAGCGACGAGGATCTGTTTGAGAAGTGCGAGTTTGACCTTCTGACCAGAAAGGCTCTCGGCATGGAACTTCTGACTGATGTAACCCCATCAATAGATACATATTATCTGTTTCGCCGCCGCATCTGCGAATATCAGGAAAGAACTGGCTTTGACCTGATGCAGCTCTGCTTCGAGCAGCTTGCTGGCAAGCATGTACACCTTCTCAAGATATCAGGCAAATGCGTCCGTATGGACAGTAAGCTTATCGGCAGCAATATCGCTCGCCAGTCTCGCTATGAACTGATACATACAACTCTGGTCAAGTTCCTCAAGACATGCACGCTTACCCATCTCTCCCCAGAGCAGGAAGAACGGGCAAAGGAATACTTGAAAGAGGATTCCTCCAAGACAGTTTATCGCTCTGACTCTGATACGCTTCAGAGCAATCTTGCCAGAATTGGTAATTTCATCATGGAGATGCTGGCAGCTTTTCCTGCTACTTCTCCTGCACATGATCTTCTTCAGCGTCTGTTTGATGAACAGTATGTCGTAATGGACGGAAAGGCTGTACTTCGAGACAAGAAGGAGGTAAAGGCAGACAGCCTTCAGAATCCTAACGATCCTGATGCAACCTATCGTGCCAAGAACGACCAGAAGGTGCAAGGCTATGTGACCAACATCACAGAGACTGTAGAGGAAGGCAAGCCTAACATCATCACTTCCGTTCAGGTTGAAACTGCAGTATTTGCAGACTGCCATTTCCTTCAGGAGGCTGTGGAAAACAGTGAACGTGTCACGGATTCTACGATTGAAGACCTGTATGCAGATGGTGCCTATCAAAGTCCAGACAATCGAGAGTTTGCAAAGAACCACAATGCCATGCAGCTCAAGACTGGCAAGATGCAAGGTGGATGCAGATGGGAACTGATACCACATGACGAGGATGGTCTTACCGTCAGGGAAATTGCTACTGGCAACACCTACGAGGCAGTCAAAGCCGTCACAAAGCAGGGCTCCAGAAAGCGATGGAGAATCCCATGGAACAACAAAACCGGTTGGCGTTACTTTGAAGACAAAGACATTAAAGCCTATCAGCTAAGGAAGTAGATAGAAAGCCTTCCTTTGGAGGAACAGCATAAACGGAATAACGTAGAAGCCGCCATGTTCCAATACAGTTTTCATACACGTAATGGCAAGACCCGATACAGGGGCTTGCTCAAACATCGTATGCATGCATATTGCAGATGTATGTGGATGAACCTCCGAAGGATGGTAATATTCCAGATTTCAACATTTCAAAGATCGATATTTGCCCTTTTCGGGCCTATCAGAGAAGCTTTCGGCTCTTTCATGGCAATTTCTCGAAAGGTATTCACCTGCGAAGCCGATTGCTATGTTTCACTCAGAATGACCACACTGGTCAGACTGGATTCAAAATATGCCCCTTTTTAAAGTGGGCTCATCTACTGTAGTATATTATTGCTTAATCCAAATGAATATTATAAATTTAGGAATTCTTGCTCACATTGATGCAGGAAAAACTTCCGTAACCGAGAATCTGCTGTTTGCCAGTGGAGCAACGGAAAAGTGCGGCCGTGTGGATAATGGTGACACCATAACGGACTCTATGGATATAGAGAAACGTAGAGGAATTACTGTCCGGGCTTCTACGACATCTATTATCTGGAATGGAGTGAAATGCAATATCATTGACACTCCGGGACACATGGATTTTATTGCGGAAGTGGAGCGGACATTCAAAATGCTTGATGGAGCAGTCCTCATCTTATCCGCAAAGGAAGGCATACAAGCGCAGACAAAGTTGCTGTTCAGTACTTTACAAAAGCTGCAAATCCCGACAATTATATTTATCAATAAGATTGACCGTGCCGGTGTGAATTTGGAGCGTTTGTATATGGATATAAAAACAAATCTGTCGCAAGATGTCCTGTTTATGCAAACTGTTGTCGATGGATCGGTTTATCCGGTTTGCTCCCAAACATATATAAAGGAAGAATACAAAGAATTTGTATGCAACCATGACGACGATATATTAGAACGATATTTGGCGGATAGCGAAATTTCACCGGCTGATTATTGGAATACGATAATCGCTCTTGTGGCAAAAGCCAAAGTCTATCCGGTGCTACATGGATCAGCAATGTTCAATATCGGTATCAATGAGTTGTTGGACGCCATTTCTTCTTTTATACTTCCTCCGGCATCAGTCTCAAACAGACTTTCAGCTTATCTCTATAAGATAGAGCATGACCCCAAAGGGCATAAAAGAAGTTTTCTTAAAATAATTGACGGAAGTCTGAGACTTCGAGACGTTGTAAGAATCAACGATTCGGAAAAATTCATCAAGATTAAAAATCTAAAGACTATTTATCAGGGCAGAGAGATAAATGTTGATGAAGTGGGTGCCAATGATATCGCGATTGTAGAAGATATAGAAGATTTTTCGAATCGGAGATTATTTAGGTGCTAAACCTTGTTTGATTCAAGGATTATCTCATCAGCATCCCGCTCTCAAATCCTCCGTCCGGCCAAATAAGCCCGAAGAGAGAAGCAAGGTGATATCCGCTCTGAATACATTGTGGATTGAAGACCCGTCTTTGTCCTTTTCCATAAACTCATATAGTGATGAATTGGAAATCTCGTTATATGGTTTGACCCAAAAGGAAATCATACAGACATTGCTGGAAGAACGATTTTCCGTAAAGGTCCATTTTGATGAGATCAAGACTATCTACAAAGAACGACCTATAAAAAAGGTCAATAAGATTATTCAGATCGAAGTACCACCCAACCCTTACTGGGCCACAATAGGGCTGACTCTTGAACCCTTACCGTTAGGGGCAGGGTTGCAAATCGAAAGTGACATCTCCTATGGTTATCTGAACCATTCTTTTCAAAATGCCGTTTTTGAAGGGATTCGTATGTCTTGCCAATCTGGTTTACATGGATGGGAAGTGACAGATCTGAAAGTAACTTTTACTCAAGCCGAGTATTATAGCCCGGTAAGTACACCTGCTGATTTCAGACAGCTGACCCCTTATGTCTTCAGGCTGGCTTTGCAACAGTCAGGTGTGGACATTCTCGAACCGATGCTCTGTTTTGAGTTGCAGATACCCCAAGTAGCGAGTTCCAAAGCTATTACAGATTTGCAAAAACTGATGTCTGAGATTGAAGACATCAGTTGTAATAATGAGTGGTGTCATATTAAAGGGAAAGTTCCATTAAATACAAGTAAAGACTATGCCTCAGAAGTAAGTTCGTACACTAAGGGCTTAGGCATTTTTATGGTTAAGCCATGTGGGTATCAAATAACAAAAGACGGTTATTCTGATAATATCCGCATGAACGAAAAAGATAAACTTTTATTCATGTTCCAAAAATCAATGTCATTAAAATAATGGAGCGGTCAGGAAATTTCTATAAGGCAATACGGTTGGGATATATACTTATCTCCATTCTTATCGGATGTATGGCATATAATAGCCTCTATGAATGGCAGGAGATAGAAGCATTAGAACTTGGCAATAAAAAAATAGACGAGCTCCGAAAAGAAATAAACAATATCAATATTCAAATGATAAAATTTTCTCTATTGGGTGAAACAATACTGGAATGGAACGATAAAGATATCGAGCATTACCATGCACGGCGTATGGCAATGGACAGTATGCTCTGCCGTTTCAAGGCCACCTATCCAGCAGAGCGCATCGATAGTGTGCGCAGTCTTTTAGAGGATAAGGAACGACAGATGTTCCAGATAGTCCGGTTAATGGATGAACAACAATCTATTAACAAGAAGATAGCCAATCAAATTCCGGTTATTGTACAGAAAAGTGTGCAGGAACAGTCCAAAAAGCCAAAACGAAAAGGTTTCTTAGGCATATTCGGCAAAAAAAAGGAAGTAACTCCAGCAGTATCAACCACTATCCTTCATTCGGTCAATAGAAACGTAATCAGCGAACAGAAAGTGCAGGATCGCCAATTGTCGGAACAAGCCGACAGCCTTGCAGCTCGTAATGCAGAACTTAACAGACAACTGCAAGAATTGATTTGCCAAATAGAAGAAAAGGTACAAACCGAACTGCAAAGCCGGGAAAACGAAATAGTTGCCATGCGTGAAAAGTCATTTATGCAAGTAGGCGGTTTAATGGGATTCGTTCTTCTATTGTTGTTAATTTCCTACATCATCATACATCGTGATGCAAAAAGCATTAAACAATACAAGCACAAGACAACTGATTTGATAAGGCAACTGGAACAATCCGTACAACGGAACGAGGCACTGATAACGTCAAGGAAGAAGGCGGTACATACTATCACCCATGAACTGCGCACACCGCTGACAGCAATAACAGGCTATGCCGGACTGATACGGAAAGAACAGTGTGAGGATAAGTCCGGGCAGTATATCCAAAACATACTGCAATCCTCCGACCGTATGCGGGATATGCTTAACACTTTGCTTGACTTCTTCCGCCTGGACAACGGCAAGGAACAGCCCCGTCTGTCACCCTGCCGGATTTCAGCAATCACGCACACACTTGAAACGGAGTTCATGCCTGTTGCCGTGAACAAAGGGCTGTCCTTGTCCGTGAAGACTGGACACGATGCCATTGTATTGACCGACAAAGAGCGAATAATACAAATCGGGAATAACCTGCTGTCAAACGCTGTCAAGTTCACAGAAGAAGGCGGTGTTTCTTTGATTACTGAATATGATAATGGAGTTCTGACACTGGTCGTTGAAGATACAGGTACAGGCATGACAGAAGAGGAACAGAAACAAGCGTTCGGTGCGTTTGAACGTCTATCAAATGCCGCCGCAAAGGAGGGTTTCGGGCTTGGGCTTGCCATAATGCGTAATATTGTGTCGATGCTTGGCGGAACAATCCGTTTAGACAGCAAGAAAGGGAAAGGCAGTCGTTTCACAGTTGAAATTTCTATGCAGGAAGCTGAAGAACAGCTTGGATATACAAGCAATACACCTGTTTATCATAACAATAAATTCCATGATGTTGTCGCCATTGACAATGATGAGGTATTACTTCTGATGCTGAAAGAGATGTATTCCCAAGAAGGAATACACTGCGACACTTGCACCGATGCTGCGGCACTGATGGAAATGATACGCCAGAAAGAATACAGCCTGTTGCTGACAGACTTGAATATGCCCGATATAAACGGTTTCGAATTGCTGGAACTGTTGCGTTCGTCCAACGTGGGCAATTCACCAACAATCCCGGTGGTTGTGGCAACCGCTTCGGGCAGTTGTAACAAAGGGGAACTATTGGCAAAAGGCTTTGCCGGATGCCTGTTCAAACCGTTCTCCATATCGGAACTGATGGAGGTTTCCGACAGGTGTGCCATAAAAGCGACACCGGACGGGAAACCGGACTTTTCCGCCTTATTGTCCTATGGCAATGAAGCCGTCATGCTGGAAAAGTTGATAACTGAAACAGAAAAGGAAATGCAGGCGGTACGGGATGCAGCAAAAGAAAAAGACCTGCAAAAGCTGGATTCCCTGATCCACCACCTGCGCAGTTCGTGGGAGGTGCTCCGTGCCGACCAACCGCTGAATGTACTTTACGGATTGCTTCGTGGCGATGCTCTCCCGGATGGTGAAGCGTTAAGCCATGCCGTGACTGCCGTGCTGGATAAGGGAGTGGAAATAATACGGTTGGCAGAAGAGGAAAGGAGAAAATACGAAGATGAATAAGACAAAAATAATTGTGGTGGAAGACAACATCGTGTATTGCGAATATGTCTGCAATATGCTGTCACGGGAGGGCTACCGCAATATGAAGGCTTACCACCTCTCAACCGCGAAGAAACATCTGCAACAGGCAACAGATAATGATATCGTGGTTGCCGACCTGCGTCTGCCTGACGGCAGTGGCATAGACCTTTTGTGCTGGATGCGAAAGGAGGGAAAGATGCAGCCCTTCATCATTATGACCGACTACGCCGAAGTTAATACCGCCGTGGAAAGCATGAAACTCGGCTCGATAGACTATATTCCCAAACAGCTTGTGGAGGATAAACTTGTCCCCCTGATCCGTTCCATACTGAAAGAACGTCAGGCAGGACAACGCCGTATGCCTATATTCGCCCGTGAAGGTTCCGCCTTTCAGAAAATCATGCACCGCATAAGGCTGGTAGCCGCCACCGATATGAGCGTGATGATATTTGGTGAGAACGGCACGGGCAAGGAGCATATTGCCCACCTGTTGCATGACAAGAGCAAACGTGCAGGCAAGCCATTTGTGGCGGTGGACTGCGGTTCACTCTCCAAAGAGCTTGCACCGTCGGCTTTCTTCGGACACGTCAAAGGTGCATTTACAGGTGCGGACAATGCCAAGAAAGGATATTTCCATGAGGCGGAAGGCGGCACGTTGTTTCTGGACGAGGTAGGAAACCTCGCGTTGGAAACCCAACAGATGTTGCTCCGTGCCATACAGGAGAGGCGGTATCGCCCGGTCGGAGACAAGGCAGACCGGAATTTCAATGTCCGCATCATCGCTGCTACCAATGAAGATTTGGAGGTATCGGTGAATGAAAAGCGTTTTCGGCAGGATCTTCTGTACCGCCTGCACGACTTCGGGATAACCGTTCCTCCGTTGCGTGACTGTCAAGAAGACATTATGCCGCTGGCAGAGTTCTTCCGTGATATGGCAAACAGAGAGCTGGAGTGTAGCGTGAGCGGGTTCAGTTCCGAAGCACGTAAAGCGTTGCTGACACACGCATGGCCGGGCAACGTGCGGGAACTTCGGCAGAAAGTTATGGGTGCTGTATTGCAGGCGCAGGAAGGTGTTGTCATGAAAGAGCATCTGGAACTTGCCGTGACGAAACCGACCTCTACTGTCAGCTTCGCCTTGCGCAATGACGCGGAGGATAAGGAGCGGATATTGCGTGCGTTGAAACAGGCAAACGGCAACCGGAGTGTCGCCGCAGAACTGCTCGGCATAGGCAGGACAACACTATACAGCAAACTTGAAGAGTATGGACTTAAATATAAATTCAAGCAATCATAGCCCGTAATTCACTGAATTTGGCTATCTTTGCATAACATTTGAGAAAAACGGCGATTGGCAGGAGCTTTTCGCCGCCAACATATAGGATAAGACCGCAAGGCGTTTCAAGCGAAAATCTGGTAAATTGGAACTACGGAGACGATTGCGTGATGCTTATGCTATGCTTACGCATAGCGTGCATTCACGTACTCTCCGTAAAGGCTTTACCAGAGCCATCGCTTGAAGGTAGTGTGAATTGCACGCTACTTTTTTACCCTTGCCTAACGAAAGGAAACGATTATGGGTAAAGTTCAGATTCTCGCCGTACTGACGATGGACGGATGTCTTTCTTCAGAGTTATATGATAAAGCACATCAGGATTTGTGCCTTGACCGTTGCGGTCTTGATGAAATCAGGAAGAAAGCCTTTTACCGTGTGACACCGGACTATTCCATTTCAATGCTGCACGAATGGAGAAAAGACTGCACAAACATCCGTTACCTCGCGGAAGCCACACCGGACACGGCAGACTATATAAACGGACTGCTGCGGATGCACGCTGTGGATGAAATCATACTATACACCGTTCCTTTCATATCCGGAAGCGGACGACATTTTTTTAAGTCGGCTCTGCCAGAGCAACACTGGACGCTTTCCTCTTTGAAAAGCTATCCCAACGGTGTATGTCGCATTATCTATATCCTTGATAAAAAAGCAAGATAGCCAAAATGTGCGGCAAGCATACATTTCTATTTTCAGGAATAGAATAAATGTTCCGATTACAAACAATTTAAGTCGGAGATAATTTGTCCTTGTGAAAAAATACTGAATTTTATACCTCTGAAATCCAGCACTTTGTAAAATTGAGTGTTGGATTTTTTATTTTCTGCCGCGTTTTTTGCCAATTATATTCATGTGCGCACGCAGAAAACAAAGTGTAATTTTCAAAATTGACAGAACCATGAATTATTTCTTGCTGGCGGAAACCGACTTTTTCCGCCTGATAAACGAAGCCGGCGACTGCAATATGGAAACGGCATACACGGCTTTCGCCACCCAAGTGATCGAACTGTGCAACGGCGGCATGGACATGAACCTTACCGTCATCGCGCTTGCCTACATCGAAATCGAGTTGCAGCACCATCCCGTACGTAATCTGTCAGAAGAAAAAAGAGAGATTGCCGCCTACGTCAGCAAGGCTCTGTCTTTCGTAAGAAAGATGCAGAAATTCCTTGCCACGCCCCAAGTGCCACCACTAATATCCGCCAACAACGCAACAGAAACCACCGCCAGCCTTCTTCAATGGACGGGCAATGCCATCGACCTCGTGGAACTTATCTACGGCATAGACGTGATGGGCTGCATCAACAACGGCAATATGCCGCTCAAACAGCTCGCCCCACTTCTCTATAAGATATTCGGGGTTGATTCTAAAGACTGCTACCGCTTCTACACTGATATCAAACGCCGGAAGAACGAAAGCCGCACCTATTTCATTGACAGGATGCAGGAAAAACTGAACGAGAGAATGTTGCGTGATGAGGAGTTGGAGCGGATGAGAAAATAAAAAAATATCCATTACATATGAGAAGACAGGAATACTCGTATCCTGTCTTTTTATTTTCATTTAATTATATATTAATTAGCACAATATATGTGAGTTTTTCATTCCTATAAGGACAAATTTCAGAAACGTATGTCTGGTAAATTATTGAGTCATCATAGTATGAACATATATCATTACTAAAAACAATGAAACAACTTCCATAAGATTGTGGTTGTAAAAATCGCCATTTAATAGCCCGTTTTTTTTGTAAAATTCGCCAATTAAAAAAATATGATTATCTTTGCATTATATTTTATAAGGTATGGAAACAGTAAATAGAATACTTCAAGAGAAGATTACAGCACGAATCGCGCCCAATAAAGCAGTACTGATTTTTGGTGCTCGCCGTGTTGGTAAAACGGTAATGATGCGTAAAATTGTGGACAACTATTCAGGTAGGACGATGATGCTCAACGGCGAAGACTACGACACATTAGCACTATTGGAGAATCGCTCAATAGCCAATTATCGGCATTTATTGGATGGTATTGATTTGCTGGCTATTGATGAGGCACAGAACATACCACAAATCGGTAGTATTCTGAAGTTGATAGTTGATGAAATACCGGGAATAAGTGTCTTGGCAAGTGGTTCTTCGTCATTCGATTTGCTGAATAAGACTGGTGAACCGTTGGTCGGCCGCAGTACGCAATTTCTCCTTACACCATTCTCGCAACGGGAAATCGCACAGACGGAAACGGCACTTGAAACCCGCCAGAACCTCGAAGCGCGCTTGATTTACGGTTCCTATCCCGAAGTAGTAATGATGGAGAACTATGGTAACTACTCAGGTAGGTTTGTCGTACTCCCCCATGCACAACTTCCCTCGTTGCAACCAACGAGAGTAAATCGTTTTTTTACAAAATATGAAGCTGTTTATAATGTCAGCATGCTCGGTTTGAGCTGTGCTATTAATTGCAACTCACGGAACGGAGAAAGATCTTGCTTTTTGGCAGTATCAATGACGGAGTGTATTACTGCATACGCTTCGGCTCCAAGGAACGTACGGAAAAGTCCTGCGACTTTCTGCTTCGTCTTTGCCGGTCTAACTGCCCGTTCACTTGCATTATTGTCATATGGGACATCAGGGTTGTCAAGGAAAGTGAAGATATAGTCCTTTTTACCAGACAATCCCTTCTGCATACCAGTAAACTCCTTGTCTTCAGTTCCAAGAGGTCCGTCAAGTAGTTCGTCCAGTCGTTTTTTCAACCCTTCACGGTCTATTTCGTCCCATGCTTTTTCTCTGCGTTGCTTCATTGCGTCTGTTATGAGATTGAGCATGTCCTTGGGCCATTGGTTTTCAGGTTGCAACTCTGTCAGATAAACGAGATTACGCTGGAGATGTACGAGGCAAATCTGGTGGGTCTTGACATTCATGCTGAAGTAAGCTCCGTGCCTGTCCGTTACAAGTACTGTATCTGGGAGTCCCTTGTCAAATGTATCATCTATTGCTTTGTGACCACGTTTTGCATGTGCTTTGAAAAAAGACGCAGTCTCTGTCTGCCATACCCACAGCCAATGCAAGACTCCCGCAATGTCTATACCCGTCTCATCTGCGCCAGCTACTGGAGACTTGCCTATCTTTGACTTGATTCTCTCGTAAAGTGCTCTTGCCCGCTTGGTCATCCTTTGCACTATATTGTTGATCGTACCCTCACTCATGTCTATATGGAACATATCATTCATGAGCCTTTTGATACGCTGGTATGATACAGCGTGCTCTTCACAAAGATATACAACCAGGGCCTGTACATTCGGGCCGTAGAATACGTCTCCGTTTACACCTTCCGGAAACTCGCTGCATACAGTATGCCCACAATTAGGGCAAACCTTCTCCAATATGGAGTACTGGGTTATGACTGGAGCCGGGAAGTTTATATCTATCATCTGGCGAGTCATCTTCTGAATACCCGAAACATTTGACAAATCTTCACCGCAGTCCGGGCAGTTGTCCAATGGTACCTCTACATAAAAATCAGATCTCTCTTCCCTTTGCAAAGTACTTCCCTTATGTCCTGGCTGACCTCCTGACTTCTTGCCAGATGGCTCACGCAATGACTTTGTACGCTTCCTCTCCTCGGAGGCTGCAATATCTTCCTTAGACGGAGGTGTGTTGCTGTTGTGGCTATCTTTCTTTGGTTTCTCCAATTTGTCGAGACGAGCCTTTAGTGTGCAGATTTCCGCATTCTGTTTCTTGATTTTTGCAAGATCTTGTCTGTGTTGCGACTCAAGGTATCCATTACGCTTTTTCAACTCCTTATTCTCAATCTTTATCGGAGCTACTTCATCTTCGAGTTTTGTTAGTCTTCCAAGAATATATCGCAATGCTTCATCAGCGTCAAGAATTACGTCAGGGTGTACGTTGTTTGTACAAGAATCCTTGCGACTCTTGGCATGTAACGCCCTGCTGGGAACTTTGCTATTTGCTGATTTCTTTGCCTTCATTTCACCTACAAAGGTAAAAAAAAAACAACAAATATGCAAGTAAAATAATGTTTATTTTCTTGATATTCAATAGCTTTTATGAGCGTCAAATGCGAAGTGATAATTGAACGTTAAGCTGCTATTGTTTCGTCATAATATGAGTACGGCATACCTACCTGAGTAGTTACGAACTATGAACGTAAAACAGACTACCTACGTGATATTGTCGGTGCATACCTGCTTAAAGATATCTTAGCAATTGACGGCTTAAAAAATTCGAGCAAGATGCGCGATCTACTGCGATTGATAGCTTTTCAGTTGGGCAGCGAAGTTTCTTACGAAGAGTTAGGTAAACAACTCGGCATGAGCAAGACGACCGTTGAAAAATACCTCGACCTATTGGAAAAGGTCTTCGTTATCTATCGTCTGGGGGCTTATTCGCGTAACCTACGCAAGGAGGTTACAAAAGCTGGCAAGTGGTACTTCTACGACAACGGCATTCGCAATGCCATTATCGGGGCTTTCTCACCGCTGGCCATTCGGCAGGATGTCGGTGCGCTGTGGGAGAACTACATCATCGGAGAGCGGCGCAAAGCGAACTTCAATGAGGGACTGCACAGGGAGTTCTATTTCTGGCGCACCTACGACAAACAGGAAATCGACCTGATTGAGGAGAGTGCCGACAGTCTTACCGCCTTGGAGTTCAAGTGGGGAAATAAAATGCCGGCCGCACCGAAAGCCTTCCAAGAAGCCTATCCCTATGCCGAGTTTCATGTGGTAAATCGGGAGAATTATTTGGAGTTCGTATAATCAATAAATTACGTATATGGAAACAAAACTACAATCCAAACAGCAATATCCGCGGTTTATCCAAAATAAACCGTGTGGTATTGACAAATTCGATGGAGGTTCGCAAGAAAGGTTGGCAAAAACTATTGCTCGCCATTTTTGTCAGAATGATTCATTGGATGAGGAATGTACTTTACCTCGAATTATCGGCATCGAAGGTATTTGGGGATCTGGAAAATCCAACGTGGTTAAAATGTTGGAACGTGAATTATCAGACGACTATTACTTTTTTGAGTATGACGCATGGGGACATCAAGAGGACTTGCAACGCCGCTCTATATTGGAATTGCTTACAAGCAAACTTATTGATGATGGTATCCTATCTGGAAATGCAACAATAAAAGTCAAAGGTGGAGGTACGAAAACCGTATCATGGTCTGAAAAGCTGAAATATTTATTAGCCCGTAAAACGGAGACCGTAACCGAAAAATATCCCCTTATCAGTAATGGTATGGTTGCGGCATTTTTGGTTGCAGTTTTAACTCCGATATTTACATTTATTGCGTATGCAGTAAAACCTACACCCACAACATGGTGGTTTTCTTTATTGTCTATTATCATAGCTGCACTGCCAGTTCTTATTGCATTGTGCGTTTGGAAATGGGCATATAGCAAAGATCATAAATATGGATGGAGTTATATGTTAGCTATTTATCAAGATAAAGTCGAAAAGGACGTTTGCTATGAGACTTTGAGCGAAGACGAACCAACGGTTTACGAGTTCAAAACATGGATGCAAGACATTTCTGATTTTATCAAGGAAAAAGGACAACGTAAATTAGTCCTTGTTTTTGACAACATGGATCGTCTCCCCGCTGAAAAAGTAAAAGAATTATGGTCTTCTATCCATACGTTCTTCGCCGATAGCGGTTTTGAAAATGTTTGGGCTGTTATTCCTTTCGATGAAACACATTTAGCTTGTGCATTCGGAGATGAGACCGACGAACAAACGAAACAACTGACCAAGTATTTTATCAATAAAACTTTCCCTATTGTTTATCGTGTTGCTCCTCCTGTTATTACCGACTATCGAAGTATATTCAACAAACTGTTTGTTGAAGCATTTGGAGAAACAGAAAATGAAGCGAAAGAAACTATAAATCGGATATTCAGATTGGTAAATCCTAATGCCAATGTTAGGGAAATTATATCATATATCAATGAGATGGTCGCTCTTAAACAAGAGTGGTGTAACGAAATTTTGATGATAAACATAGCATTGTTCTGTTTGAAGAAGACGGATATTCTGGCAAATCCAGTAGAACAAATATTGTCCGGCGACTATCTGAATGGCATTCAAACAATAATTAACAATGATCTGCAAACACAACGCGAAATTGCAGCTTTGGTATATGGTGTCGATGTTGAAGATGCTCGACAAATTCCATTGAAAAAATATATTGAAGGCTGCATCAACGGAGAAGAAGACCACGACATAAATCAATATGCAGAGACTAATAAACAATTTGACACTGTATTAGAAGAAGTTATACAATGTATGGACAATGCGCTTATCGATAAGATTATACATTGTTTGCATAAATTAACTCGAAAGAGCGATGTTATTCTGCGTGTATGGCAAAGAATAGCACAATTGAAATTAAAAGAATCCATAGAGAAGCAGGTGTTCCCTGTCGAATACCAAGAACTGCTGTTGCATTTAGACACGGAAAGCCAAAACCATGTGATTGCTCAATTATATAAGAAGATAGTTCGGTTCAATGACTTCAATGGCGGCGACTATTTCAAAACGTTAGATGCAATAGACAGGTTTATTGCGCAAAATAAGTTGGCGTGCGATTTTACGTCATTGATTGAAGCAAAAACAGTCAAGCCAAATACATTTATCGATTATATTCAAGCTGCAAATGCAACAGATGCTGCCTATCGGGATAACGCGACAACTAAAGCATATAAATATTATCAAGTAGCAACAAATTCGGAGGCGCTCGATAATTATTTGGCAAACTTACTACCCGATAATTTCGACCATGCAGATATTGTAAAAACGTTAAAAGATAATTCTACCTATACGTTTCCAACGCTTTTGCAAGCGATCACGAATTGCATTGATGAACAGAATGTAAATAAAGATAATATAGGGGCTATATTTACAACCTATCGTTTATTGGCATCTGACGAAGAAAGACCTTTACCTGTAACGTTAGATTCAACCTACATAAATCAGTTGCATTCTGAATTAGAAACTGATGGCCGAAACATTAAAGAGTCTGGATATTACGATTTAGTCGCCATGCAATTGGCACATGGTCATTCCGTTTCCTTAATAGAGGGTGGAGATATAAAATATGTTGCAGAACTCATGGACTATTATGTGGATCATGGAGACTTATTAGTAAATAGTGTGGGATGGAATATACCGCTATTAAATGAAACACTACAATACATGGTAAATCATAAACTTGGCTATAAATTATTGCTCTCAGACATATTGCCCCAATTTGAAGATATTAAGAACAGAATAGGTGTAACGGATGAGGTATTTATCGAGCATTTAGCAGAGTGGAATACCGATTTGGATAAGTATATCACTAAGAACAATATTAAAGATGTAATTCCTGACGCATCTTTTTACGATTTGACCACTAAAATAAGCAATGTCCTGACCGATCATATCAATAAAATAGCGTTCGAAGCGTTGTCTGAAATAAGTGTTGATACATTATACGCCCAAAGAACAGCACATACATCATATTATTGGTTTGTCGCAATAAAACATTTACTGGCTAAAATCAAATCCTTGCCAGATAACTTGACTGAATTTGGCAAAAAGATTCTGATGGATATTGCTTCTGGAACTCAAAGTTTGAATCCTTTCCCTAATTGTTTCAAGAATATAGTTGAAAGATTGGATAAACGAAAAATTAAATCGACAGTTACCGATATAAGAAATGATTTCTGCATCGGTAAAAAGACTATCAATGCAATAAAGTTTCAATTTTTCGAAACATGGCTTAGATCGCATGGTAATTTGAAAAGTCAAGCTGGAGACGTTATTGATAAAATAGTGAAACCTGTAATTTCCGATGGGGCATGCCGTTCATTGATTCTGCAAAACAAAGATTTTTATATGGATTTAATAAATACAGCAGGGGATGATGCTTATGAATTGAAAAAGAGTCTCCGAAACCTCATACAAAAAGATTCAGATCCGCAATTGGTTAAATTTGTCAATTCGATAGATTCAGTACCTGAGGTTGAAACCGCGTAAGTATTTGTCTAACAAGTCCGAATTTTACGATTTTACCCGTCAGAACTGAAGTGCCCCCCAAAAAAATTGTATCCAACTTTTGGGGGTCACTTCAAACTTCGATAGGGATAATTTTCAATTTTGGGGACTTGTTAGACAGTCTCATTATCTGGTAGCAGTTTACACAGCACCGGATCGTTTTTGATACGCTCCAGTTCCTCCTGCACAATCTGCTTCACCTCTTCCTTGATGCGCCGGTAGTTCGCCTGCACCGTTTCCTTCATGCGGTCGTTGCCGTCCTCGTCCGTGAAGTTTGTAATGACGGGAATTTTCTTGTAGGCACTTTCTTCCCGTTTCACCTTTTCGGCATCCACCACAATCTCGCAATGAAAAATCTTCTGCTCGATACGCTCGTTGAAGTTGTCGGATACAGAACCGACAAACATTCCCTGCGTAAGCCCGGAAATCTTACTCGGTGGAATGAGCGCGTCCATCTGCGTGTTGATGGAGGTGGAAACATCCTGCCGGTTGATGGAGATGGACTGCCGTTTCTGCAACACCTTACCGAACCGCTCGGAGAGCGTCTTGGCTGTTTCCCCCACCACCTGACCGGAGAAAATATTGCCGACAGTGTTCATCACCACTTTCGCCTCTTTGTCCCCGTAGTCACGCACTAACTGGCTGAAATCCTGAAAGCCCAGACACACGGCAACCTTGTTGCTTCGGGCGGTAGCTATAAGATTGTCCAACCCTTTGAAGTATATTGTGGGCAACTCGTCGATGATGACCGATGACTTCAGCATCCCCTTCTTGTTGATGAGCTTCACGATACGGGAATTATACAGACCGAGTGCCGCACCGTAGATATTCTGACGGTCGGGATTGTTACCCACGCAGAGGATTTTCGGCTCTTCGGGATTGTTGATGTCCAGCGTAAACTCGCTGTCTGACATCACCCAGTAGAGCTGCGGTGAAATCATCCTCGAAAGCGGGATTTTTGCCGACGCTATCTGACCCATGAGCTGCTCCGCAGCCCCTCCAAGCCACGCATCCATGAACGGCGAAAGGTAGTTCTCCAGCTCCGGATAAGAGGTCAGTATCGGAAATATATCCTCGTAACGGCGGTTCAGAAACTCGATAGCATGGGGAAACGTGCAAAACTTCCCGTTCTGATAGATTTTGAGATACCAGATAATACTGGCAAACAGAATGATAGGTGACTCCACGAAGAAGTCGCCCTGCTTTTGCACCCACGTTTTATTGAGGTTGAGCATTATTGTGTAGGCACTCTCATAGGCATCCGTAATATCTTCCATAAAATCCGGGTGAATGGGATTGCACCGATGAGAGCGTCGCGGGTCGTCGAAGTTGATCACATAGAACTTCGGCTTTACCTTGTAGCCGTCCGGGTGGTTCAGCAAATGGTTGTAGGCAATAGTAGATAGGTCGGGATACTTGAAATCGTAGATGTATTGACTAAAGCCCTTTTCAATCTGTTGCTTGATAAAATTGTTTACCACGGCATAGGACTTGCCGCTGCCCGGCGTACCCAACACGATGGACGCACGGAAGGGATTAACTACATTGATCCAACCGTTGTTCCAGCGTTTCCTGTAATAGAAACGTGTCGGCAGATTGACCGAATACTCGCTTTCGATAAGCCTCGTTTCCTGCATGAAACTCTCGTTCTCGTTGTTGAAAACATCCTCCATCAAATTGTGTTTCAACAGGCGGCTCATCCACAGACCACCCATCAACAGGCAGACATAGCCCGTTCCAATGGTAAGGACATACAGTCCCGTCACCGCTTCAAGCGGCAGCGGCAGGGGCAGCAACCACCAGTTCAGGAAAAACAGCACGAACCCGACGGCAAATGCTGTCCAGATTCTCCCCCAAGTGATTTTCTCACCCTTGACACCCTTCGTACCCAGACAGGACAAGGCAAGCAAAAGGACGGAAAACAGCTTCGTGTAGAGAATGGAATGGAACAGCCCCGCCGTGCGGTCGAAGTTCAGAAGGATTTTGTCCACCACGCCGATGTTCACGCCCCACAGCCGGATGGCTTCGTAGCAGAACCAGTACACGTTCATGACCACTAAAATGATACTCACGGCACGCAGAAAATCCATGATTTTCGCCAATGCCCTCAAATCGTCTTCTTGTTGTGACATACATTGATTTTTTAATTGTTGATACTCTGATTACATACCCAAGCCCTTGCGTTTTTTCTTCTTTTTGCGCTTCATCGCCCGGATGAAAGCCTCTTCCTCGGCATCTACCGCCGGACCTTCGGGAGTGAGCAAGCCCATACCGCCCGATATATCTTCACTGTCGTAGGCGGTCTGCCCGTGTGCCTTGTCCGCAGCATCCACAGGGATGGATAGCGGTATCGGCGGTTGTCCGGCGTATGGCAGGGTGAAGTGTTCCTGCAAGGCATTCGCCGAAAGCTCCTTACCCATGCGCGAACCGTTCAGCACGCATCCCGTGCGGTGGTCGATGAAGGTAGCCCCATAGATGCGCCCTTCCTCTGTGTAGCGCAGTACGGTGTCGATGCCCTTCTCTTTGAGTTGGGATACAAATTTGTCCTTGTCATAAGTGCCTTGCAGCACGGAAAGGACGGTGCGTTTCGTCATGTCTGCCAGTTTCCTATCCTTGATTTCCGATTTGGAACGGACAAACTTCTTCTGTACGGCTTCATAGCCTGCGGACTTCCCGAAAAGCGAGGATTTGAACGGGTTGCCCACCTTGTTACCCTTGTCGTCCGTGACGGAATAGACCAGCCCGTGATACTCCCGTCCGCGCACGTTGCCCCTCGCTTCCTCCACCGTCATATTATATAAGGAAAGGAGCGCACGGTATTCGCCCATCGTCTGGAAACGGTACTGCCCATTCAGAGCCTTCACGGTGTTGCCTACCTGCTTCTTCACATCACCTGCCGATGCGGCCACCTTGCGCAACGGATTATCCAATCTCTGATTTTTACGTTCTGCCGGATGCAATCCGTACTTCTGTTCCAGTTCCCTGCGGATACGGTCGCTGCGGCGGTAGAGAAAATCCCGGTTGAGCCTTTTCCCGTTCTCGTCCACGTTGACCGTCACGATGTGCAGGTGGTGGCGGTCGATGTCCTCGTGCTTGAATACAAGATAAGGCTGGTTTCCGAAACCGAGTTTTTCCAGATACTCGCGGGCGATATTCTGCAACTCAATATCGGTCAGCACATCCTCCGGGTGCGGGTTGAGAGAGATATGCACCACCGGCTTCTCGATCTTCATCTGCGGTGGCAGGAAGGTGAGAAAACCCTCCATCGCCTTGCCTATGTCCACCGTTCCCGAACCGTCATTGTAGATGCGGTTGGTGGTGAGAAGCCGCCCCTGCGCCTCGTTAATCTTCTCCCCGTTGTAGGCAATCGCGCCGTACAACGAACTTCCTACACTGATTTTTGCGACCATTTTGCCTCCATTTCCCTTGAAAGTTCCACAATCCGGCGGCTCAGTTTCACGAGTTCGACGGTGTGTTGCTCTAATTTGTAGAGCAACGCCATCGCCTTTTTCTCTGAAAAATGCAGCCTCAGTTCCTTCACGACTTGGTTGTAATTCGTACCCACGGCACGGAATTGTGCATGAAAATCCGACAGTTTGGTGTAATAGTCCACCAACGTCTTGTCCACCTTCAGCACCTTGAACGGTTGCCCGAAGAAGTGCGCTTTGAGGAAAACAGACCGTGCATAGACACCCGATTTTCCGAACATGGCGAGGAAACGGTTGTGTTCCTCCTCGTTGAAACGGACGGTGTACCGGTACACCGCCGGATCAAGTTTGGGATTTCTCCCTGATTTGCTTTTCCTTTTCTCTTTCATATTACTTTGGATTTAGCGGATTGACGGCATAAGCCGCCGCTTCGGATTACAGCACCGCAGTTCTGAAAGGCTTCCCGACTTCGGAGGGAAAGCCCGCCCCCTGCAAGGGCAAGTGCTTTTCGTGGCTGCTCAAAATATTTTGAGCGGCTGAAAAGACATCTTGCTATGTTCAGGTGAACATAAAAATCCGTCAGGGGACGGATTGGGAAAATACCTTTCAGGACTCCGGGCCGCGCGTCATCGGCGAACCCTGCTGTCCGGGTGCAAAGTTACGCCCTTAAAGCGGTATCGGACAGATGCTTGACCCGGTCAATGACTGCCAACCGGCGCAACGTGCCGCCACTTGCCGGAGAAGTGATACAGGTTCCAAAATATACTTGTTTATTTGCAGCATGATTCAAGAAACGAACGATTTGAAGATATGATAAACGGAACATTCAAATACCCGGAAATCCGCTTCTTCGGATACTTGCCGAAACGGATACCCGAACCGTCGGAAACCCGGTTCTCCGACAATTCGGTGACGTATGGATTCAATGACTTCATGACGCAATGTCGTCAATCACCATTTGTCCGACGCACCGCTTCACCACAGAACCGGATACGCGACGACCCGCCTGCGTGTGTAGTCACGGAAGCGGATGGTGCGACAGCCAAATCCGTATGGAAACAGAAAAACAAATCATCAACAATTAAAATAAATGGAACTATGAGTAAGGAAATCTTCGTTGCATTCGCAACACAGAAAGGTGGCATCGGCAAATCCACTGTCACGGCACTTGCCGCCAGCTACCTGCACAACGTGAAAGGCTACAATGTCGCCGTCGTGGACTGCGACGACCCGCAGCACAGCATCCACGGGCTGCGCGAACACGAAATGGGGCTTATCGACAGCAGCACCTACTTCAAGGCTCTCGCTTGCGACCATTTCCGCCGGATCAAAAAGAACGCCTACACCATCGTCAAAAGCAATGCGGTGAACGCCCTCGACGATGCCGAGAGGATGATTGCCACTGAGGACGTGAAACCCGACGTGGTGTTCTTCGACATGCCCGGCACACTCCGAAGCAACGGCGTGATAAAGACGCTCTCGCAGATGGACTACATTTTCACTCCGCTGAGTGCCGACCGCTTTGTCGTGGAGAGTACCCTGAAATTCGTCACGATGTTCCGCGACAGGCTGATGACTACCGGACAGGCGAAAACAAAGGGGCTGCATCTGTTCTGGACGATGGTGGACGGCAGGGAGAGGAACGACTTGTACGGCATCTACGAGGAAGTGATAGCCGAAATGGGCTTTCCGGTACTTTCCACCCGCTTGCCCGACAGCAAGAAGTTCCGCCGTGACCTTTCGGAAGAGCGCAAGAGCGTTTTCCGCTCCACCATCTTCCCGATGGACACGGCACTGCTGAAAGGGAGTGGCATCCGGGAGTTTTACGAAGAGATAAGCGACATCATCAGACCGCAGTGAGCATGGGCAGCAGGAAAGTGAACACGGAAGGCATCGACGAGGAACTGCTGTTAGCCTCCATCGGGCGGCGCACACAGGACGGGACACTGCGCCCCGCACAGGAAGTACCCGCAGCTGCACCGACCGAAGAGGACACCGCCGCACCGGAACCATCTCCTGTGCAACCCGTAACACGGGAAAAAGCGCAGAGGGAAAGTGGACGCCGGAAAAGGCAGGACGAGGACTACAACGAGCTATTCCTGCGCCGCAACGAGATAAAGACCCGCCAATGTGTCTATATCAGCCGTGACGTCCACGGCAAGATCCTCAGAATCGTGAACGACATCGCCGGAGGGGAAATCTCAGTAGGCGGATATGTGGATACCGTGCTGCGCCAGCATCTGGAACAGCACAAGGAGAGAATCAACGAACTGTACAAGAAACAACGTGAAGATCTGATTTGAAAATGGAAAAAGAAATGACACCGAATGAAAAAAGACCACAGCAAGACTGCGGAGGTATGTTTACCCAAGTGCAGGCGAGTGTGGAAATACTGTCGCCTGTCCCGGTAAGCGGCAAATGCAGTGAGAAGGACTATGAACGCCTGTTCATCCGCGACCCGGAAGTAAAGGCACGTGAGGGGAAGATGGCGTATGTGCGCCCGGAGTACCACGAGCGTATCATGCGTATCACCCGTGTAATCGGGCATGACCGGCTTACGCTGTCCGCTTACATCGACCATGTGCTGACGCACCACTTCAACCAGTGCGAAGATGCGATAAAGAGCCTTTATGCCCGAAATTACAATTCAGTATTCTAACCAAAAACGGAAGGATATGAATTACACAATCAGCATGACAGACATTCTGCTGGCGGTATCGGTCGGCTGCAACCTCTGGTTCCTGTTCCTGCTCCTTTACGAGCGCATCATGGACACGCGGATTGTCCGCTTCTTCAAGGGCATTGTCGGATTATGGCGGTCACTGGACGGGAATGAGGCTAAACGCATAGCGGCACACGAGGAAGTCCCTGCGGAAAAGGCGGACATCATCGGCAAGAGCCGTTTCAGGATGGCATCCACCCGGACAACCGCTGCCATACCGACGCAAGAAGCCGCCACTATTGAAAAAGGCATTGAGCTGTCGGAGGAAGAGGCTACTTTTGACGACGGAAAAACGGGAAACGCATCCCGCCCGGCACAAGTCCCGGAGGAAAAACTCGATGAGACCTTCACGAGCATACCGCCGGAGGAACTGGGATACGGGGACGACGAACCGGAAGAGGACGCCTCGGACACGCCACGGGCTTCGGGCAGCAGCTTTGACGAGATTGACGACGCCTGCAAGACCGCCAAAAACCCGGACGCGACACAGGCGGAACGTGAAAAGGCGGCTAAGGTGTTCACCGACATGGAGGGCACGGAGTTGTACGAGAAAATGATGGAAGGCTCTTCGGAGATAGGCATCCGCATCAAGGGGCTTATCGAGATTCGGCTGAAGAAATCTGAAAAGGAGTTCGTCGTGCCGGACAACATCGAGGAGTTCGACATTCGCAACTATGTATGACAACAATAAAAGAAATGAACATGAAAGAATGACATCAACCCACGCGGCGAGGAAACGCAAGGCGCATCCCCATCCGCAACGGACACGCCCACGTCCGTGGAAACAAACGGGCATCCACTAAAACCAAAGTAAAGAAACAAAGTATCAACCGCCCGACAAAGGACCATCCACCCTTTTGACGGCAAAAAACAAGAACAGTTTATGAACAAGAACATCTTGAAAAACAGAAAAGCAATCCTCTCCGCGGCACTTGTCATCGCCGCAACCGCCTCCGCTTTCGCGCAGGGAAACGGCATCGCGGGCATCAACGAAGCCACCTCTATGGTGAGTTCTTATTTCGACCCCGGAACTAAACTGATATACGCCATCGGTGCAGTCGTCGGGCTTATCGGGGGCGTAAAAGTGTACGGCAAGTTTTCATCGGGCGACCCCGACACCAGCAAGACAGCCGCCTCGTGGTTCGGCGCGTGCATCTTCCTGATTGTTGCCGCCACCATCCTGCGCTCATTCTTCCTTTAATAAATAATGTATGGCTGAATACCCAATCAACAAGGGTATCGGCCGTCCGGTAGAGTTCAAGGGCTTGAAGGCACAGTACCTCTTCATCTTCTGCGGAGGTCTGCTGGCTCTCTTCGTCCTGTTCGTCATCCTCTACATGGTCGGTATCGACCAGTGGATATGTATCGGCTTCGGCGCGGCATCGTCCTCCCTCCTTGTATGGCAGACCTTCGCGCTGAACGCCCGGTACGGTGAACACGGGCTGATGAAATTAGGAGCGGCACGGAGCCATCCCCGATACCTTATCAACCGGCGGCGGATAACCCGTCTGTTCAAACGACAACGAAAGGAAGAAAGACAATGAGGAATACATCGAAAATGACAACACTGGAAAACAGGTTCCCACTTTTAGCGGTGGAGCATGGCTGCATCATCTCAAAGGACGCCGACATCACGGTGGCTTTCGAGGTGGAACTACCGGAACTTTACACCGTGACGGGTGCGGAGTACGAGGCGATACACAGTTGCTGGTGCAAGGCTATCAAGGTGCTGCCGGACTACTCCGTCGTCCACAAACAGGACTGGTTCATCAAGGAACGCTACAAACCGGAGCTTCAGAAGGACGACATGAGCTTTTTAAGCCGCTCTTTCGAGCGTCACTTCAACGAGCGTCCGTACCTGAAACACACCTGCTACCTCTACCTGACCAAGACAACAAAGGAGCGTAACCGGATGCAGAGCAATTTCAGCACGCTGTGCCGGGGACATATCATCCCGAAGGAGCTGGACAGGGAAACCACGACCAAGTTCTTGGAAGCCTGCGAACAGTTCGAGCGCATCATGAACGACAGCGGGCTTGTCAGGCTGCGCCGCCTCTCCACCGATGAGATTGTGGGTACTGAGGGAAAGACGGGACTTATTGAACGCTACTTCTCGCTCATGCCGGAAGGTGACACCACCTTGCAGGACATCGAGCTTTCGGCAAGGGAGATGCGCATCGGCGACAACCGCCTGTGTCTGCACACCCTCTCCGACGCGGAAGACCTGCCGGGCAAGGTGGCTACCGACACCCGTTACGAGAAGCTCTCCACCGACCGGAGTGACTGCCGACTGTCATTCGCCTCCCCGGTGGGGCTTCTGCTCTCCTGCAACCATATCTACAACCAGTATGTGCTGATAGACAACAGTGAGGAAACCTTGCAGAAGTTCGAGAAGTCCGCCCGTAACATGCAGTCGCTATCTCGCTATTCAAGGAGCAACAGCATCAACCGCGAGTGGATAGACCAATACCTGAACGAAGCCCATTCCTACGGACTGACCTCGGTACGGGCACACTTCAACGTCATGGCGTGGAGCGACGATGCGGAGGAACTGAAGCATATCAAGAACGACGTGGGCAGCCAGTTGGCAAGCATGGAATGCGTGCCGCGCCACAACACCATCGACTGCCCGACACTCTACTGGGCGGCGATACCCGGCAATGCGGCGGACTTCCCGGCGGAAGAGAGTTTCCACACCTTCATCGAACAGGCGGTGTGCCTGTTCACAGAGGAAACCAACTACCGCAGCTCGCTCTCGCCCTTCGGCATCAAGATGGTGGACAGGCTCACGGGAAAACCGCTGCACCTTGACATCTCCGACCTGCCCATGAAGCGAGGTATCACGACCAACCGCAACAAGTTCGTGCTGGGTCCTTCGGGCAGCGGCAAGTCTTTCTTCATGAACCACCTCGTGCGCCAATATTATGAGCAAGGCGCACATGTGGTATTGGTGGACACGGGAAACTCCTATCAGGGCTTGTGCGGCATGATCCGACGCAAGACAGGCGGAGCGGACGGTGTGTATTTCACCTACACGGAAGATAAGCCCATCAGCTTCAACCCGTTCTACACCGACGATTACATCTTCGACGTGGAGAAGAAGGACAGCATCAAGACCCTGTTGCTGACGCTCTGGAAGTCGGAGGACGACAAGGTGACAAAGACGGAGAGCGGCGAGCTGGGCAGTGCCGTGAGTGCCTATATTGAGCGCATCCAATCCGACCGTAGCATCGTGCCGTCGTTCAACACCTTCTACGAGTATATGCGTGACGACTACCGCAAGGAACTGGCACAGCGTGACATCAAGGTGGAGAAGTCCGACTTCAACATCGACAACATGCTCACCACCATGCGGCAGTATTACCGGGGCGGGCGTTACGATTTCCTGCTCAACTCCACGGAGAACATCGACCTGCTCGGCAAGCGGTTCATCGTCTTCGAGATAGATTCGATTAAAGAAAACCGCGAACTGTTCCCCGTCGTGACCATCATCATCATGGAAGCCTTCATCAACAAGATGCGGCGGCTGAAAGGCGTGCGGAAACAGCTTATCGTGGAAGAGGCTTGGAAGGCCCTCTCATCGGCGAACATGGCTGAATATCTGCGCTATATGTATAAGACGGTCAGAAAATATTACGGCGAGGCAATCGTGGTGACGCAGGAGGTGGACGACATTATCAGTTCTCCGGTGGTCAAAGAGAGCATTATCAACAACTCGGATTGTAAAATCCTGCTTGACCAAAGGAAATATATGAACAAGTTCGACCAGATACAGGCGTTGCTCGGACTGACGGAAAAGGAGAAGTCGCAGATACTCTCCATCAACATGGCGAACAACCCTTCACGGCTCTACAAGGAGGTGTGGATAGGCTTGGGCGGCACGCAGTCGGCGGTCTATGCCACGGAGGTCAGCGCGGAAGAGTATCTGGCGTACACCACCGAGGAAACGGAAAAAGTGGAGGTTTACCGTCTGGCGGAGAAGCTGGGCGACGACATCGAAGCCGCCATCCGGCAGCTTGCCGAAAGGCGGAGAAACAAGGAATAACTAAAAAACAGAATGTATCAACCAAAAAAGAAAAACGCGTATGAATTTACCAAAAGTGAAAATGCTGCAAGTCAGCAAGTGCCTTATCGGATTGGCGGTCATGATGCTGCAATCCTGCGACGTGGCCGACAACCGCCGCGACATGCTGTGCGGGAACTGGGAGAGCGTGGAGGGAAAACCTGACGTGCTTATCTACAAGGAGGGCGAAGCCTACAAAGTGACGGTGTTCCGTCGTAGCGGTCTGCGCCGCAAGCTCAAGCCGGAAACCTATCTCTTGCAGGAGGAGAACGGCAACCTGTTCATGAACACCGGCTTCCGCATCGACGTGTCCTACAACGAGGCCACGGATGTGCTGACTTTCTCGCCAAACGGGGACTATGTGCGGGTGAAGCCGCAGCCGGGACATCCGACCGAAGAATAACAACCACTAAAATCCAAAGTAACATGAGAACAAGAATAACAATGATTATCTGCCTGTGCCTGCTTTTCGCGGGCAGGGCAAGCGCACAGTGGGTCGTAAGCGATCCGGGCAATCTAGCGCAGGGCATCATCAATGCCTCCAAAAACATCATCCATACCTCCAAGACCGCCACGAACATGGTGAGCAACTTTCAGGAGACGGTGAAAATCTATCAGCAGGGCAAGAAGTATTACGATGCCCTCAAATCGGTGAACAATCTGGTCAAGGACGCCCGCAAGGTGCAGCAGACCATCCTGATGGTGGGCGACATCACAGACATCTATGTGAACAGTTTCCAACGGATGCTCCGTGACGGGAATTTCAGACCCGAAGAGCTTTCCGCAATCGCTTTCGGCTACACGAAACTGCTGGAGGAAAGCAACGAAGTGTTGACGGAACTCAGGAACGTGGTGAACATCACCACGCTCTCCATGACCGACAAGGAGCGCATGGACGTGGTGGAACGCTGCCACTCGAAGATGAAGCGTTACCGCAACCTCGTGAGCTACTACACGAACAAGAACATCTCCGTGAGTTACCTGCGTGCGAAAAAGAAGAACGACCTCGACCGCATCATGGGGCTGTACGGGAACATGAACGAAAGATACTGGTAGCCTATGAAGTTCGACAACCTTCATCAGATTTTACGTTCACTTTATGAGCAGATGATGCCGCTGTGTGGGGACATGGCTGGTGTGGCGAAAGGCATCGCCGGGCTGGGTGCGCTGTTCTACGTCGCCTACCGGGTATGGCAGTCGCTGGCGAGAGCTGAACCGATAGACGTATTCCCGATGCTCCGTCCTTTTGCCATCGGTCTGTGCATCATGTTCTTCCCGACTGTGGTGCTGGGCACGATAAACAGCATCCTCTCACCCGTCGTACAGGGCACGGCAAAGATGCTGGAGGCGGAAACGCTGGACATGAACCGATACCGGGAGCAGAAGGACAAACTGGAATACGAGGCGATGGTACGCAACCCCGAAACCGCCTACCTCGTGTCCAACGAGGAATTTGACAAGCAACTGGAGGAACTCGGCTGGTCGCCCTCCGACATGGTGACGATGGCGGGAATGTATATCGACCGGGGAATGTACAACATGAAGAAGAGCATCCGCGACTTCTTCCGCGAGATACTCGAACTGCTGTTCCAAGCCGCCGCCCTCGTGATAGACACCGTCCGCACCTTCTTTCTCGTGGTGCTGGCGATTCTCGGTCCGATAGCCTTCGCCCTGTCGGTATGGGACGGTTTCCAAAACACGCTCACGCAGTGGATATGCCGCTATATACAGGTCTATCTGTGGCTACCGGTATCGGACATGTTCAGCACCATACTGGCGAAGATACAGGTTCTGATGCTGCAAAACGACATCGAGCGGATGCAGGCAGACCCGAACTTCTCGCTGGATTCGAGCGACGGGGTGTATATCGTATTCCTCTGCATCGGCATCATCGGCTACTTTACCATTCCCACCGTTGCGGGCTGGATTATCCAAGCCGGAGGCATGGGCGGTTACGGTCGCAACGTGAACCAGATGGCGGGACGAGCCGGAAGCATGGCGGGCAGCGTGGCGGGTGCAGCCGCAGGAAACGCAGTCGGACGTGTCGGCAAATTGCTGAAATAATCAATGTGCAATCATAAATTGGAAAATATAAATGGAATTCAAATCACTTAGAAACATCGAATCGTCGTTCAGGCAGATACGCCTGTTCGGTATCGTCTTCCTCTCGCTGTGCGCCGTGGTGACGGTGTGGAGCGTGTGGAACTCCTACCGTTTCGCAGAGAAGCAACGGGAGAAAATCTATGTGCTGGACAACGGCAAGAGCCTGATGCTCGCCTTGTCTCAGGATTTGTCGCAGAACCGCCCGGCGGAGGCACGGGAACATGTGCGCCGTTTCCACGAGATGTTCTTCACGCTATCACCTGAAAAAAGCGCGATTGAACACAACGTGAAACGTGCCTTGCTGCTGGCGGACAAGAGCGTGTACCACTATTATTCGGACTTCGCGGAGAAGGGGTACTACAACCGCATCATCGCCGGGAACATCAACCAAGTGCTGAAGGTGGACAGCGTGGTGTGCGACTTCAACGCCTATCCCTACCGTGCCGTGACCTACGCCACACAGAAAATCATCCGGCAGAGCAACGTCACCGAGCGCAGCCTCGTGACCACCTGCCGCCTGCTGAACGCATCGCGGTCGGATGACAACCCGAACGGTTTTACCATCGAGGGTTTCACCATCATTGAGAACAAGGATTTACAGACTATCAAACGGTAACAGGACATGAAAAGTATCAGAAAATCAATGTGGGGCATGTATTGGAAACTCCACGACAAACGGAAACGCTTGGCGGCAAGTCTCAAAGGGTATCTGGACGGCTTGCCGCCGGAAACACGCCGCCGCATCGTGCTGGGGATGTTCGCCGCCTTCGCGGTGCTTGCCCTTTACACCTTCGGCAGAGCCGTCTATGACATCGGCAGGAACGACGGCTCACATATGGAAACGGGACACGCCGGACGGGTGGAACTGCCGACCCCGGCGGAAACAGGCAATCACTTAACACCTTATTTATATGGAACAGACAAAGAATGAACCGACGAAAGAGAACAAAGCTGCTCCCGAAACGGGGAAACCGAAAAAGGAGCGCGAACCGCTGACAGAGGCGCAACGGCTGAAACGGCAGAAGATGATCGTGCTGCCCGCTATGGTGTTGGTGTTCATCGGGGCGATGTGGCTGATATTCGCCCCGTCCTCCGGCAAGGAGCAACCGCCGGGAACGGACGGATACAACACCGAGATGCCCGACGCTGACAAGGCGAACCGGCAGATTATCGGCGACAAGCTGAAAGCCTACGAGCATGGGGAGATGGAAGAGCGTCAGGAGAGCCGCAACCGTGCCATCGGGCAGCTGGGCGACATGTTCGACCGCGAGATAGCGGGAACGGAGAACGGAGTGGACTTCGACCTCGCCAATCCGGGCGGCAAGGAAGAAAGGGCAAAGCCAGCCACGCCGCAGACCATCCAGTCCTCCGCAGCCGCCTACCGTGACCTGAACGCCACGCTCGGAAACTTCTACGACCAGCCGAAAAACGACAATGCGGAGATGGACGAATTGTTGGAGCGCATCGCATCGCTGGAGTCGGAACTGGAAAGCGAGAGGGGCAAGGCTTCCTCTATGGACGAGCAGGTGGCTCTTATGGAGAAGTCCTACGAGCTGGCGGCAAAGTACATGGGCGGTCAGAACGGAGGACAGCCATCGGCGGAACAGAGGGCAGAGCCAACTACCGTGCAGAAAGGGAAGAAGAACAAGGCAATGCCTATCAGACAGGTGGAGCATCAAGTAGTTTCTTCACTCTCACAGCCTATGAGTAACGCGGAGTTTGTCGCCGCCTTATCGCAGGAACGCAACCGGGGTTTCAACACGGCTGTCGGCACGGCGGAGGTATTGGACAGGAACACCATACCGGCGTGCGTGCATGGGGCGCAGAGCGTGACGGACGGGCAGACGGTAAGGCTGCGCCTGCTGGAGCCTATGGCGGTGGCAGGCAGGACAATACCCCGGGGTGCGGTGGTGGTCGGCACGGGCAAGATACAGGGTGAGCGGCTCGACATCGAGATTACCTCGCTGGAATACGACGGCACGATTATCCCCGTGGAGCTTGCGGTCTATGACACGGACGGACAGCCCGGCATCTTCATCCCGAACTCGATGGAGATGAACGCCGTCCGGGAGGTCGCCGCCAACATGGGCGGCTCGCTGGGAAGCAGCATCAACATCTCCACCAATGCCGGGGCGCAGCTCGCCTCCGACTTGGGCAAGGGGCTGATACAAGGCACGAGCCAGTACATCGCCAAAAAGATGCGAACCGTCAAGGTGCATCTGAAAGCCGGGTACAGGGTCATGCTTTACCAAGAAAAATATTGAAAACAATAAAAATTACCACTAAAATCCAAAAGTAATGAGAAAAGTAATCATCATGTTTGCCCTCGCTATGGGCATCATAACTGCCAACGCGCAGGAGAATGTAACCGTTGAAACGACCAACGGAAGTGAACAACCGACCTTGACGAAGGAGGTCTATCCGCAGAAGGAGGCGGACGGCGACCTATATCACGGGCTGTCACGCAAGCTGACCTTCGACCGCATGATACCGCCGCACGGTCTGGAAGTGACCTACGACAAGACCGTCCACGTCATTTTTCCGGCGGAGGTGCGCTATGTCGATTTAGGCTCGCCCGACCTGATTGCCGGGAAAGCCGACGGAGCGGAGAACATCATCCGTGTGAAGGCTACCGTAAGGAATTTTCCCAACGAAACGAATATGTCCGTCATCACGGAGGACGGCAGTTTCTACACCTTCAACGTGAAGTACGCCGCCGAACCGCTGTTGCTCAACGTGGAGATGTGCGACTTCATCCATGACGGCAGCACGGTGAACCGCCCGAACAACGCGCAGGAAATCTATCTGAAAGAGCTGGGCAGCGAAAGCCCGATGCTGGTGCGCCTTATCATGAAGTCCATCCACAAACAGAACAAGCGCGAGGTGAAGCATATCGGCTGCAAGCGTTTCGGCATCCAATACCTGTTGAAAGGCATCTACACGCACAACGGCTTGCTTTATTTCCACACGGAGATAAAGAACCAGAGCAACGTGCCTTTCGATGTGGACTACATCACTTGGAAAATCGTGGACAAGAAGGTTGCGAAGCGTACTGCCGTGCAGGAGCAGATTATTCTGCCGCTCCGCGCGCAGAACTACGCCACCCTCGTGCCGGGCAAAAAGAGCGAGCGCACGGTCTTCACGATGGCGAAGTTCACCATCCCCGATGACAAGTGCCTCGTGGTGGAATTGAACGAGAAGAACGGCGGCCGTCACCAGTCCTTCGTGATTGAGAACGAGGATTTGGTACGCGCGGGTACCATCAACGAACTTCAAGTACGCTGACCATGAGAAAGTACATCGCAATAATCATCGCGTCGCTTGCCCTTTTTACAGGGCAGGCGCACGCCCAGCGGTGTCTGCCGAAGATGCAGGGCATCGAGGTGAGGGCGGACATGGCGGACGGCTTCAATCTCGGCGGCAAGGACGGCGGGTACAGCTTCGGGGCGGCTCTCTCCACCTACACGAAGAAGGGGAACAAGTGGGTGTTCGGTGGCGAATACCTGTTGAAGAACAATCCCTACAAGGACACCAAGATACCCGTGGCGCAGTTCACGGCGGAGGGCGGCTATTACTTCAAGATACTGTCGGACGCCCGAAAGATTGTTTTCGTCTATGCCGGGGCTTCGGCTCTCGCCGGATATGAGGCGGTAAATTGGGGGAAGAAGGTGCTGCATGACGGCTCCACGCTGCACGACCGGGACGCCTTCATCTACGGCGGTGCGCTGACGCTCGATGTGGAGTGTTACGTGGCAGACCGTATCGCCCTGCTTGCCAACCTGCGGGAGCGTTGCCTTTGGGGTGGCGACACACGGAAGTTCCACACGCAGTTCGGGGTCGGTATCAAGTTCATCATCAACTGACACGGGCATGGAAAGGACGGAAATAGATGCTGTCAGAAGGATGCCGCTTGCGGATTTTCTCGCACGGCTGGGGCATGAGCCTGTCAGAAGGAGCGGTAACGAGCTGTGGTATCTTGCCCCGTACAGGGGCGAGCGCACATCCTCTTTCCGTGTGAACGTGGCGAAACAGCTCTGGTACGACTTCGGTTTGGGCAAGGGCGGCGACATCTTCACGCTTGCCGGGGAGTTTCTGCAAAGCGATGACTTCATGAAGCAAGCGAAGTTCATAGCGGAAGCCGCCAATATGACGGTTGCCGGATGGGAAAAGCCCGTCTATCTCTCGAAGCCGACCGAATCCGTTTTTGAGGATGTGGAGGTCGCTCCGCTGCTCCGCTCACTGCTGACGGAGTATTTAGAGGAACGGGGCATCCCTTACGCCATCGCATCCCGTCACTGCTGCCGCTTGAACTACGGTGTGCGTGGGAAACGGTATTTTGCCGTTGGCTTTCCGAACATGGCAGGTGGCTATGAAGTCAGAAGCCGATATTTCAAGGGTTGCATACCTCCGAAGTCTGTATCACTGGTAAAGGCGAATGACATCCCGGCTGACGAGTGCCTCGTGTTCGAGGGCTTCATGGACTTTCTCTCTGCCGTGACGCTTGGTGTAACCGGTAACGCTGACTGTCTTGTGCTGAACTCAGTCGCCAACGTGGAGAAGGCGGCGGGATTGCTGGACGGATACGGGCGCATCGGCTGCTTCCTCGACCGTGACGAAGCCGGACGGCGGACGCTTGCCGCACTTACCATGCGATACGGGGAACGTGTCACCGACCGTTCCTCCCTCTATGACGGTTGCAAGGACTTGAACGAGTACCTGCAACTGACAACGAAAAAACAGAAAAACAACCATCTAAAAATCGAAGAACAATGAACATACTGAACAACAGAAACAAGAGAACATCAATATTCAAGGCAGTGGCGTTATGCCTGATAGCCGCCATGTCATTCACCCTCGTGTCATGTGACGATGACATGGACATCCAGCAGTCCTATCCCTTCACGGTGGAGGTCATGCCCGTGCCGAACAAGGTAGTAAAGGGGCAGACAGTGGAAATCCGCTGTGAACTGAAAAAGGAGGGCGACTTTTCGGGTACGCTCTATACCATCCGCTATTTCCAGTTCGAGGGGGAAGGCTCGCTCAAAATGGATAACGGCATCACCTTCCTGCCTAACGACCGCTACCTGCTGGAGAACGAAAAATTCCGCCTGTACTACACGGCGGCGGGTGATGAGGCGCATAATTTCATCGTGGTGGTGGAGGATAACTTTAGCAACTCCTACGAACTGGAATTTGACTTCAACAACAGGAATGTAAAGGACGACGATCTTACCATCGTTCCCATCGGCAACTTCAGCCCCTTGTTGAAATGATGCGTGTATTCATGACAATGCTCTGTTCACTTCTGACGGTCTGTTCTGTGTCCGCGCAGATCAGCCGCCAAGAGGGAACGGACGGGCAGGCGGCAATCTACCGACTGCCGCTTATGGAACGTGCTTTTTTATGCTGCCGCTACTTTGAAGGCTGGCACTCAGAAAAACACTACCCATACGTCGGTTGGGGTCACAAACTTTTGCCAAACGAGAAGTATTCGGCACGAACCATGACAAAACGGGATGCGGATGAACTTTTGCGGAAAGACCTGCGCAAATTTGTCGCCATGTTCCGTAAATTCGGGGTTGATTCGATTTTGCTTGGCACGTTAGCTTACAATGTGGGACCGGCGAAGCTGTTAGGCAGCAAAACAATCCCCAAAAGCACCTTAATCAAGAAGCTGGAAGCTGGTGACAGGAACATCTACCGTGAGTATATAGCCTTCTGCAACTACAAAGGAAAACGCCACGCCATGCTGCTCAAACGGAGAAAGGCGGAGTTTGCGCTGTTGTATATCCCATAAAAGGACTGACAAAACTGGCAAAAGACGTGCCATATTTAACTTGGCACGTCTTTTGCTCTATCACTTGATAGATTATCGTAGGATTTTCTCGTTAATTGACATCGTTGAGCCATTTTTGCCTATCGGTTTCCAAATAACACTTCAAGTTGTAAGTGTTGTGAGAGCAATACAAAACATAGTTATTAACCATAAAAAGTATAGCGAAATTATGAAGAAAGTATTTAGGAAAATTCAGAAAGGAACAACAAAAATGATTGAACGTATCAAATCGTTGGGGGAAATGGAGACGAAGCAGAAATGTGTAGTTCAACGGTTCGAGATTATCATTCCCCTCCACCAAAAAATAACGACCCAATATATAGCCTCCGCAAGTTTTACTTGCGGATTTTTTAGTTATCGCAGATTGGACAAAGGTTTCTTTGCTACTTTCTTTGTCCGCCATCATGCTCACTGAAAGAAAGTAGGGCGGCTCTCGCCGCCCCGCCACTCAAAAGCGTGTGTAAAGTCCCGTCACCATCGTGAACATTTCCTCCAGCATATCAAAATAGATACCCTCGTGTACGGCAATGTCCTTTGTCTTGCACTCAAAGGTCTTTTTGCTGAACGTCCTGCGGTAGAAGCGCATATTGTAGAGGTCTGCCCCTTCGTCATAGATGATGTCAAGGCGGTTGGCACTTGTTTTGTTCCTTGCAAGGCTCATCCGTAAGCCGTTGCCCATATCTATGAAATCACGGCTACCTGTCATGGCGGTGAAGCGTTTTCCGCCTATCTGCTGTAATATCGTCTTGGCTATCATATCTTTTGTTTTTAGGGTTTTAAGTATTGGCGGTGCGGACACCGCCATCCCGTTCAAAATTCTCGCATTTCGGAAATGGGGGTCTGCCGTTGTAGCCACTCTTTCACACATTCCATATTGTACTCGCTCGTGATGACTGCCGTATGGCTGTCGGTGGCGGTGAAACGTGTGCTTTCGTAATCATCTATCCACCCCTTGAGGGTGTCCGTTCCCCACGCTCCGGTATCGTCAAAGATACCGTCCAATGCCGTGATAGGTTCGCTGAACTTGACTATCAGCGTTTGATAGGTCGTGTTCATAGTCTGTCCTCCTTTCCCTTCTTTGCGTTCAGCCACTTGTCCCGTGCGGCTCGGCACTCGTCCAACGTGGGTTTGACACAAGAGAACAATTCTCTGTCTATGGGGTGGCGGTAGTCGTACTGCACAAGTGTCCGCCTGCGTCTTCCGATACCCGATTGGAAACGCTCGTATTTCTCCGTACCTGCTTCCGCGCAGGTGCTTACTCCGTTGATGGTCATTCGTGTTGTCATAATGTTGCTTTTTAGATGGTTAAAAATGTACTGACAGAACTCTGTTCTTCATCACCATTTCGGGGTTGCTTGTGTAGCGTTGGTGCAGGTAGAAATGGTGTGAGCCGAAGCCGTAAAGGAAAAACTTGTCAAGTTCGTGCTTCTCGGCAAACTCCTTTACGCTCTTTCTCAATTCCCCCTCACTCGTTGTGAGAGTGAGGAGGTTCACAAATTCAAGGAACATCGTGGGGATTGCATCATCCCACACACAAATCATACTTTCAATTCTTACTTCCATATCAATGTTGTTTTAGGGGTTATGCTATGCCGCTTTCATCCGCTCACGGATAAGGTTGGCGTTCTTGTTCACAAGGTCTATGATGCGCTCGTGATATTCGGTGTCCTGGTTGTGCTTGCCGTGGCACTGCACCACTTCGAGGGTTCGCAAGTCCACCTCTACGGTTTCAATAATCTCATCGCCAATCCTTGCCGATAGTATGAGGGTGTCGGCTTTCTTGTAGTATCCACTGCCAAACACGCAGATGCCCTGCGTCTTGCCCTCGTTGTAATACTCGTCTATGCTTTCAAGCACCTTGACGATTATTTCCTCGTCCGTGATTACCAAGCCGAAGAATTTGGATTTGTTGGCGATGAAATCCTCCGCATCTTTCTTTCGTTGGAGTTGTCGCTGTTGCTCACGCTCACGCCTTTCAATCTCCCAACGGCGTTGCTCTGCGGCTCTTTCCTTCTCGTGTATGGCTTCAATTTTTCGGGTTGCGTTGTCGTGTGCCGCCATGAAATCTTCGGGACAGATGTTCTTCGGGTTACGGAGGTCTTGACCGAGTTTTTTGAGCATACGCAGATAGTCGCACCACATTGAGAGGTTGTCTATCTGATACTTGTGACGCTTGGCAATCAGATATGATGCCCAACATTCATCGGCAGTACGGGTATTGAAAAGAAAGTGTTTCATGACCTCAATCTCACCGCCTTTCATAAGGGTTTCAATTCTTGGGTCTGAAAGCAAGGCTTTGAAAAGACGCACGGGGGAGATGCCGTGGAAATCGCCCTTGAAGCCGTTACGTCTGAGTTGGGGCAATATCCTCATCTTTGGATATGCACAGCTTCTTGCCACCACATCATCGTATAGGCTGTTGTGCGGTCTTACCTCCATATCGCTGCCTAATGCCCACACATCGCAATAGCAGAAAAGGAAGCCACGGAGCAACGCCATGTCCGTAACCTTGCCGTCGGGTGAAATCCAACGCTGCACGACCTCGTGGCAGTAGAAACGCATCGGTTCGCCTTTCCTGCTCTCGCATCTGACCTGCGCCACGCGGATTACCTGATACCCTTTGCAGGTGGTTATCACGCTGAAATTCTGCGTTTCCTTGTAGATGCGTCTGCGTGTGTCCTGCACTTTGAGTTCGGCATGGCATTTGGGGCAGGTGCAGCCTTCAAGGGTGTCGCATAGTCCGCTGTCGCTGTGCCACTCGTGACCGCAGTCGGAACAGGTGATGTTCCCTTTCTTGGTGCGGTAGCCGATATGCTCAACGCAGTGGCGGTATGCCCAATCTATTTGTGTCGCTGATATGGGGCGAAGGTTGGCGGAAAGTCTTGCCACCTCTTTCTGTATCTTGGTCTTCGGTTTCATAAGCCTAAATCAAATAATGAGGGTTGGGGTTGGTTTTCTTTTCTCGCTGACGGTCTGTGGCGGTTCTGCAACTTGCGGAGTTCCTCCTCTTGGTATTTGCGGACAGCGTTCTGACGTGCCTCCGCCTTTTCCTCTGCCGTGAGTTTCACAACGTGGTTCACAACCACTTGGCAGTCCATCGGTTTGCCCACCTCTATCTCGTTTTCCTCATAGTAGTGGATGGCTTGCCCGAATATCTCTCCGTCCGTGAAACCGTTGCAACCGCTTTTCTGCACATAGTTCAGAATGTGGGTCACGCACTCGTCCATGTTCTTGGCAGGGTTGCGGTACTTCTTTGCAAATAGCGCATCTTCCTCCGCACGCTGTTCCAAGTACATATATATCGTTCTCTTGAAATGGTCTGTTCCTTTCATATCGCTGTCATTTTTAGATTATCTGTTTCAGTATCTCTCTCCAATAGGTCGGCTCTACCTCGCTGAGAAGGAAGTCCATGAAATCCCTCCGTGCGTCCTTGTTCAGTTCGTGGTACAATCTTCGGAAAGTTTCAAAATTGCCGTTGATGTACGTTTCCACCATATACACGAAGATGTTGTCCACCTCGTAATATCTGCACTGCTGCGCTGCCGTCTTGCTGTTTCTTTTTGCCATGTCGGTAAGGGTTAAAGGGTGAATAACCAAAGGATGAAGCCAAAGAAGGCAATGGTGGAAAGGATAGCCACGATTACACCTATCGCCACTCGGAACACTCCGTTTACAATCTCTCTGATGATGCCCCAAAGGATGCCGAACACCCCGAAGGCGGTGCGCATCATCAAGCCGCATATCGCCAACCCGATGTGTTGCGCCATTTGTCTGAAATTTGCCGTTGCCGTCATATCTTCGCTGTTTTTGATTTTTTTGTTTTTAATGCGGATTCAAGAGCTGAGGGAGTTGAGTTTCAAACTATCTTATCTGCCTCTCGTTTATCCGACATTTTTTTTATGCGTCTTTCTGTCGCATCGGTCGTTTTCGTTTCGGGTGCTTGAAAAGGTAGGGATTAGGGAATGCAAGGTTTTTCGGTCAAAATACTACCCGCAGGGCTGGAGATTTTTACCGAAAACAGGAGGCTTGACCTTGCTTTCCCGTCCAATCCCGGAATTACCTTTGCGCCCAGAACGAAAATGACTGACTGATGCGGCTTACTGAAAGGCGCAAAATGGAGGTAAACGAAAACAGAGGCAGATTGTGTAGAAAAAAACTTCAGGGGAAAATCCGTAAAAAAAAGAATCACCAAAAGGAAAAAGACATCACCGGAAGCGTGAAAAGGGCAAACCACAACAAAGGAAGTATGATTGTTTCCGATCCGACGGAACTTGTTCAGCCGGGTGGCAACAATCATTCTTCCCGGTTTGTCCGGCTGTGTGTGGGCGCCTGTTTCATTCATGGGGCAGGCTGACACACTCTGCATTCACTTTCCGCTTCCGGCAAAAGAGACAGCGAAAAAAGAAAAATCATTTGAAAACCCGTAAAAGCACCTCTTGGCATAGGCGCAAAAGAAAGGGGCATTGCTTCATCTGTCTAAACATCGTTTAGGCGTGAGGCAATGCCCTTTTCTCCAGCTATGCGGTAGTCGGCACACGTTTGTTCCAAACTCGTTTTGGGCAATGGTGTGCCGACGGACAATACCGCTTTTACGGAAAATTCTTATGAATGAGGGGATAAAAAACGGGAGTTTATATCAAAATCTCGAATTAAATAGCTACTTTTGCATACGAAGAGTTCTTTGAAGGTTACGCAACGCGCAGAAGGATAATGCAGTAGATAACTAACTAAATCGTAACCTATTACTATCAAGAGCAATTAACCTACGCTCATTTCCAATAAATTACACTCTTTTCGTAACTTCTTGATGCAAAGGTACGAGGTATGGCCAAGTCTCGCAATACCTAAAAGTAAGTATTTTGCGGTGTTCGGCTGGCATGCGTTGGGAAGGTCTGTCTGAGTGGCGTTCATCGGAATGTCTATGGTAAGGACCTCCTGCGGAGGTCCGATTTGTTGTAGCCCCCATTCGAGGCTCGCAGAGCCGATGAATGGGGGTAAATAAGGCACCCACAACCCACGACCCCTTGTGGGTCGGACAGCCTATTCTAGGATTAATTTTGATGTCCTAGACCCTATTGTCCGACCCGCAAGTTCATTTAGCAGTAGGCGGCTACTGCAAGCGTTCATAGACATTTCGGAATATGCTCTACTCTCCTTCTCAGGTAAGGGGGAGTAAGAGGAATGTGGGTGGTAATTGGGGTAGTTTTTCGGTGAGGGGATAGCTCATCCAGCCCAATACCGGTGGTACTAGAGGTTGCCATTCTCTCTGCTTTTGTGCTTCAAACTTTGCTTGGCTTATGGTCTGTCGCTCCATTTTCCTCACCGCTTCAAGGTACTCCTTGGCTGCCTCTCCAGGATAGATGAGTGGGGTGGTATCGCGTGGTATCTTGGCATAAACGTCGGTCGCTTCCCACTTAAAGCCCAACCGCTTGTAGTAGTCAATGAGCCAAATCTCGGCAGGAACTAGAAAAGCCATGGCATACCCCTCCGCTGCTAGCTCCTCGAGTATCTCTTTGATAAAATGCTTCATCACCCCCTTGCCTTGCTCCGCTTTGGCGGTGCAGACACTATAGAGGTAGGCTACGCGAAGAGGTGCCTTTCCATCTCCAGTGCGGTAGAGATACTCTACCACCTGCGTGAAAGCGATGATATCCCCTCGGTCATTGCCAAGTATTTTAGTCGTTTTTGGCGAAGGGAGATGCTCTAGCTGCAGAAGGTAATAGTGGTGATATTGAGGGCCAAAGCACTCGGCAAGTAACTGTAGTATTTGCTGATTGAGCCGATTGTCTGAGCTGCTATACTCAATCCTCTTCATACGAAATAGCCACCTTGTGCTTCTCCAATATCTTCATGGGCTGATAGGATAGCTTTGCTTTCCGCAGTCCCTCCAACCCTAGATCCTCCTCTCTATTGATGCGAACATACTGCTCTGGGAGGTGGCTCACAAACTCTTGATTGATAATGGTAAAGGAGCCATCATAGTCGGTATCTGCCTTTTCGATATGCACTCCAAAGCAGGCGTGGCTAATTGGCATCCCTAGGGTAAACGCCACTACCTTGCCCTCCACTCTGATACAGCCGCCACGGAGCCCTATCTCCTTCCACTCCTTGAGCGCCTTCATTACCATTTTCCGCTCGTCCGCCATCCCTGGCGTGGTCTCGGTATCAGCATACCAACGGTTCTCCAGAGCGATGCACTCATTGGCATTCTCATCGGAGATTGGCTCGTAGGTATAGTCGGGATACTGACGCTTGAACCGATTGATATGATTGCGCTTACTCTGTAGCTTTTTCCCAGAGAGGGTCTCTAGCTTCTCACGGTCGTAGAGATAATCGGCATTGTCTCTGTTGCTAAAGATTTTGAGAGAGGTTGGCTTGGTCTGCTCTAGTAGCTCAATAGCGGAGTCCTGCACCGACATTAGAATGAGCGGGTGCCCCTCCATCTTGCTTGTATGCTCCATATCCTTCAGCACCTCCACCAGGTTCCCCTTGCCAATAGGCATCAGATAAGCTTGGTTGCCAGTATCGAAGCTTCTAAAGCGTATCAGCATCATCTCTTTGTGAAAAGCCACAGAGGTGAGGTAGAGAAAGCCCCAATTGTATAGGTTTCCAAAAGAGTAGTCGCAGTTACAGTAGGGATTATCTTCTAGGTAAGCCAGTATCTGATCCCTATCCTCCAATCCTACTCTATGAAACTCTATTAAGTCTGCCATGGTTGCTTTGTATCCTTTTATATATAATGTTCTTACTCTTAGTTTGCAAAGATACCAAATATAAAGTTAGTCGGTACGTCGTTGGTCGAGCCGAAGGAGTATAAAGAGGAGAATTGTGAAGCTCAGTAGGGAGGAGCCTCCGTAGCTAAAGAAGGGTAAAGGAATACCAATTACTGGTATCAGGCCGATCACCATACCAATGTTGATGGTGATGTGAAAGAATATAATACTTGCCACACTATACCCATAGGTGCGAACGTAGGGGTCTACCTGACGCTCCGAAATGTAGATGAGGCGCAGTAGAAGTGCGGTGAAAAGCCCCAATAGCACTAAGCTCCCAATAAAACCAAACTCCTCCCCTATCGTGCAAAAGATAAAGTCGGTATCCTGCTCCGGCACAAAGGAGAGCTTCGTCTGAGTCCCCTGTAGATACCCTTTGCCAGTGGCACCACCCGAACCAATCGCTATAAGGCTTTGTCGGACGTTGTACCCCGCACCCGAAGGATCGTCCTTCATGCCTAGGGAGACCAAGATACGCGTCTGTTGGTGTGGCTGAAGTATTTTGTCAAAGAAATAATCAACGCCCGAGGTGAGTCCTAAGCTCAGAACTGCCACAAGGGCGGCGAGCCAAAGGTGCTTCCCCTTGTGCTGAAAGCTCTGCACTAGTGTGAAGACTAGCAACACTCCTAGAGCAACCAGTGCAAAAAGGGCATAGTCTACAGGTCTGAAAAAACTGATAATAAAGGCCAATAGCATAGCCGCTGGAAGTGGAATCAAGGTGGAAAGCCACAGCCGATAGGGGAGCTTGCAATAGCCTATTGTGGTGATAAGCACTGCAATATAGATGACTATCGAAAGGAGTAGGAGACTTGCATTGGTCGCCCCCCACACCACTCCGTTGTACCTCAGGGTCAGCACAAAGAGGGTGACTAGTAGAATGCCAAAAAACGGCACCGCACTAGTGAGCCCCTCCCTATAGAGCACAATCACAAAGGCAAGGAAGACGAGTGCTGATCCAGTTTCACTCTGTAGGATAATGATGAGTATCGGCAGTATGAATATAAATAGAGCCACCACCAATTCTCGGGGTTTGGAGATATTAAATTCATACCGCGAGGTCCACCACGCCAGCATCATCGCCGTTGTCACCTTGGCAAATTCGGCCGGCTGTATCCGTATTGAATCTGTGATCACTAGCCAGGAGTGAGAGCCTTTGATATTGGGGGCTAAGAAAATGGTCGCCACCAATATCAGCAGGGTAATTGCGTAAAGAAGTGGGGCCGACATCCTCAGAAGGCGACGGTCCATTAAGAGGATAGCCAAGCCCGCGGCAAAGCTCACGCCCATCCAGATGAGTTGTGACTGCGTGCGGCCCGAGATGGTGATTTCCCTAATCGTCTGTTCGGGATCAAAGCCAGCTGCATAGATCGTAAACCACCCCGCTGCCACCATCACTAGGTAGAGAGCAATGGTGATGAGGTCAACCCCCTTGAGTGGTTTCGGACTGGTATGTCGATGATTATTGATTCCCATACAATTAGTAAATAATGCTATTCATCATCATCGTTTCGTACACCTTCGACTCGGCCCCTATCTCGTGGTCATGGAGATAATAATCCATCATCAGCCGCCCTATTGGCACACCAAATGTGGCACCAAATCCACCATTCTCCACAATCACAGCCACTGCCACTTGTGGGTCTTCTTGCGGTGCATAGCCAATAAAGAGCGAGTGGTCCTTGCCGTGCACATTCTCCGCCGTTCCTGTCTTGCCACACACCTTGAAATCAGGGAGATTGGCCTTTCGGCAGGTACCTCCCGTCACCGCCCCCCGCATGCCTTGGTCTATGTAATCAAAGTAGATGGGATCTATTCCTGTCTCGTGTCGCTCCACATAGAGGCTATCGGATGGGAGACCCGATATCCCCTTCACTACATGGGGCGTATAGAAGTACCCTTTGTTGGCCACCGTAGCACAGAAGTTGGCCAATTGCAGAGGGGTTGCTAGAATCTCGCCCTGACCTATTGAGATAGAGATGATGGTAGAGGAGTGCCAGTTGCCCTCTCCATAGATCTTGTCATACATCAGGCTATTTGGGATAAACCCACGTTTCTCCCCAGGTAAGTCGAGCCCCAAGGGGTAACCAAAACCAAGTTTGACGATAGATTCCGTCCACTTCTTAAAGGCGGTAGCAGTAGTGGGGAATAGCTTCCGATCGTCCAGCATATTGCGGAGCCCATAGCAGAAGTAGGCATTACACGAGGTGGCAATTGCCGGAATCAGCGAGATGGGGGAGGGGTGTCCGTGGCAGGCAGGTCGATTTCTAAGAGGTGGGTAGCCGTGGTAGCAAGGGTAGCTATCACTTACAGAGAGGGCTCCAGCCTGCAAAAAGACCGCTGCCTGTGCTGGCTTAAAGGTGGAACCGGGAGGGTAGGTTCCCATAATTGCTCTATTAAAGAGCGGCATCTGAGGGTTCGCCTCCAGAGCTTTATAGTTATTACCCCGATCCCTCCCCACCAGTAGCTTGGGGTCGTAAGAGGGTGAGGAGACCAAAGCACGTACCTCTCCACTCTTAGGCTCTATCATCACGATGGCTCCCCGCTTGCCTGCCAGTAACCGCTCCCCATATGCTTGTAGCTCCATATCTATAGATAGGGTGAGGTCATGCCCCGAAGTAAGTGCTTCATTGAGTTCGCTATCATCTCGCTTTCCTTTCACCCTTCCGTGGGCGTCGCGGATATAGATTTCTTTGCCCTTCTCGCCCCTCAGAAATCGCTCATAGCTTAGCTCAATACCACTCTTGCCAATATATTCTCCAGGGCGGTAGTAGGGGTCACGCTCAATATCCTTGGGACTCACCTCGCCCATATAGCCCAGCATCAAGCCTGCGGCAGCGTACTTGTAGTCTCTTACTGTGCGGTGCACTACGTAAAATCCAGGAAACTTATAGAGCTTCTCTTCTAATAGCCCCGCCTCCTCCTCACTAATCTGTGGCAGCAGTAGCTGCGGTGTATAAGGGGAATAGCCTCTATTCTTCTTGCGATTGCGGAGGTCCGCAAAGCGTTGCCTCAGTTCGGCTGGCTCAAGGTTGAGGATGCTACAAAATTCGAGGGTATCAAATGGCTCCACCTCTCTGGAGATGATATGGATGTCGGCAGCCGAGTTGTTGAAGACCACTAGGTTGCCCCGACAGTCGTAGATCATTCCTCGCGAAGGGTATAATGTCTTCTTGAGAAAGGCAATATCTTCCGCCGCAATTCGATACTCCGGGGAAAGCACTTGTAGGTCAAAAAGACGACCTAGGTAGAGTAGCACTACCACTAATATGGCAGCACCGACAGCATACTTTCGGTGTGCAAATTTATTCTTTTGGCGATCCTTCATGCAGGGTGATTACGCTTAGAGAATGCCTCAAAGATGGCAAAAACCACGCAGGTGATCAGTGTGGAGCCAAGGATATGTGGCACCATCTGTAGGAATAGAGTGCTGGAGAAGGCCTCCAATAAGAGGAGTGTGCCAACGTGCGTTAGGACCATCAGTAGGATAAATAGCAAATACTTGCCCCGCTTCATCGTGTAGATAGAGGGGCGAATAGGAGCCGAAAGATCCTCTATCGCTTGCTCCTCAGTGAAGGCAAATAGAAAGGGATTGCGGAGGTAACCTACCAAGGTGGCCGACGCCATATTCAGCCCAGGGGTATTCATCGCCATATCCATCAAAAGCCCTACAAGAGTACCGAGTAGGGTGGTGAGCCATCGGGGCGTTTGGTAGGGAAGAAATATCAATGGATAGAGATAAATAATAGGGATCAGGTACCCAAAGAGACGGATATTATTCATCACCACTACCTGCAAAAGTAGTAGTAGTAGGCTCTGTAACGTATAACTAAAGTAGTGCTTATTCATCGCTCACCTTTCTCCACTGCTTCGATCTCCAATCGCTCCTCACGCTCATAGTTCTGAACCACATAGACATACTTCAGAGTGCCGAAAGCAACCCCTAGCTTCACCCTCAGTGCGCGGAAGTTGTCGTTAGGCGATTCTCCCTCTCCCTCCACGGTGCCAATAAATAGCCCTTCAGGGAAAATGGCAGAGTAGCCACTCGTCACCACACTATCCCCCACATTGTAGGGAGCGTGCTTTGGGAGATTGGTCAGCAAAGTATGCTCTAAGTCCTTTCCATCCCACGAGAGAGTGCCCACATATTCACTTCTCGGCGAGGGCTTGCAATTGAGCTTAAAGTCGCTATTCACCAGAGGAATCACCTTGGCATAGTTACGCCCTGTCGTCTCCACCACTCCCACGATGCCCTCATTGGAGAGTACCCCCATGTCATTTTGGATCGCTTCGGAGCTACCCATATCTATTGTGAGATAGTTTTTACCACCAAAGAGTGTAGTGCCTACCACCTGAGCCACCTTGTACTGGTAGGGGAAAGGGCGTATCACGCTATCTGTGGAGAGCCTTTGCCATGTGAGCGAATCCACCTCCAAGCGACGGAGCTGATACTTGAGGCGTTGGTTTTCCTCCTCTAGTACCGCATTCCTACTCATCAAGGCTACATTGGCATCCCTAAGGCCTAGGTACTCATTGCTCTTATTGGCATACTCCGTCACGGTGCCAGTAACGGCATTGGTGCTACTAAGGAGTACACTATTGCGATAAACACTCCCATTGAATAACAATAGGAGTGCTATCACCTCCAGTACCACAAATAGCAGGGTGTGGGCATTGGAGCGTAAAAACTCTAAGAGCTTATCCATACTTACCTACAAGTCGGCTACCGGTATGCCCAACCTTGACTACTTAAATAGCTGGCTGTAAGTATTGCTATTTTCGAGTACAATATGGGTTCCCTTTGCTACCGCATAAAGGGGGTCTTCTGCTACGTGGAAAGGGATTTGGAACTTATCTTGTAGCCTCTTGTCCAATCCCTTGAGCATCGCACCACCACCAGAGAGGTATACGCCATCCTTAAAGATATCGGCATAGAGCTCAGGTGCTGTGGCATCAAGTGCATTGGAGATAGCCGTCTCGATCTTCTGCACCGACTTTTCCAAGCAACCAGCGATCTCACGATAGCTCACCGTGATGGTTTTAGGAAGCACACTCGCAAGGTCTTGCCCTATTACTGTATAGTCATCGGGTCCCGCCTCTAGCTCGGGCAGGGCAGAGCCCACATTCTTCTTGATCTCCTCTGCCGTTGGTTCGCCTATCCGTATTTGGTGCTTTGCCTTCATGTAGTCCACAATGTCGTTGGTAAATTCATCACCCGCCACCTTGATCGACTTATTGGAGACAATACCTCCCAGTGAAATCACTGCAATCTCCGTGGTACCTCCACCAATGTCCACAATCATATTGCCCTTAGGCTCCAGTACATCTAGTCCAATGCCGATGGCAGCCGCCATTGGCTCCATAATGAGGTATACCTCGCTGGCGCCCGCCTTTTCAGCAGCATCGCGCACCGCCCTTAGCTCCACGTCGGTACTGCCCGATGGCACACTCACCACCACCTTTAGAGCCGATGGAAATAGACTCTTTTTGGTCCTCGCCATCTGGATAAATCCTCGGATCATATGCTCCGTGGCATTGAGGTCGGCCACCACACCGTCGCGTAGTGGACGTACGGTCAGAAGGTCGTTATTTTCCTTTCCTACCCTCCTATATGCTTCGCTACCTACCCATTCGATTTTCTCGCTCTTGCGATTCATCGTGATATAGCTAGGTTGGTCTATGACAATCTTTCCCTCCTTAATGATCACGGTATTGGCGGTACCTAAGTCAATCGCCATCCGCTGTGTAAATGAGAATAATCCCATACTATTATCTATCTCGTCTTAAATACTTGTTTCTCTTTCTCTATAAAAGCCCTCTCCCTGCCTTTTTAATGCTTAAAGTGGCGTACCCCCGTCATGTACATTGGTATCTTGTGGTCACGTGCAAAGACAATGCTCTCCTCGTCTCTCACCGAGCCACCTGGCTGAATGATCGCCTTGATGCCAGCTTCATTGGCAAGCTGCACACAGTCGGAGAATGGGAAGAAGGCGTCACTGCTGAGCACTGCTCCCTCAGTGCTAAATCCCATAGCCCTTGCCTTCGCCACCGCTTGGTTTAGGGCGTCCACTCTCGAGGTCTGCCCATATCCAGCACCGATCAGCTGACCATCCTTCACCAGTACAATCGCATTGCTCTTGCAGTGCTTTACGATCTTCATCGCAAAGAGTAGATCCGCTACCACCTCGTCACTTGCCAGGTATTCACTTGTAGGGGTGAGCTCCTCTGCACTCTCTATCTTCTTATCCTTAGCTTGTGCTAGCAAGCCGCCCACCGCCGAGCGGTAAGTGTACTTGCTCGAGTCAAAGCCGATACGGTCAATGAGTAGGCGACGATTCTTTTTCTTTTCAAGGATTTCAAGTGCCTCGCTAGAGTAGTCGGGTGCAATCAGTATCTCAATGAAGAGCTTATCCAGCTCCTCTGCCAACGCTGTGTCAACACCTCTATTGAGTACCACGATGCCGCCAAAAGCCGAGACAGGGTCAGAGGCGAGTGCCTTGGTGTAGGCCGTGTGGATATCTTTGTCGCTAGCCACGCCACAAGGGGTGTTGTGCTTGATGATCGCAGCGGTAGGTTCATCGAAGTCCTCTATCAACGCACACGCCGCCTCTAGGTCGAGGATATTATTGTAGCTCAGTTGCTTGCCGTGGAGGATTTCAAAACGTTCGGTAAGGGCTGTGCCATAAAACTTTGCCTCCTGATGAGGGTTCTCCCCATAGCGAAGAGGATAAGCCACAGGAATGGATAGCTCAATGCCCTCCTCAGGTAGCTCCTCAGTCACTTTGGAGCCCGCAAAATAGTGGTGAATGTGGTTGTCGTACTCCGACGTGAGCCCAAAGGCCGCTTTGGCCATTTCCTTCCTCTGCTCCTCAGTGGTCACCCCCTTGCCACTCTGTAGCATCTCCAGAAGGGCGCCATAATACTTGCGAGAGGCAATGATGAGGACATCCTTGTAATTCTTCGCTGCTGCACGGATCAAGCTCACTCCACCGATATCAATCTTCTCGATGATCTCCTCGTGCGTACCACCCGATGCGATAGTCTCATCGAAAGGGTAAAGGTCCACCACCACGAGGTCTATCTCCAGGATGTCGTACATATCGCACTGCTTGGCGTCGTCTGCATTATCTCTTCTGGAGAGGATGCCACCAAAAATACTAGGGTGTAGCGTCTTCACCCTCCCGCCTAGGATAGAGGGGTAAGAGGTCAATTCCTCCACTGCCGTACACTCTAGACCCAATCCAGTAATATACGTTTGTGTACCTCCCGTAGAGATCAGCTCCACACCAAGTGCAGCCAGCTCCCTCACTATGGGCTCCAGTCCTTCCTTATTAAATACCGAGATGAGCGCTCTCTTAATTTGCCTTTCCGACATAGTTTTACCCTCTATAAAATCGATTTACTTTGCACCCTGCAATAGTGCCTGTACAGTTTTCCGCAAAGTTAAATAAAAATAGCGACACTCCGACCCTTTTGTCCCCACAGATCAGGGGTTACGCATTAGAAAAGACTATTGTGCGAATGATGATATACAATCTGTTGAGGATAATGGCGTAAGGACCTCGGCAGAGGTCCCTCTTAAATAGGCACAGGTCGGAGGGGCGTTAGTCCCGAACGACCTGTGTGCAAGAGCATATTCACCACCTGCTTGACCCCGGCTGAGGGGTCAGACCTAGAGATAGGGTTGTCCGACCCCTCGGCCGGGGTCGCAAGGGTGTGTGGTACCTCTTTATACACAGGTCT
>NZ_AQVC01000008.1 GCF_000372405.1 Porphyromonas somerae DSM 23386 | reverse complement strand
GCAGTTGCTCGCTCATTGTAAAGGGAAAATACGATCTATCACAACTGATAACGGTTCTGAGTTCATCAACCATAAGCATATCACTGAAAAACTCGGGGTTAAAGTTTACTTCGCAGACCCTTACTCTTCTTGGCAAAAAGGAACTATTGAATACTCAAATAAACTACTGAGACAATACTTGAAAAAGAATGAGGACTTCAAAGATATTACCAATAAGCAAGTACTGAATTATGTACAGAAAATCAACTCAAGACCAAGGGAAAAACACCAGTACAAGACCCCAATGGTTGTCTGGTTGGAAAATAATAAGTAAATTGCACTAGTAATTTGAATCTACGGATCCGCTATATATCAAAAGAATCATGAAGAAAACATTCCTAACATCATTCCTCATACTGATAGTTTGCCATACGCTGTTAGCCCAAGATAAAAACGATAGTGGAAATCTCGCTTCTTGCGTTGAGTTCTCAAACACATTCAACGATATCAAAACTATATGCGATAAAGATAATGGAGAACTATGGGGAGTCAATTTATATGCACCAATTTTATGCATAGACAATAATCGTGATTTGTGGAGTAACCAAAAGGATTTACAAGGACAACTTCAAACATGTGGAAAAGTATTTATTGGAAAATATCCGCTCAATAAGAACATCGCCAATTCCACTATAAATGTATTTGGGCAGAAATGGGTGATGATAAAACTTCCAATACCTACTGATACCATAGACCGTAACATATTGTTCTGCCATGAAATGTTCCATTACTGGCAAGATTCTCTTGGCCATGTTCCAACACCCTACAATAATGTCCATATGGAGACCAAAGAAGCCAGAGTACTTCTCAAACTGGAATGGAAAGCATTTCTATCCGCTTGTAAAGAAACAGATCCATTATCACGAGAAATCGCAATTCGTGATGGCCTTACATTCAGAAGGCAAAGACAGGAAGAATTTAGTAAGTATTACTCGGATGAAACGGCTTTTGAAGTTCATGAGGGACTGCCTCAATATACAGGAATGAAACTATCCATTTCATCGGATGCTATATATCTTGACAAACTCGATAAGGAAGTTGAATCTTACATGAAGAAAGACGAGCTTGTCAGATGTTACGCCTACCTTTCTGGTCCCATCTTGGGGTATCTTCTTGATAAAAGCACGAATGAATGGCACAAGCTTGTGGACGGAAATACTGATTTAGGAATATTAGTCCAGAATGCTTATAACATAGTTCTTCCTACAGACAAAGAGAATCATATACGACAAAGGAAGGCATGCTATGACTATGATAATATTATTGCCTTTGAAAATCAGCGAGATTCTGTACGAGCAATAAAGAAAAACGAATTAACTGCATTATTTACACAAAACATAAAGACGTTACCTTTGAAGAATATACAGATAAGTTTTGATCCTAACACTGTCGTTCCTCTCGAAAATATCGGCACCGTCTATAAAAATGCACGCATTGTTGATGAATGGGGCATTTTAGAAACAATAGGAAACGGAACAATACTTATTACCGAAGACTGGAAATCTGTTATATTGCCATACGCAAACAGCATTAAAGTCAATAACAACGTAGAAGAAACAGAATCTTGGAAACTACAATTAAAAGTTAGTAACAAATAGTGGGTGGGGCAAGCCTTATTTTAGCAAATTGAATCCTCCGATTACCATTGAATACAAAATCAATATTTATGAAACTAACCGATAAACAATTTTGGAAATTTGAAGCAATCGTGCTGGCTTGTACCACTGTTTCTGACTACAGCAGCTATTCTTTCCATTGTACTGTTCTGCTTTGTGTGGGATTGGAATGGTACAAGCGAACGCCCCACAAATATACCTCCGGACGAAGGGACATACATTATCAATAATGAGTTTGTCGGAATTATTATAGCTACTAATTACTCCTATACTTACTTGTGTCATTTCATATATTGCTAAACATTGCTGTCCGATAAAAGTTTTTCGGAGAAAGAAGAGCTTCCTATTTCATCGGACAACCGAGTTCCCAGCTTGTCAGATCTCTGATGATCGCAGAAAGTCCATCAAATGTCTATTATAAAGGATTTCTCCCTACAGAGCTAATCAAACAGTGAAAAGGCTGTCTAACTTTATCGGACAGCCGATTTACTCACTGAAAGACGTTTGCTTAGGAGGCGACACTGTTGAAAAGCCAATGATATTTGGAGGTCAAGAAGACGTTTTGCTCAAGGGGGGGGCTTGGAAAACAAAATCAGAAAGCTCAACCGCTTCAATTCAGCGATTGAGTCCCCTCGGTATGCCCTTTCTGACTTTTATCGGACTGCAATGATTGCTAAACGATTATTATGTAGAAACAGCAGAATAGAATCTTAAATAACACAAAAACACCCAACTTTACATTATCGGGCGTAAAACTGGGTGTTTATTTTATAATTTACTGATTTTTCAGTATTTATTGCGGAGAGGGAGGGATTCGAACCCCCGGAGGCTCGCACCTCAACGGTTTTCAAGACCGCCGCAATCGACCACTCTGCCACCTCTCCTTACCCTTAAAGCTTTTTTGCGCCTCAAAAGTGTTGCAAAGATACTAAAATATTTGATATCACCAACCTTCCGGCCCATTCTTTTTTGATTTCGAGCCGAAAAAAGGTGAAAACTACTTCTTCAGCTGCTTCGCGTAGGTATCCATCCAAGCGTGGAGCTTCTTCTCATCACTCTTGGGGGCTATGAGGAGCGTATCCTCCAAGTCCACCACTAGGTAGTCCTCCAGCCCTATCACCACCACATCCTTTCCTGGCACCCCTTGATGCACCATAGTATGTGGACTATTATCGAGTATCAATCGGCCCTTTACAGGTGCCTTATCACTGACCTGAGGAGGGTTTTGGGTTTGGTATCGGTAAAGGCTTTGCCATGTACCGAGGTCATCCCAATCAAAGGCCCCATGAATGGTAGCAACCCCTTCGGCCTTTTCCATCACCCCATAATCAATAGAGATAGATGGGCAAGCCAAAAAGGCTCTTGCCACCGCCTCCGTCTCATTGGCACTTCCATAAGCATCAATCTCGGCAAAAAGGACCGCCACCTCGGGAAGATACCGCTCCAGTGCCTCAATAATATCCCTCACTCGCCAGATAAAAATCCCTGAATTCCAAAGATAGTTACCCGTTGCCAAAAGCTTGATTGCCTCCTCTTCAGAGGGTTTTTCCTGAAAACGGATAATCGGACCGATGCCATCAGCTTTGGCTTGCTCCGTCATCTCAATATACCCATACCCTGTAGCTGGATAAGTCGGCTCAATCCCAATCGTCATCAGGCAGTGGTGCTCTCTTGCATAGTCGGCTGCCTTGAGCACCGTCTCCTTAAATAGACCCACATTTTGGATATGCTGGTCGGCAGGAGAGGCAATCATCACCGCATCGGGATTAATGCTAGCGATCTTGTAAGCAGCATAGGCAATGGCAGGAGCGGTATTTCGTCGCTCAGGCTCAGTAAGGATCTGACTAGGGTGCAGTGCGGGTAGCTCCCTTAGCATCTGAGCTTCAAACTGCTTCCCCGTCATCACATAGATATTCTCCTCCGGGATAAAGGGGTCAAAGCGGTCAAAAGTCTCCTGTATCATCGTCCGCCCAGATTCAATTATATCTAGGAATTGCTTCGGTCGGTCGTTTCTACTCCAAGGCCAAAAGCGGGACCCCACTCCGCCAGCCATGATCACACAATAATTATCCTTTGATAAGCTATTCATAGTATCACTGCTTTAGATGACTAAATAGAGTGGTGCTATCTCGCTGTATAGCAGGCTCCGTCCACTCTCTTGGTTCGAACGACCACTTTGCCTTAATGGTAGGCGTATAGGGGTCGTATTTCTGCAGAAAGAGCATAAAGTAATGCCTTAAGTCTCGCTCCGTTGTCTCCACAATTCTATCCTGCAGCTCCTGAACTGGAATGCCAGCTCCCTTTGTAAGCAAGCCACCTCCGCCCGAACCACGATACGAATTGACCGCCACTAAATAGGTGCGTTGAGGGTCAAATGGAGCCACCCCTACAGAGGTAATCTTTACCCGCTCTCCACGAGGTCTCCGCACGTCCACCGTATAAGTGATGCCCGAAGCGGTATCAAAGTTGTATGTGGGATGAGCTGTAGCCAAATACTGACCACCAAAGTACTCTGCATTGATCTGAATCAAGCCATCAGCGGGGCCCGACATAGTTTGTATCCAGCGGTCGTAGCTCTCCTCTAGAGCTCCACGCACTTCCTCACCCGTCAGACGCATTAGGTAGAGGCTATTTTCGTAGCGATAGAGCTTAAATAGGTCGCGAATAGAGATGGTTCCTTTCTTTAATAGGACATTAAAGTCCAATGGTGCCGTCAGCGTTATCTCAGCTTTTGGGAAGGTAAATTGCTCCACCTGATGGATAAGGTCGGTAAAGGTTGCAGGGCGGAAGAATGAGCTCCTCGCATCGATATTCTCCGTCAGGTGCCCCACTGGTGACGAAATAAATGCATCAACCGCCTCACGCTCTTTTGCGAAGCTCGCCATAAAGGAAGGGTCGGGCTCTACCTCCTTAAGAGAGACAATCTTAGGTGTGATCTTAATAGAACTAGCGCCATTAGATTGCTTACAGAAGAATACCTCAGTATCACTTACACTCATGGCATCACTACCAGGATTAAGGAGGTAAGTCACCTTTCCATTCTGATGTACTACTGAGTCTAGCAACTCTTTATGATCATGCCCCAAAAGGATTAAGTCTAGCTCTGGCACCTCACGTGCCATCTGATAGCCCACATGCTCTGCTTTGGGGTAGTAAGCACCGTCTCTATTTCCACTACCACTGTGGATCAAAGCCACAATCATATCGGGCTTCGATGCCTTTATCTCGTCTACATACTTACGAACCGTCTCCACCTGATCGGTCAGCTTCATTCCGCTCCAAAGGTGAGCCGGCAGGTTGTCAGTAAGACTAGGTGTAGTGGTTCCGATCACCGCAATCCTTCGTCCACCCTTATTGACGATCACAAAAGGCTGGAAGTAGGGCTCCTCACTCTCCTCCCTCAGCACATTGGCACCAAGTGCAGGGATATTGAGCTGAGTCACAAACTTATCGTAAACGCTATGCCCCGTCTCTATGTCGTGGTTACCCATCGTAATGGCATCATACCCATACTGATTGAAAAAGGTAGCCAACGGATGCACTCCCACCGTATCAATATAATTATAGTAGTAGGCTGTAGGCTGGCCCTGTAGGATATCTCCTGCATCGAGGAGCAACACTTCCTGATTGCTCTCCTTTAGTTCCTGCACATAGGCAGCAACCCGTGCATAGCTTCCTTCGCTAGGCTGGTCATTGACCAAGTCGTATGGAAATAGGCGACCATGCACATCAGTGGTATGTACGATGCGAATAGATTGGCACTGCTCCTCCTTGCGACACCCCGACAAAGTCAGGATGCAGCAAAAGAGCAGCAGTGCTTTTAGTAGACTTCTATTCATAAATCCACTTTTTACTCAACGATATCCAACTCATTCATCAGTCTATCAGCCCCTAGATATTTATCCAATATCATCAGTAGATATCTCACATCTAGGATAATACTCCGCTGATAATCGGGCAGATACTCGATATCACCACCAACGCCCTCCCAGTTACGGTCGAAGTTGATGCCCACAAGCTCACCCTTACCATTCACCAAAGGCGAACCCGAGTTTCCACCGGTAGTATGAGTAGTTGCCACAATATTCACAGGCATCTTACCATTTGGCAGAGCCCAGCGCCCGAAGTCCTTATTACGGTAGATATCCACCACCTTAGGGAGGAGATAAAATTCAGGGCTTTCGTCATCCCACTTCTCCATAATTCCATCCATAGTGGTCTGAGCGCCATAATAGACATTGTCCCTAGGCACATAACCCTTGATCTGACCAAAGGTGTAGCGGAGTGTAAGATTGGCATCAGGCCAAAGGTTCATCTCCCCATCCATCTCCAGCATTCCCTGTAGCAAGGTACGGCGAGCTAGAGCAAAGTCACGGTCATACTCCGAAAGTGCTTTGGAGATAGTCTTCATATCCTCACGCACTGAGAAAGCGAGTAAAGTGACAGGGTCTAACGCATAGGCCACCTCACCCCCTTCAGAGCTCAGTACCTCCACCATCTTCGCCTTATCAAAATAGATCGATTCATCAAAGATAGCACCCAAGTCCTTACTTTCCATCAAGCTTCGGATAGTAAAAGGGGTTTGCAATTGAATCGATAGCTCTTGCCCCTCCGTCACACGGTCAATGTACTTCAGCACCGCCTCAAACATCGCAGCGGTCACCTTGCGATCTACCTCCTTATTGTAGTCCTTATCAAAGTAGCCGAGGATCACCTCATCGTACCATTTAGCGGCCGCTTGTGGGTCACGAAGTTGTTTCAACTCCTCATCACTTTTGATCAGCGGAGCCTTAGCCGTCTCCACCGCTCTCCAGAGCCCCTCCTCATAGATCTTGGCGAGTGCCCGGAGCGTAGCCCGCTCCTTCACCATCGCCTCTATCTTAGCAACCGCCTCGGCATACTCAGGCTTATTCTGCCGCTTACTGTAGGCAAGGAGGCGATCCACCATCTCCTGCTTCACCGCCTCGAAGTTCTTCTTACGTGCTGCCCAACTGGTGCCAATCGCATTCTTATAAGCGTTGGTCGAACCTTGATACTTTGCAGCATATTGGATATTGACCGCCTCATCCTTCATCATCTCCTCCCACATTGCCTCTTGGCGCACCTTGCGAAGGTCAATTCGGATCTGGTTATCCACCTCCAGACGCTCCCGCACCTCGCTAGGCGTGTAGAAGTGATTGGTAGTGCCTGGGAAGCCCATCATCATCACGAAGTCTCCCTCCTCTACCCCCTTGCCACTCACCTTGAGGTAATACTTAGGCTTTAGAGGTACATTATCTGCAGAATACTCTGCTGGCGAACCATCGGGTGCCGTGTAGATTCGGAAGACCGAAAAGTCACCCGAGTGTCTAGGCCACTCCCAATTGTCTGTGTCGGCACCAAACTTACCGATACAGCTAGGTGGTGCTGCCACTAAGCGGATATCCGAGTACTGCTTCTTCACAAAGAGATAATACCTATTGCCCTCATAAAAAGGAGCCATATCCAAGGTCACCCCTGCTGTGAGTGCTCCTCTATTCTCCACATACCACTGCTCGGCCACCTTACGCAGATAGCCACGACGCATATACACGAGAGGGTCCTGCTCCCCTACCTTCTCCAAATACTGACTGAGATAGTCCGTAGCATCAACAATCTCCTCCACAATCGTCACATTCAGCCCCGGATTGGGGAGCTCATCCCTGAGGGTAGGCGCATAAAAGCCATCGCGGAGATAGTTGGCCTCTACCGAACTATGGCTCTGAATCTCACCATAACCACAGTGATGGTTGGTAAAGACCAGACCTTGGCTCGAGACAATCTCCCCCGTACAGCCACCGCCAAATTGCACCACGGCATCGCCCAAAGCCCCCCGACCAGGATTATAGATCTCCTCAGCCGATAGCTTCAAGCCCATCTCCTGCATCCGCTTTAGGTTTTGCTGCTTCAAAAATTGCAGCATCCACATTCCTCCATCTGCCACTGCCCATGGTGCCACTAGCACCATAGCGAGCAAAGCAAGTAAGTATCTTCTCTTCATAATAGTCACTTTATATTTTAGATTAGTTATTCCATGTACTATAGGGGTGTACTGCTAGGTAGTTATTGAGGTATCTCTTGTCGTTCGTCACTTCTTCACCGACCCACTCCGGCAGCTCCACCTCAGTATCCACCGATGGGAGCTCCAACTCCGCTACGATCAAGCCTTCATTTTCCTCGAGGAAAAAGTCCACCTCCCACTTGTTTTCACCGATCACGATGATATGACGTTGCTTCACCACCTTTGTAAAAGGGCTCAGCTCCATAATCTCCAAAGCGTCCTCCACAGGGATAGGGTACTCAAATTCACTCCGCACCGCTAGGTTTTCCCTAGAAGCTTGCTTGATGGTTAGAAAAGCCTCCTCCATATTGACCAAACGGACCCGCACCGAGGCGCCTTCTCCACCCTCCCCTTTTGCCACATAAGACTGCTGAATATTTAGCACTTCGTCACTCTCCGGAAGTGACGCTCCCGTCTTGAGTAAAAACTTACGCTCTATCTCTACACCCATAATATATATTGAATCAATTTCTTATCTAATAGTTACCTGAGTGGCACCAAAGCCATACTCTTGGAAAGAGGCATCCTGCAAATCGTGGCGAGGAAACTTCCGATGGATTAAGTCCCACACCGCTTTCCTCAGCACCCCCTCACCCTTACCGTGGATAAAGATTACCTTCTCCCCCACGTGATTAGGCTTGCGTCGGCTACGGAGTACCTCCTCCACCTTCTCAAGCTGTATCTCAAGCATATCCTTAGGCTCCATGCCAAGGGTACTATCCACCAATTCATTAATGTGGAGGTCTACCACCAGAGGCTCCCCCTTGTGGCTAGCGACACCTTTTCTAGCTCTTCTCTTAGGGCTATCCAATTGCACTTTAGCCCGCATCATCTCGCTAGCCAATTGCTCTGCCTCCACCTTTTTAGTCACCAGTGGCTGATCCTGCTTTACTAGCTCAAAGGTGATCGCCCCATCATCAAAGTAAGGGCTCTCCACGAAGGCACCCTCCTTCAAAAATCGAGCACCATCTATCTTCAGCTCAAAGCTCATCGCCTGCTTAGGTTGGTAGGCGATACCACCCTCCTTAAAGGCAAGTAGCTGCACCGTTGTCCGACTACGCTCTGGTAGCTCCAAAGGGTCGAAGCTCTCCAGCTCTTCACTGCTATCAAAGGGTACCACCCCGCTATACCTCAGCTCCTGCTCTGCTCCGCGACCCGAGCTATAGGCTACAAAGAGGTCGTAGTTGGAGTCATTCACCAGGTAAACCTCATAGCGACACCGCCCTATCTGGCCTCCCTCCTCAGGAAGGTAGCAGAGCGATACATTCAGTCGCTCCCCCTCTGAGTCGCTACTGCGTTTCACTGTAGGGCGAATCTCTGGCTGTGAGGTCGCTTTATTAGGCGAAGGAAGTGGACTCTCTTTCGACGACAAACTAGTCTCTGGTCCCTCCACCTTCAGCACTTCAGACTGAAGCACCGGCACCTCAAAGCCACTCTCATCCTCTACATAGACTACCCCACTACTGCGGAGTACTCTACGCACCACACCACCACCAGTGGCATCCATAAATCGGACCCTATCCCCCACCTTAAGTGCTTTATCTATTCCCATAATGATACTTTTAGAATACAAATATAACCAAAATTAAGGAGAAAGAACCCACACAACGCTCCTTCGACCCTTTTCTAGCCGACAGTCTCTCTATACCAGTCCAAGAGACACACAAAAAAATAGAAAGACAGCTCACGCGCCCCAACCCTAAATCGGACGAATAACCAATAATGTGGCGCATTAAAAAGTCAAAAAAGCACCTTTGCAACTTGCTGAAATACAGCGAACTATAAAAGGCAAAATTGAGATGCAACTAAGCGATTGTTTAGTTGCAACTAAGCATTTGCTTTGTTGCATCTCGTCGATCGCTTAGTTGCATCTCAACTTTTGCTCCTCTCGGGCCTTGTTTTTTTGGTGGTAAGGTACAGGGAGAATAGTCCTCCACTTTCACTCTCTATTGTGTCGAGCAGTATATCGCTTGTGATTCCTATTTGGAGGTTACTAGCGAGTTGGGATTGTGCTTTTTTTGGTACCTTTGGGCTATGAAAGGATATCTATATAATGTGACTATTAGCGGTGATCGTAGTTGTAGTGGCGACCTACTCTACTACGTGGAGCACCGCCTTTTCCCCGCTTGGTCGGAGCGAGAGGGCTGGAGTGCAGCCAAGCTACTCAGGATCCCTACTCCGGTGGAGGATGGTATCTCTGTTGCCCTCCAATTTGAACTCACTTCCCCCGCATTACTTGAGGGGTTTGAGCTAGTTGAAGACCCACTCGTGACCCGTGTACTAGAGTTATATGGTGAGAGGGTTGGATTTTTCCCCACCCTTATGGAGATTATAGGTCGATGAAGAGCGAAGAGGTGATACGGGCGGAAGGGTACCATGTCCCAGTGCTGTGCGAGGAGAGCGTCCAGGCATTAGTCACCGACCCCAATGGTATCTACATTGACTGTACCTTTGGTGGCGGTGGACACTCACGTCGCATCCTAGAGGCACTCTCCCCAAAGGGGCATCTCTTCGGACTAGACCGCGACCCCGATGCAGCCCGCGAGTGCCACATTGAGGATCCACGCTTTACTTTCGTCCGCACCAACTTCCGCCACCTCCGCCACTTTATGGACTTCTACGGTATTGAGCAAGTAGATGGCATCTTAGCCGACCTTGGGCTCTCTAGCCACCACCTAGATGATGAGCAAAGGGGATTCTCCTTTCGCTTCGATGGTCCCCTTGATATGCGAATGAATAGCAAAGGGGGGCAAACCGCTGCAGAGCTGATCACCGCCCTTGATCGCGACCAGCTTGGGGCTCTCCTCGCCACCTATGGCGAGCTCAAGGGGAGCTACCGTATCGCTACACTTCTCAAAGAGGCCTCGGAGCGTGGGCAGCTCTCTACTATTGGAGAATTACTCACCGCAGTGGCACCAGTAGTGCCAGAGAGAGATAAGCAGTCGCTAGCCAAGCTATTCCAAGCTCTCCGAATCGCTGTCAATGATGAGATAGGGGCACTCCACCAGTTACTCAGCGATGGCTGCCAGCTGCTAGCACCAGAGAGGCGATTTGTGGTCATCACCTATCACTCACTCGAGGACCGACCCGTTAAGCACTTCTTCCGCACTGGAAATATTGAGGGTATCCGCCAAACAGACACCTTTGGTGCTCCCATCACCCCCCTCAAACCACTACAAGCCAAGCCCATCCTCCCCTCCCAAGAGGAGATCGCCCTCAATCCTCGTGCACGTAGTGCAAAGCTCCGCATCGCCATTAAGCAAGGGGACTCGGAAGATTAAGCTATTGCCCTAAGCCGCCTCTACTTTTCTTGTAAAACATCTCACACCCACACTTGAGAAAATCGTGTGGTTGAATGACATCTACCCAATAAAAGGAAATGGGCAAATAAAAAGGAAGTGGATGCGAGGCGATGATTGCAAAACCACGACATCCACTTCCAAGAGTGGCTTGAGTGGACACTAAAGGCAGAAGTGTACACTCTCTGCTGCTCCATTGCTGTGCATATCAATGTCGTGAAGCTTCACAGATTCACGCTCATCTTCCTGATCAAATCACCACATCAGCAATCTTAGCCCTCTTCGTGTTGCGGTCAAAGAAAGGGAATTGACTAGACTAAGTCGTTCTGTGGCACCTCTCCAACCCTCGAGAGAGATACAAAATGCACATTGAAGGCAGGTTTTCTGACTTGTCTCCGTCTCCAGCTCCTTCCCATAAGAGACTACTCTCACAGTGGTTTACGCTAGAGCGTTTGGTAAGACTTACAGCAGCGGGACTGTACAGGACTTTCACCTGTTTCCCTTTTAACCTTAATGGTCGAATAACCACCAAAGCACCTTCATACGGCAAAGATAATAACAATTGCTAAATCTACCAAATCACCACCCGCGAATATCTTGGAGTTCTCCTCCTCCCAACCTGACAGAAAAAGCGAATAGGAAGTCACAACAAAAAGTGGTACCTTTGCAGGAAGTTTTCGCATACGAAGAAGCGGTTTATAAAGACAATATGGAGACAATAAAAACAATATATAAGATAGGACACGGGCCATCGAGTAGCCATACTATGGCACCAAGGCGAGCAGCAGAGATGTTTGCCAAGCGATTTGAGGGTAGCCTTCCCAGCCGTTTTAGAGTCACCCTCTACGGCTCTCTTGCCGCCACTGGAAAGGGGCACATGACCGATGTAGCGATCCTCGATGTGCTAGAGCCACTAGCACCGACTAAGATCCTTTGGGAGCCCACGATTGTGCCAGAGTTCCACACCAATGGAATGCTCTTTGAGGCACTCGATGAGAGTGATAAGGTACTCGACGAGTGGAAAGTCTACAGTATCGGCGGTGGCTCATTGGCCAATGAGAGCTTTGATGAGAGCCGCCATGATGAGATCTACCCTCACCACACCCTCACAGATATTATGGTCTACTGCCAGCAGCATCGGATTAACTTTTGGGAGTATGTGGAGCGGTACGACGATCCCTCCGTATGGGATCACATTGCCGAAGTATGGCAAGTGATGAGAGAGGCTGTCCAAAGAGGGCTAGAATCCGATGGAGTACTTCCAGGAGGGCTCAACCTGCGTCGCAAAGCTGGCGAGTACCTGATTCGCGCCAAAGGCTATAAGAGTAATGTCAGTAGCCGTGGACTAGTTTACTCATACGCACTCGCCGTTTCGGAGGAAAACGCCTCCGGTCACGTGGTCGCCACCGCCCCCACCTGCGGTTCGTCGGGTGTGGTACCAGCGGTACTCTACCATCTACAGACCTCCCGTGAGTTTCCCGATCGTATGATCCACCGAGCTCTTGCCACAGCCGGACTGATTGGCAACCTTGCCCGTACCAATGCCTCCATCTCTGGTGCCGAAGTGGGTTGCCAAGGTGAGGTGGGTGTAGCGTGTGCTATGGCAGCAGCTGCCGCCAACCAACTTTTCGGAGGGAGCCTCAATCAGATAGAGTATGCAGCCGAGATGGCGCTTGAGCATCACTTAGGTCTCACCTGCGACCCCATCTGTGGTTTGGTGCAAATCCCTTGCATCGAGCGCAATGCTTTTGCTGCCGCCCGTGCATTGGATAGCAATACCTTCTCCGCCTTCTCCGACGGGTTCCACCGAGTTACCTTCGACCAAGTGGTAGAAGTGATGAAGCAGACAGGGCACGACCTCCCAAGTCTCTACAAAGAAACTTCCGAAGGCGGACTTGCCACCAACTACTGCATCATTCCCTAAGCGGAAGCACACTTAACACATATATATAAGGCGTATCTGGGTCTCCAGGTACGCCTTTATTTTTATCCTAAAGCTAGTTCAATGAAGAGTGTCACCAAGATCGGCACACTAAAGTCACAGACAAAGCCATGGTAAATGGCAGGCACCAAGTACTCCTTACCCGAGGCGTTGAGAATGGCTGGAAGTGTCACATCCATCGTCGTGGCCCCGCCAGCAGCAATAGGGGCAAGAGGACCGAGGTATTTTACCAAGAGCGGAGCCAAAAGGAGTGTCAAGAGCTCACGAAACACATTGGAAAAGAGGGCAATAGCACCTAGCGTAATCCCCAGCTTCTCCGTAATAAGGATACTCGAAAGAGAGTAGTAAGCCAACCCTTGCGATACCGCCAGCATCTCATAGAGCGATTGCCCAAGGAGCAAAGCAGCCACTACCCCACCACACATACTTCCAATGATTGTCAGAAAAGGCAACACCAGTAGACGAGGAGATAGCTGCCTAAATCCCCTGATCGTATCACGATCATTTCCCACACTCAAGCCAACTAAAAACAGGAGCAGATAGAGCAGATAATTCCCCAAGTCCGACTCCACAATAGCAGTAGGAACTAAATCAATGCCCCCCAAGGCGAGCCCGAGGAGAAAGGAACCGAGCAATATAAGATTGGACTTCATACCTCCCGATCCTTTTTAGGACGCCCAAAGAGCCACGCCATCAGTACACTACCTGCAGTAGAGCACAAAGCTACCACCAGAGCAATCCCTACCACCACCAGTATATTGGCCATCTCACTCTGCGAGTGTGCCACCTCCAGCCCCAGCACAAAGAGTAGCAGACAGATCACCACCATCAAAGCAGTGCTAAGTCCCCTAATCCGTCTCCTCCTCAAGAGCCAACCACATACCACCCCCAGTAAAATACAACTAAATAGCTTCCACATCTCCTCACTCACCAATATCAATAGCTCCCCCTTGCAAATCTACCAAAGATTACCCTACCCTCCGCAACCCCATCCAGCCTTTCCTAAAACGCCAGAGGTCTACACCCCACTGTTAGGATCCTATCTTGTGGAAAGTGGTAGCAACCGAAATAAGTATGGTCCCTTGTGGCAGGACAAAAGTGTCGCCACAAGGGATCATAACTATTAGGATACAGCAAAGTACTTAACGAGGAGAGAGCCGCTTGATACTCTTTGCCGCCTCGCGCGAAACGAGCTGTGAAGAATCACCCAGCAAGGTAGAAAGGTGCTCTTTGATTTCTGCAGCTTTGCACGAATAATTATACCAGCCTAGTGCCTCAATACTAGCTACTCTCACCGTCTCGCTATTGGAGGCGTCAAGAGCAATCTTGATCAAGGCTTCAGCTACCCTCGCATCTGGAGAGTTACGGCAGCTACGTATCGCAAATAGCTGTTCTTTCACAGACTTCGCATCCTTGCTCTGAGGCAATAGCTCCTGTAGAAGACGCTCCCGTGCACTCTCAGCTGCCTGCATATCAGAGAGTAGCTTCTCCACCTGACTTGTAGGATATATAGGTGTGCGTGCCACGATGCTACGAAGCTCTTGAGAGAGCCTATTACCATCCATCATTTTGAGAGCACCGCTCTGCTTGAATACGATTCGCTTACAGTGGCTATCCTGCAACAAACTTTCTACTAGCGCTGGAGCCAATGCGTCCGAACCATTCTTTCCTAAAAGCTCAACGCTCATCCTCCGAATAAGTTCGTAGCTATCATGCACCCCCTCCTTGAGCACCTCCACGAAGTTGGCATCATTTATCTCACTCAATAACTTCAGTGCTTCTGTCCGTACAATCAGACTATTTGAGGTACGATAGGCATTGAGGAGCAGATCCGACACTTGTGGGTAATCCATTCGGTATAGCATCTTGAGTGCCAAAGCCTGCAAATCTCCCGATGGCACACGTAGCTGTTGCAACCAGTAATTGGCATCCCTAGCTCTTAGCACCAATTGCTGGCTAAGGTTACTTGGCACTAGCTGGCTATCCGATACGAACCTAAAGGTTGGGTCACCGATAAGGTGGGTTTCAAGGTACATTACCTGCTGATGCCACGAGCCCAACCGCATCCCATTTGCGAGGAGCCCAAGTAGCTCATCTGGCCACTTATCTTGGATCACGTTGACCGAATTGGCTTGGACTGCAAGAGTAGTTCCTTCATTAAAGATATATTCTGCCGAAACGTTTTCATCAAGATGAAATGATCCGTTATAGCATGCATCGAGCATCACAAATCTCGCCGCTGGCGCAATGGCACGGAGGTCATCAATATAGATATCTAGGCTTCTATTGAATAGAGAGTCGGCTGCTTCCTTCTCGGGAGTAAAGGTATCACTGATCCAAGAGATGGGGATATCTAGCTCCTTGGCAACCCTCTGAATCGCTTCATCAGGAGTCTCCCCTTTCCTTAGTCGCCTAGCTCTAGCACGTGCAAATAGCATTATATTCTCCTTAGAGATATCCACACTGCTCCCCTCTCGATATCCATTGATGTATTGATTTTGGGGGGCTCCGTGATGATGAAAGAGCATCACATCGAGATCAGGCTGCTGCACCTCGGTTAGGTAGTAGTACTTTGCGGGGAACTTATCATCATAGTCGATGGCCTTAAAGCGCCCAGTGGGCAGAAACACACCCTCCAGTTGCTCCCTTAGTGCGATTTGCTCTCCTGCCCACGCTTGCTTAGACTCCGAGTTGTAGCCATGGCCACGAGCCATAGTAAGGTGGTCAAGCTTATTCCGAGAGTGGTTAGTTCGCTCCCTCACCACCTTTTGTAGATACTTCGTCAATGACTGGTACTTCGTCTCACCCTCTCTATCATAGGGTCGGATACGTGCCGAATAGATATCGGCCTCTATCCTTTGTGCCCCTTCGCTCGAAAGGGAGTAGAAAAAGAGACCCGGTTTTGCCCCATCATACGGCAGTGGGACAAACTTTAGCCCAAAGCAATCATAGAAACGATCACTGGGCACACTTGAGCGCTCCCAAGGATACCTATTGGGATCCATCTTGAATGCCGATGTGAGATGATGAGCATCTCGGATCATCGCTACAGGTATATCCCCGATCAAGACACACCCCTCAAGTGGAGAGGAGGGGTCTTGATGAAGCTGTTGGAGAAGTGCTCTGATCTCATCAGGGCTACTCCAGTCATGAATAAGGAGATAGGTGCCAAGCCCATCTTGCTCCACCACATCTCGATAGGCATCAACTGCTGCCTTGGCGTTAGCATAGCTCTTACTATCTATCACAATGGCAAATGAAGTGGGAGTGACCACCCTAGGGGTCTCCACCACCTGTGCCATAAGTGATAGTGCACTAATCAATAGGGCGGTTATGCCCAATAATATTCTATTGTACTTCATGTTGTAGGTGTTATAAGTGTTAGAAAAAACAGCCCAAAGAACAAAGTGCAGAGGTACGGTGACCTAGACTTGAATTCAATGGGTGAGAATACCCCAATCTTGCCTTGAGGTATAGCATTGCACGGCTAGAGGATACTGGCTTTTGAGCATAGGAGATAGAAAGAGCCCCCTTCCACAGGTCCGCCACCATATAGTGATAGTCGGGCAGAGTGATATGCTCAGCCACAAATGAATTGACATACTGCCCATTGAGCTCTATATTAGAGTCGAATGCCCAAAGACGACCACCAGTAAAGGAGAGGTCGAGAGTGGGTGTAGAGGGTCTATCAAATACAAATACCTTGCGCACCTCTCCCATAATTGATGCCATTGAATACCCATACTCCGAGTGTGGTAAAATATACTGCTCCGAAGTTTGAGTAACCGCTCCATTCAATCCCAACAACCACTCGTAGGGGTGCTGACTATTCCACGACCATTGATAGGAAGCCTCTAAGTGATTGCGGTGCTTCAAATACCTACCGCTACGAGACAGCTCAATATAGCCTTTAAAGGCTTCTGTATTATCATACTTTACGATGTACTGTATTCCTTTGTGCTTACTCACATCGTAACGCAGAGAGAGAGTATGCTGTGACGGGCTCCCCTTGCTCTGTAGAGTGAGGCCCGCGAAAGAGGCATCTGCAAGGAGAGAACCGGTACGCTGAGGGACGGTAAAGCTAATCTCTGCATCTTCTACAGAGCTCTCAAAACCAAGATAAAACATAGTGCGCCAATCAGTATCAATATTGTACTGCAACTCACCACCCACAGTATTTCGGATGTAATTAGTGACCCGCCCAGAACCGATACGTGCCGTAGCACCCCCCATTCCGAACATCTCATAATAGGGTTGCTCCACATATATATTGATGTTTTGCATCCGGCTCTCCTCTTTGTACGACGCATACTTTAGGAGGAGTGAAAGCTGTGTTTCCTTATTGAAAAAGAGTAGGAGTGATGGCTGTAAATAGAGGGACATCGCATTATTATGTGATCTCACATCCCGTTGCTTGGCACCCTGCTCCGCCGAATAGCCAGCTGCTAGCCCAAAAGATAGGAGGCGATGATATACAGGAGTACCTGCCTTGAACTCTAGCTGATAGAGTTGATTTCTCCAATCACTATGATTTTCATCGGCCACAAAGTATGGGAGGTCACGATAGGGCCGAATCAGTGAAGCATTGTATCCCACCTCTTTGGCGATCTCTCTATCGTACTGAAACCTTCCCCAAAGGTGGTAACCATTCAATTGCACGGCCCCCTCTGCCATTGCCGAAAGGTCGTACAGCTTTTTGCCCTCCATTGCTCTGTGGTAGTCGCCCTTTTGCAATGCTCCTGACAAGCCCACAACGGTATACCTTTGAGCATTCTCTAGTGCCATCCCTGCTGCATTATTATGCATGGCAGATAGCTGCTCGCCCTTCAACTTATCCAATGAAGAGAGGCTATTAACCTCTTGAGCTATAAGGGCATTGGCACACGATAGGAATAGAAGTAGGCACAATAATTGATATCGCTTATGATTGTAGCTCATTTTACTAGTTCTTTTTTAGTGAATGGTTCCATGCTGGCATTTTTGCTCCATATCTCCGAAGCATCGGTGTAACACCTCTATCAAAGTCATTGGTGCTATTATTGGTATCTTGCAAGAGAGGGGTACCATCGGGCCGATGCCCTACTTTCTTTCGAGCCACACCCAGCCCGATGTAGGTATTACCGACATAGGTAATCCCCGCATCTATAAAGCTCGGCATACGCTTAGCATTGATCTTTGTTTCATTATCCACTGCCTCAACGCCATCTAACACATACTCTACAGGTATCTTGGCATAGATTGTGTTGCGCTTATTGCTCAGGTCTTTGGCTTGTAGTGACAAGTCATTGACTGGGTCGTAACTCTCTCCTTTTGGCACCTTGAAGAGCACATACGCACCTCCGAAAACAGTAGTCAAGTACTGCGGCACACGTCCCATTGACTCCTTGCCATCATTAAAGATGTGGATCATATCATACGCCGGCTGATCTGGGAATTTCTTATTAAACATATTGAATTCAAACTCCGAGCTGCTGCCATCAATAGGAGAATTAGGATTGTAAATGCTTAGCTGGTGATTGGCGGCGAACTGGGAAATAACACAGCTCTCACCTGGCTTCAGTGGATACTCCTCGCCTGTGCCTGGAAAGCGCCAAACGCGATCGGTATATAGATACTTTCCAGCATCCTCCTTAGGCCATATAGGCAACTTTGTAGTCGCAGTACCTGGATAAAGGACACAGAAGTAGAGACCGTCAAGGAAGCAGACCTCATCTGAATTATTATATATCTCATAGAACTGGTCTCTGAAATACCGCTTGGGTGAACCACAGTAGTATATTTCCTTGAACACAAGGGGACTCAAACGTCCGTTCAACACCTCTAGCTCTACACGTGACCCATCTTGCAGAAGGGGATAGTTGAGTAGGCTACCATTGGGGTAAGAGACTTCACCATCAGCCCCTACCGTCTCACCAGAGATATTGATAGAGTAAATTCCAGGTAGCACTCCCGATACTTTGGTCTCATGACCCGTCAATGGATAAGAATAAGCCACCTGCTCATATTCATTGATCAGCTCCACCTTTGCACCTGATGCCGAATCAAAGTCGGGGATAGCAGTATTCGCCACAATAGTCACCGAAATAGGCTGCACTAACTCAGTGTTTCTAGCTTGTTCAAAGGAGTTACACCCCATAGAAGAGAGCATTAAGAGGGCTATCAATGACAGCCACCCAAAGGGGTGATGAGTATATTTGGCATTCATCATACTATACTTTTACTTGATAATAATTGTCAACTCAATACCGTAGAAAAAGGCTTTATTTCGACTATAAAATGTACCTGGTCGTCGCTTCGACTCCACCCTCGGATAGCTTCTAAACATATTATTCGCAAAGAAAGAAAGCCGCATAAAGTCGCCAATCTCCTTGGTAAGGTTGAAGTTGAAATTATAGAGAGGTGGAAATAGCTCATCAATATACATACTATCATCTCTATTTCTCAAAAGAGATGAAAACTCAGGCTCCTTTGCACGTGACACATCAAAAGGATATATCTTACCATCTACCTTAGAGATATAGGCAACCGGGATGGTATCGTTACCCATCTGGTAGCGATCCAATTCACGCCATATAGCCTCTGCAGTGAGGGTCAGTACAAGGCCAAGCTCTGGGATGTTATGTGTAGCTCTGATAGAGCTAGTCACCTGTTCATAGATATGCTTTTCCATCCCTTTTTCATAGAGTGCGGTATGGGTACGGTGTGCTCCCGCTTCACTACTTCTACCATCATAGTACTCATAACCATTATTAAAGTTTTTGGACCAAGCCCATGCACCTGACAGCGAAATTGTAGTGCGGATAGCATCAATGCGCTTAAGTGTCAAGTCCCACTCCAGTCCCCTACGGTAAGAAGTCAAGTGGTTAGATGGGCTGTAGTAGGTAGCAAGCACGGGATTAGAGGCAGAGAGCTCAAAACGTGGGCCATCGGCCCCCGCCACACGCTTATACTCATTGTAAATAACTGGCTGGTGCTTTGGAGTAAGCGTATACCCATTATCCATACGCTCATCATAGGCAGTTACCATCAATTTTCCAATAGGTGTCTTAAGGTCAATGCCCACCTCGGCTTTACGATTTGTAGCAATCTCTAGCGATTTATTTTGGGTATCAAATACTCGGGTAGTAGTCATAAAAGCTTTATCCTCAAGGTTGCTAGCCATCTCATTTATATTAATATATTCAAAGTAAGCACGCTCGGGATAGAGATAGAGGAGTGTAGGCATTTTGGCTGTTACTCCATAGGCACCTCTTACATAGAGCCAATTGGGGACTATCTCAATAGAGAGATTGGTACGTGGGGAGAGCTTTCCACCCACGAGGGATATTTGATCCCAGCGAAGACCCGCCTGCCAATTCACGAGGTGACGACCGGCTATCTTCCAACTAAAGTTTTCCTCAGCAAAGAGACCCAGCTCGTGCACAAAAGGGATCTCACGATAGGGACGAGGGCGAAATGTAGCATTATGGGCTGCAATATTACGAAATGGAGGGAACTCTGGTGAGAACTCCTTTCCACGTCCAATATTGCCATCGACTGAATAATTGAAGCCCAATAATATCCGGTGATTAGTAGCTCCTAACTTACCGAAAAATGTTGCCGTTGCGCTAGAGAAAAAACTAAGCTCACGCCCATATAGGTCATAGCGACCTTTGTAATTAGAGGGGAGGTAATGAGCATAGTGAGTCGGATCTACCCCATCATACTTGGTCAGTGGCTTTCCCGAAACATCGTAGAGCACCCTACCTGGCTGATTGGCAATAACGGCACCATCAACATCAGTCATAGAATATGGAGCCGTTGCAGAAGTATAGAGCTGGGTAAGGAAGCTATACTTATCATAATAACTGCCCGACACCACATACTTAATATTCTTCAGCCACCCCTTGTCAATGTTAATAGTACCATTGCTATTCATTGCAAATCTCAGGTTGCGGCCATCCGACTCCAGCTCATTTGCGGCATCATCAGGGTTGCGATCTCGCTTATCGCGTCCGTACCATAAATCCAGAGAGGTATTGGTACGCCATTTGCCATCAAAGAATGTATTCGAATAGAGAAGCTTACCAACCGCCCTAGTAAAGTAATTGTACGAAGAGATTGGCGAGCTAGTATTCCTCGCATATTCGCCACTCACATTGAGGGATCCTCCATTCTTATCAAAAGAAAAGCCCTTGTGAGCAGAGAAGTGGTAAAGATTGGGATTAGTACGTGCCTTGATCACTAAAGGGGCCCGACCCGCCTTGGAGGTAATCAAGACAGCGCCTGAGGTAAGGTCGCCATGAGATACAGAGGGGACACCTCGTACCACCTCTACCGACTCCACACTCTCCAGAGAGAGCAGACGAGTATCAAAGCCACCCGCTGGAGAAGCGCCACCCGATAAAGTCGAGGTGCCTCCTCTTACAGAAGGATTCATCACCTGTAGATTGGCATTATTGGAGATAGGAGCTCCATCCTGCACAATGGCCGTTCCCAAAGCATTGATATTATCATCTCCACCTGCCGAGCGAATAGTCACCTGGCTTGCAGTAGAAAGGGAAGGATTAGTAGAAATACCCCCAGGCAAGAGCGACATTAAATCAGAAAGGCTCACCGCTTGTAGGTGCTCCATTGCCATTGTGGAGATTTTGGATGATGTGGATTGCCCCGCCTTACTGGACTGTGCAGTCACCACCACTTCCTTTAACCTAAAATCCTCATCTCGCATCACAAAGTCGAGCCGCTGATCACCACTCACCACAAGAAGGGTATCAATGGTCACTTTGCCAATAAAGGAAACCGTTAGTCGCACCTTACCCGAAGGCACTTCCTTGATATGATATGCACCATCTACAGAGGTTATCGCACCCATTCCATAAGCGGGAATCGAAACCGTAGCTCCAGGGAGAGGCTCCTTGACACCATTTGAGATTTCGTAAACCGTCCCGCTTAGATGATTCTTAGATTGTGCCCACACATTAGCCGGCAATAGAAGCATCAGAATAAGGAGGATTGGCATATAACGCCACGACACACTTCTAATCATATTTTATTAATTAAACGAATTGTTATTGTTTATTGCAAAGGTAATAAATTCCAGTAACTCTATTCTCCCCTATACTAGGTATATTGATTGGTAAAGGAAGGCGTGGGGATCGGAATAAAATGGTACCTTTGGGGAGAGGAAGGGGGAGGCGCGGAGAAAGCGTATGAAACGGCTTAAGATAGTAGCAGAGAGCTCGGTGCCCTACATTCAGGGAGTGGCGGAAGAGCTGGGGAAGGTGACCTATCTCCCCTCGGAGGAGTTTGCCCCGGAGGCAGTGAAGGAGACGGATTGGCTGATTATTCGGAGTACCACGAAGTGCGGTCGAGCGCTTCTGGAGCACTCTCGGGTGCAGCTGATCACCTCGGCGACGATCGGTTTTGACCACATCGATACCCACTTCTGCCACCAGGCGGGCATCACCTGGTACAATGCCCCCGGCTGTAATGCCGAAGCGGTGGCGCAGTACTTTGCCACTGCCATAGCCCTTAGGGCGGTGGAGTGTGGGTGGGATCCTCGTGGCAAGGTGATAGGAATTGTAGGGGTGGGCAACGTAGGGCGTAGGGTGGCACGAAATGCCCGGGCGCTGGGGATGAAGGTGCTTCTCAATGACCCTCCACGGGCAAGGGCAGAGGGGTCGGCAGGCTTTGTCTCACTCCAAGAGATAGCCACGAGGGCCGATATCATCGCTTTTCACGTGCCACTTATTAAGGAGGGGGAGGATCGGACGGTGCACCTACTAGATGATAGGTTGGTAGATCTACTCCAAAGGAAACCGATCATCATGAATGCTTGTCGTGGCGCAGTGACCGACACCTCGGCCCTACTGAGGGGTTTGCGTGAAGGCAAAATCACAGACCTAGTGATGGACTGCTGGGAGGGGGAGCCCAATATCTCGCAAGAGCTACTGAAGCAGACTTGGCTAGCCACACCGCACATCGCTGGCTTCTCTGCTCAGGGTAAGGCCAATGGTGCACGGACATGCATAGAGCATGGTTTGGAGCACTTCGGACTAAAGCTCAGTAGCTTGGAGCCACTCTACCCAACCCCCTTGAGCGCTCCCCTACTACATCTCTCTAGTGACCAACCTCTATGGGAGGCACTCTTACAAACCTTTGGCATCAGAGGAGTGGATCGTACCCTTAGGGAGCGATCCCAAGAGTTTGAAACCCTTCGGCGAGAATACCACTACCCCTATGAGCCCTCGGAGTACCAGCTCCGGAGATGTGAGATGGGGGAATGGGCAGAGGCAGCACAAGGCATTGGTTTTCGGATAATAGACTGATGAAGATTCTTCTCCTCAATACCTACCCGAGTGGCGGTGGTGCTGCAGTGGCGTGCCAGCGGACAATGGCACTCCTCTCACAGGCAGGGATGGAGGTGCGGATGCTCACCATCACAGAGTTTGGGTGGCAACATCGGGTCAGTTTCCTTGCCGACCTCCTAGATACGCTCCGTGCTGTCGGCTACCAACGCAAAAACCTCTTTCGCTTCTCCACTGCCCGATACGGTCTTGATATTGCCCACCACCCATGGGTGGCGTGGGCGGAGGTGGTTCATATTCATTGGGTACAGCAAGGGTTTCTATCCGTCAAAGGTCTGGCAGAATTGCTCTCCATAAAAGGGAAACGGTTTTTCTGGACCCTCCACGACTTCTGGCCACTCACGGGCGGTTGCCATATCCCCTACTCTATCGGAGCAAATGGCGAGACCTCTTTTTGCCAAAGATTCACCGAGGGATGTGGAAGTTGTCCGCTTATGGGTAGCAAAAGCAAGCAGGACCATTCGAGTAGGCTCTTTCAGGCGAAAAAGGATCTTTCGCTTGAGCAAATACACCTCGTGGCTGTGAGTAATGCGGTGGCAAAAGCGGCCGATGCGTCGCCCCTCTTTAGTAAGAGTGCGATCACGGTGCTACACAATCCGATAGACCTGAAGCGGTTTTGCCCAGATTCGGCTACGAAAAAGCAAGAAAGCAGCCTCTTACTCGTTGCCTCACGCATTGATGATCCCGTGAAAGGACCCGATTTATTAGTGCAAATGCTCCGAGAAGCAAAGGCACTCTCCGAAGAGTGGGCAAGCAGTGCAAGCATCACTTTGGTGGGGCAAATCAAGGATAAGTCTCTACTAGAGCAGATACCAATCCCCTACCGACATATTCCCCGAGCCGAGGGAGAGGAGCTGGTAAAGCTCTACCAAACGGCCTCCACCATCCTCTCCACCTCAAGATACGAGACGCTTGGGCAAACACTTGTGGAAGGCATCGCTTGTGGTACCCCTGCCATCGCCTTTGGCGTAGGTGGGATCCCCGATATCATTCGCCCGGAGAGTGGCAATGGTCAGCTCATTCAGCCATACGACACCACTGCCATGGCTCGTGCCGTGACACACACACCCACTCCAAAAGATAGAAAGCAGATTGCCGACACCGTCTGCTCCTTCGGCATCGACGCCGTTGCCCCCCAGTTGCTCCACCTCTACACCCTCTAACCCCCACCTATTAGGACTTTAGCAAAACTTTAGTTCTTAAATCTGCTTCACGCCTATTTCACCTGCTTATAAGGGGTTCAATACTACAAAATAGAGCAGGTTTCAAAGCACCAAAACCGCCCTTCAGAATCCCTTGATATCCAACAACATATAAAACCGTCAACTGAGATGCAACTAAGCAATCGGTTAGTTGCATCTCAGCAAAAGTTTAGTTGCAACTAACCGATTGCTTAGTTGCAACTAAACTTTTGGCTTCTCAGAACAGAAAATTTTGTACGGTTCATGGACTCCTAAAGTAACAATCGGCAAAAAAAGATGGTGAAGTAGCTCATGAGCCACTCCACCATCCGATGTGGGTATCGTAAGATAAGGGTTACTTGCTGTAGTCGTAGAAGCCTCTACCGGTCTTACGGCCGAGGAGGTTGGCACGAACCATCTTGCGAAGTAGGGTATGAGGGCGGTACTTAGGATCGCCATACTCATTGAAGAGCACCTCCATAATAGCAAGGCATACATCGAGCCCGATGAAGTCGCCCAGCTCGAGTGGTCCCATTGGGTGGTTGGCACCCAACTTCATAGCGGTATCGATCTCCTCTACGGTAGCGACACCATCGGCATATTCACCGATCGCCTCATTGATCATAGGGATCAGGATACGATTGACTACAAATCCAGGGGCTTCATTGACCTTCACTGCCACCTTGCCGAGCTGCTCACAAAGCTGTAGCACGGTGGTGAGGGTGGCTTCGCTAGTGAGCTGGCCAGTGATCACCTCTACCAATTTCATCACTGGTACGGGGTTGAAGAAGTGCATACCGATCACCTTCTCTGGTCGCTTGGTAGCCGCTGCTAGCTCGGTGATAGAGAGAGAGGAGGTATTGGTGGCGATGATCGCCTCGGGCTGTAGGATAGAGCAGAGGTGGGTGAGGATCTCTTTCTTCACCTCCATCTCTTCGCTCACTGCCTCAATCACGAGGTCGGCATCCTTGACCTGCTCAAAGTCGGTAGTGGTGGTGATGCGAGCGAGGATAGCGTCGCGATCCTCTGCGGTCATACGTCCTTTATCTACCTGACGATTGAGCCCCTTCTCCATACGAGCCATAGCTCTGCCTAGTGACTCTGTAGAGCGACCTTTCATAGTCACTTCTAGAGACTTCTGTGCCATAGTCTGTGCTATGCCAGCACCCATGGTGCCATTTCCGAGTACTACGATTTTCATAATATCTTGTTGTTTATTATTGGTTTTGGAATCTAAAACTTTGGGGTCCGCTTCTCTAGGAAGGCACTCATCCCCTCCTTTTGCTCGGGAGAGGCAAAGGCGTTGCTAAAGAGGTGGTTTTCGATGGCGATGGCGGTATCAATATCGGCTTGCAGACCACGCTGGATCGCCATCTTGGAGAGGGCAACGGCGTGGGGTGACTTAGCGGCGATCTCCTCGGCAATCGCTTGGACCGTGGGTAGAAGCTCTTCGGGTGCTACCACTCTATTGACGAGCCCTATTCGAAGAGCCTCATCGGCTGGAATGATGCGGGCGGTGAAGATCAATTCACTCGCCACTCCGGCACCTACTAGGCGTGGTAGCCTTTGGGTACCACTGAAGCCGGGAGGGATGCCGAGCCCCACTTCGGGCTGACCGAACTTGGCCTTTTCGGAGGCGATACGGAAGTCGCACGCCATAGCGAGTTCGCACCCTCCGCCAAGTGCAAAGCCGTTGACAGCGGCAATCACAGGGATGGGAAGGAGCTCTAGCTGGCGAAAGACTTTGGCACCACGCTGACCGAAGGTGAGTGCCTCCTCGGGGGTGAAGTGCGACATCTCGCTGATATCGGCACCAGCGACAAAACTTCGACCCGCCCCAGTGACGATGAGCACGCGGGTGGAGGGGGCTAGATGATTGAGAGCATCGCCGAGCTCCTCGAGCACTCGGGTAGAGAGTGCATTGAGGGCCTCGGGACGGTGGATGGTAATGGTGGTGATTGCCCCATTACCATCCACTTTAATGGTCTGATACTCCATCATCTCAACGCTCCTTATCTTGGAGAGCTTGGAGTTTCTGAGTAAGGATAGGGACGATCTTGTGGAGGTCGCCTACCACGCCGAGGTCGGCTACTTGGAAGATAGGTGCGAACTTATCTTTATTAACGGCGATGATGTACTCACTCTCCTCCATACCAGCCAAGTGCTGAATAGCTCCTGAGATACCAAGGGCTAGGTAGAGGTCAGGGCGAACGGTCTTACCGGTCTGACCTACCTGACGCTCGTGACCGATGATACCAGCATCAACCATAGCACGTGAAGAGGAGACTTCGGCATTGAGGGTCTCGGCCAGCTCTTGTAGCTTGCTGAAGCCATTGCCAGTACCTACGCCACGGCCACCTGAGACAAGTACGTTGGCCTCGGTGATATCAATGAGTGTCTTGGTCTCTGTCTCTTTACGGATCAGGCGAACTCTCTGGCACTTCTCAATATCAAAGGGCACCTCTACCTTTTCTACCACACCCTTACGACTGGCATCGCTTGGCTTACGGCGCATCACGCCTGGACGAACGGTAGACATCTGTGGTCGGCTGTTCTTACAGATGATGGTAGCCATAAGGTTACCTCCGAAGGCTGGACGGGTCATGAGCAGATTGCGTTCCTCATTGATATCGAGTGAAGTACAATCGGCAGTAAGACCGGTGTGAAGCCTTGACGAAAGTCTTGGACCAAGGTCGCGACCAATAGTGGTAGCACCTAGAAGTACGATCTCGGGCTTGTAGGTGTGGACGATATGGCAGATGGCCTCGGCATAGGGCTCTGTGATATAATCCTTGAGGAGGTTGTGATCTACCACCAGCACTCTATCGGCACCAGCATGGATGAGCTGCTCTGAGAGTGGCTCTACCCCCTTACCGAGGAGTACTGCTGTTACCTGCTCGTTGATTGAATCGGCAAGGTCGCGGGCTTTTCCAAGCAACTCAAAGGCAACATTCTGAACGATGCCATTGCGCTGCTCTGCAAATACTAGTATACCTTTATATTGTTCCATAGTCGCTTCTTAAATAATAAATTTCTCTTGCAGTTTTTCTAAGATGATATCGGCAGCCTCCTCTGGGGTCAGCTCTTCGTGGAGTGTACCCATGGCCTTGGCACCCTTGGTAAAGGACTTGTTCACGTTGGTAGGCGATCCCTTGAGCCCTAGGCGAGTCTCATCAACTGGGAAGGAGCCGAAGTTGAGCTCTACAATCTCTTTGTCAAAGGCGGTCATGATGTCGGAGACATTCATGTAGCGTGGCTGGTACGCCGATGCCAAGAAGGTGAGCATGCAGGGGAGGTCTACCTCTAGGTATTCGTGACCGTCCTCAAGGTTTTTCTTGACGGTGAGGGTCTTCTTACCATCATAATCAACATGCTCTACGTAGGTGATCTGTGGGAGGTCGAGCTGCTCGGCAATCTGTGGACCTACCTGTGCGGTGTCACCATCGATGGCCTGACGACCTGCAAGGATCACATCATAAGGCTCTAGCGACTTGATGGCTTGGGAGATGGTGTAGCTGGTAGCAAGGGTATCGGCACCACCAAACTTGCGGTCGGTGATGAGGAAGCCTTTGTCGCAACCCATACCAAAAGCCTCGTAAAGAACAGCCTTGGCCTGAGGAGGTCCCATGGTGATGACATCAACCTCGGCACCGAAGCGATCTTTGAACTGTAGTGCCTGCTCGAGAGCACCCTTATCATCGGGATTCATAATACTTGGTACACCGGTACGGATGAGGGTACCCTTGACTGGATCAAGCTTGATCTCAGTGGTATCTGGAACTTGCTTTATGCAAACTAAAATCTTCATATTTCAGGAATGTATTTACTCGTTTTTACTTCAGTAGATTGGCTGCAATCACCATACGCTGTACCTCACTGGTACCCTCGTAGATCTCGGTAATCTTGGCATCGCGCATCATTCGCTCCACTGGATACTCACGGGTGTAGCCGTATCCGCCGTGGAATTGGACGGCCTTATTGGTCATCTCCATTGCTGTCTCGGCACAATAGAGCTTGGCACGAGCGGCAGGAACGGTGTAGGGCTGGCCGTTGTCTTTGCACCACGCTGCTTTACGAACAAGTAGCGACGCGCACTCGATGCGTGCCTCGAGGTCGGCCAACTGGAATTGGGTATTCTGGAACTTTGCGATACTGCGACCAAACTGCTTACGCTCTTTGGTGTACTTCACGGTCTCCTCCATAGCACCACGGGCAATACCAAGAGCCTGTGAAGCGATACCGATACGACCACCATCGAGGGTCTTCATAGCTACTTTGAAGCCTTGACCTACCTTACCGAGGAGATTCTCCTTTGGCACGATGCAATTCTCCATAATCAGCTCGCAAGTAGCTGAGCCACGGATACCCATCTTGAGCTCCTTCTTTCCTACTGAGAAGCCAGGGAAGTCTTTCTCCACGATAAAGGCAGAGATGCCCTTATTGCCAAGGCTCTTATCGGTCATGGCGAAGATGATGTAGACGTGGGCATACTCGGCATTGGTGATGAAGATCTTATTGCCATTGAGTACGTAGTGGTCTTCCTCCTCTACAGCGAAGGTCTGCTGACCAGCTGCGTCGGTACCGGCATTGGGCTCGGTAAGTCCGAAGGCACCAATCCACTCACCCGATGCGAGGCGTGGTAGGTAACGCTCCTTCTGCTCGGGGGTACCAAAGAACATAATTGGGTCGCAGCAGAGTGAGCTATGAGCTGATACCACTACGCCAGTGGTAGCGCAAACGCGACTGAGCTCTTCTACCGCCATGGTGTAGATCTGGTTGGTAGCTCCAGCTCCACCGTACTCCTTTGGGATGGTGATACCCATAAGGCCGAGCTTGCTCATCTTCTCCACGGTCTCGATGGGGAAGCGCTCCTCTTCATCTATCTCTGCAGCTAGAGGCTTTACCTCTTTCTCTGCAAACTCTCTAATCATCTGCAAGAAGAGTTCTTCCTGAGGTGTGTAATTGAAATTCATAATCAGTATTGTCTATATTATTATTTATGGACTCTATCTTTATTGCTTCATTGGCTGTACGTTTTCGTCGAAATGAAGCTCAGCCTCTGTTGCAGCTTGTATCTCTTCACGACTCACGCCATCGTATATCTCGGTGACCCAAAGACCTTTGCCCTTACGCACCTCAATCACGCACATCTCGGTGACGATCATATCTACCTGTCCCTTGGCAGTAAGTGGTAGGCGGCACTTCTTCAGGATCTTAGGATTGCCCTTGGCGGTGTGCTCCATAGCGAGGATCACCTTTTTGGTACCTACGAGTAGGTCCATAGCACCACCCATACCAGGGGCACGCTTACCTGGGATAATCCAATTGGCGAGGTCGCCCTCTTCATCTACTTCCAAGGCACCTAGTACGCTAACGTCCACGTGACCTCCGCGAATAATACCGAAGGAGGTGGCGCTATCGAATGTAGCCGCACCCGGCACAGTAGTGATGGCACCACCACCTGCATTGATCCAATCGGGGTCTTCCTGACCTGCTTCGGGAGTAGCTCCGAGGCCGATCATTCCATTTTCACTCTGTAGCATCACATGTACGCCTTGTGGCAAGAAGGAAGGAACCATTGTGGGCAGCCCGATACCGAGATTGACCACGTCACCATCCTTTAATTCGAGAGCAACTCTCTTTGCGATGACTTCTCTGACTTGTTGTTTGTCTAATGCCATAATCTTAGTCTTTATAGTATTTGTATTTATCTTGTTTTCAGTTTTGTAGCTCCTGACGCCGTACCATCTCTTGTGCGATAAACGAAGCGACGTCATCGGCATAAGTATTGGCACCAAATCCGGCATCATAGCCTAGTTCCTTGGCAAGCTCGTGGGTGATACGAGGACCACCGCAACAGACGATCATCTTGTCGCGAAGTCCCTCCGCCTCGATCATCTCTATCAGCTCGGTGAGGTTTTGAATATGAACATCCTTTTGCGTCACTGTCTGGGAGATGAGCAGAGCATTGGCACCAAACTCAATCGCCTTAGCCAAAAACTCATCATTGGGCACCTGGCTACCCAGATTGCGTGCCTCGATCATATCATAGCGCTCTAGACCGTAATGCCCAGCGAAGCCTTTCATATTCATGATCGCATCGATACCTACGGTATGTGCATCGGTACCGGTACTGGCTCCTAGCACTTTGATAGGCTTGCCCAAGTGGGTACGGATATAGTCGTCGGTCTCCTCCATCGACATGGTGGTCGACTCCACCTTGGGCACATAGATATTGCTATAATCTACCGTATGGGTACAGCTACCATAGCAATTGAAAAAGGTGTAGCCCTCGGTGAGCTCTTTCGAAAAGACCACCATAGGATTTTGGAAGCCCATCTCCTTGAGGAGCAACTTAGCTGCCTCCTCGGCCTCGGCACCCTTAGGTACAGGAAGGGTAAAACTCAGCTGTACCTTGCCATCGTTCATGGTGTCGCCATAAGGCTTCACCTTGGATAGGTCTAATGTCCTATCAAAACTTTTATCTTCGGTTGAATATAGTCCTCCACTCATAACTTGCCCGCAATCTTATTGTCTTTCATTAGTTCCAAAATAGGGTTGTAGTAGCGCTCCCCTTTGCACTTAACGCCATCCAGACCTTTACCACCATCTTGTGGTCGCTTGATATCCGCAAAGATACCCTTTGAAAGGGCAATAAAGAGACCCTCCTCCTGGATATCCTGCAATAGTGTCAATGCCTTCTCAAGCACATTCTTGGCACGGGTCTGCATGATACCATTCTCCTTAAACTCCACATCGTCGCCGATGGACTTCATGTTGTTGAAGATATAGCGAGCGTTCTCAATTGAGAGATATCGGTCGCTCATAAATGGGGTGTGTATCGCCTCGGTAGGCATACCGAGAAGTTGCAACCCTTGGTGTGTCCAGATACCGATCATATTGAATAGAGCATCTTGGATATGACCTCTAAAGATATTACCGGTCATAAACTTTGTAGGTGGCATATACTTCAATGGTGCCTTAGGGAAGATCTCCCTCGTCATTTGAGCCTGTGCCAATTCATAGAGGAAGCCATTTTCCACGGCAGGATCCATCTCAAAGGCGTGGCCGAGTCCCATCTGCTCTTCTGGGATACCCGCCTTGAGGGCAAATTGCTCGTTGATAAAGTCGGAAGCCAATACCGTATGTGCCTCCTCAAGAGCATCGGCAGTGGTGAGGTAGTTATCCTCACCGGTATTGATAATCACCCCAGCGAAACCATTGATCACACGACTAGTGTACTGGTCCACGATGGTTCGCTTCATATTGATATCCCTAAATAGAATGCCATAAAGGGCATCATTGAGCATCACATCGAGTCCTTCAAAAGCACCCATAATAGCAATCTCAGGCATACAAAGACCCGAGCAGTAGTTACAGAGTCGGATATAGCGTCCTACCTCCTCACCCACTTCATCAAGGGCTTTTCGCATAATGCGGAAGTTTTCTTGCGTCGCATAGGTACCGCCAAATCCCTCAGTAGTAGCTCCGTAGGGGACATAGTCGAGAAGGCTTTGCCCCGTGGTACGAATCACCGCAATGATATCGGCACCTTGGCGAGCTGCCGCCTGTGCCTGCACCACGTCCTCATAGATATTACCAGTCGCAACAATCACATAGAGATAAGGTTGTGGTCCTTCGCCCACCTCCTTGATAAACTTTTCCCTTCTGGCTCTCCTTGCTGCAATTCGCTCCATACCTGCCTTAATATATGGGGCGAGTATATCAGCCACCTCCTGCTCTGAGGCTGCTGGAAACTGTGTCAGCTTTATCTTACCATCCGACACCTCCTCAGCTATCTCCTGAGGCTCCTTTCCCGTAGCAACCATCGCGGATGCTAGATAGAATAGAGCTCCATTGGAGAGTGCATTCTCCTCCACTAGATGCTCCACCACCACATTGGGAAGCGGCACTTGATTTCCATCTACACCATCTATCCCTACAAAGCGACAAAGGGTGCGTTCTACGGCTACCGTCGTATATTCATCTACAAAGGTCTGTACATCCTCAGCAATAGCTCGTGCTGCCCCACGTGCTTGCTCCACCTTTGAGAAGTCAATTCCCACCTTACTTTTCATATTCATTCGATCGTCCTAAAACAGTTGTTGCTTAAGTCCAAAAACTCCTCATCCACCCCAAGTAGTCGAGCAATCCTAAAGGCCTCTCTCGGCACAGACACCTGACTATCTGGCACCAAACTATAATCCATCAGCTCAGCGAGATGTGCCACCTCTACGCCGTGCATATCACGTCCCTCCACAAATCCCCGCACTCTCCACCGCCTTCCTTGCGAGGGCACTCCGCTATAGTGAGTAGTGATCAGTGCCATAGCCCCATACTGCTCTAGTAACTTCACAAGTCCAGAGACAAGGGCATACCCCTCTTCAGGATTGGTAGTACGAGCGGGTTCGTCAATAATCGCAAGGACCTTTTGCCCACTCTTCACCGCCTGGATGATACCATTGAGCCGAATCATCTCTGCTCCAAACGAAGAGAGCCCCAATCGCATATCCTCGCCATCACCGGCTGAATAAAGAAGATGCTCTACCACCACCATGGTAGCAGACTTCGCCAAGACATACATGCCAAACTGCATCATCCCCTGTGCCAGTGCTACCGAGTGCAAAAGCACACTCTTACCACCCATATTGGCACCCGAGATCAAGGTCGGCTCCTCTTCAAACTCTATTGAAACCGGCTGAAAGCGTCCTCCACTCCTCCTTACCTGATCTGCCACCTCGGGATTCACCAACTCCTCCAAATGAGTGGTACCAGAGGAGATAGGCTTTGGCCGACACGCCCGATACCTCACTGCCCAATCAGCCTTTGCCAAAATAGCCGTATCGTGTGCCAGTGCCTTTAATACCATCTCTAGCGAGTCAGCAAAAGGGGCCAACTCCTCAGTTAACCTAGCCCTCACCTCCTCCTCACACTGCGAGAGTTGGGCATTGAGCTCCGCCAAAGGGGTCTCCTCCTTTGTCCGCTCAATCGCTTCTCTTATCTCCTTGAGCCGTGCATCAAAATAATTATCTAGATAAAAGCTAGGCAATCGTTCTTCGCGTGGGTCAAGCACCGATAGCACCCCCTTCAGCGAAGGTCGTTCGGTCAATTGGTAGTGATAATGGGCTTGTAACTGAGCAATCTTTTCATCAATCAGAGCTAGCTTCTTAATCTCAAAGAGGTCTACATCGCTACAGATAGCACCCGTAGCCCTTAGCACCTCAATGGAGCCAGAGATATTCACCACCTCCTCAAGCTGTAGCTGCAAGAGTGGAATCCCCTCAGAAGACTGTATGTAGCCGACGAACTTAGCCACTTCATCGAGTGCCTCTTCAATCTCCTCGCGACTCGTGAGCCAATAGCTATCCAATAGAGCCAAGCGACCTATGCTAGAGGAAAAGGTCATTTCCTCCAGCACATACCTCAGCCCCTTGATATGGTCTAGTGCCTCACGAAATCTCATCACTACATCTCATTATATCATACACTGGCACCTCAAGTGCCTCACTCAGTCGCTCACACATCTCCTCCGAAGGCATCCTAAATCCTGTCGGAGCAACAGGGTTAAAGGTCACCGCCACCAACTCTGCCCGCCGAAGGGTATAGAGCTTTTTGCCACTCGCCAGAAGGCTCCTCACCGCCTGCCCCGAGACAAAAAGCCTCGTAAAGTCGCGGACAATCAGCCCCCGACACCCCTTAGACTGCCGAATACGCTCTAAGAGATTGTCGTGCACCGCCCCAGAGACAAATACCAGTCCCTCCAGTAATTGCCACCGACCATCCTCCCAAAATTGGGAAAGGAGTGCCGACGCATAGCCAGGGTCGAGCACCTCATCACCTACCACCAGGCGTATCCCATGAGTCACCTCCTCAAGTCTACTCGCTAGTAGACGATCCGAAAGCTCCGGCAACTCTATCTGCTGCACCAGTTCCTTGGTGAGCTGTATCAGTCGCTCTGGCTGTGCCGAAAAGGCCGCACCCGTAGCAAGTATCAGCCCATCAGCTACTGCAGGAGAAGCGAGTGACTTCCGAGAGAGTGCCCCATCGATAATCGATAGGTCGGCACCATCTCGTTGCATCACCTCCACCACCTTTCGTAGTCCTTGAGTGGTGGGTGGGCCAGCAATCAGCACCTTGCCCTCACCTCTCGCACGAGCATATATCAGACGCCCAGTAGAAGTGGTATAAACTCGCTCCACTCCCAGCACCTCCGCCGAGAGCTGTTTCTGCCGATAGTAGTGCTCCGCCGTGACAAATAGAGTCCCCTTAGAGAGTGTAATCTCGGGCTTCTCCGTCTGTGTCACTTGGTCGCGTCGCTCCCCCTCTAGCCCTATAGAGGTAAGTCCTACCACCTTATCAGGTGCTTGAGAGGCTATCCGCTGCAGTACATAATTGAGTGTGGCAGTCTTGCCAGTATTCTTGGCCGTCCCTACGATCGAAAGGCTACTGAGTGCTAGTAGTTTTTTGATAAATGGCATACCAGGAATATTGACAAGAGACCGCCTCACCCACGTGAGTTACTTATCCTTATTCTGCTCTCTAATCCTCTTGGTACGCTCCTTACGTGCCAAGTGAGTAGGAGATAGCGATAGATGATTACCGGCAAGGAGTGAAGCTACTCCGTCGCAAGTATCATTACACTCCTCACAGTTGCAAGTACCCTCTTGGTACCCCTCGGGCTCCGTATAAGTGGTAATCACTCCCTCATAATTGCGGAGCACCACACGGCGAGGCGACTGAGAGATAATGTAATTAGGCATCACTGGAATCTTACCACCGCCACCAGGAGCATCCACCACAAAGGTAGGTACACAGTAGCCCGAAGTATGTCCTCTCAAGGCCTCAATGATCTCAATACCCTTGGATACTGGAGTACGGAAGTGGCTAATACCTTGTGAAAGGTCGCACACATATATATAATAAGGACGCACCCTAATCTTTACCAACTCATGCACCAAGTGCTTCATAATGCTAGGGCAGTCATTGATACCACGCAAAAGCACCGATTGATTACCCAGAGGGATACCAGCATTGGCAAGACGCTCACAAGCTAGCTTCGACTCCTCGGTAATCTCATTAGGGTGATTGAAGTGGGTATTGAGCCATACAGGGTGATACTTAGAAAGCATCTGTACCAGCTCAGGAGTGATACGCTGTGGCAATACTACAGGAGCACGCGAACCAAAGCGGATAATCTCCACGTGTGGAATAGCCCTTAGCCTCTGTAGGATATACTCTAGCATCTTATCCCCTACCATCAGAGCGTCGCCACCCGAGAGAAGCACATCACGTACCTCTGTAGCCTGCTCAATATACTCAAGGGCTCTATCAATGCGCTCTCTAGGAGCAGAGGCATCCTTATGCCCAGCAAAACGACGGCGAGTGCAGTGACGGCAATACATTGCACACATATCAGTAATCAGGAATAGCACCCTATCAGGATATCTGTGGGTGAGCCCTGGTACTGGAGAGTCCTCGTCCTCGCTCAGAGGGTCGAGCTGATCCTCAGGACTTACCACCAGCTCCTTAGCAGTAGGCACTGCCTGTTTGCGAACTGGGTCATTAGGGTCGTCGGGATTGATTAGGCTTATATAATAAGGGGTAATGGCCATACGGAGCTGCTTTAGCGTACTGCGTACTCCCTCTAGCTCCTCCTCCGTTAGTGCTACATACTTCTGCAGATCCTCTACCGTTTCAATTCGGTTTTTGAGCTGCCAGTGCCAGTCATTCCACTCCTCATCGGTCACATTAGGGAAGTAGTAGTCTCTTCTACTTTTATTCATAAATAGTATTTTCGGTCGTTATTCTTTATTTGTGGGCAGAGAGATAGGGCAATAGCAGTCTGCCTTATCTCTCTCCACCACAGTTTCATTGTTATGCGTAAAGCTCAGTAAATAGCTTTCTTAGTGGTTCACACTCTCTAAACTCCTGCAGAGTAATCTCGGCATGACCAGCGGTATAGCCATTGCCCACCATCATGGTCACCTGACTTCCTACCCCTTCAGCACCAAGGGCTGCCTTGGTGAAGCTCGTTGCCATAGAGAAGAAGTAGACAATACCATCCCCCTTGGTACAGAGGATACTCGTCATCTCGGTATCAGGGATATTGACATTATTGATGGTGATATCACTCATCTTACCATTGGTCAGCTTCTCCACCTTCTCCATTACAGGTATAGGTTGCGTAGCATCGGCCGAGAAGACCTCGTCACAGAAGCCGAGACGCTTTAGTCTATCCACACTCTCTTGAGAGTAATCAATGCCGATCACCTTACCAGTGACACCAGCACGCTTCTTCGCCTCATAGCAGCAGAGCATACCACTCTTACCACCTGCTCCGATGATCGTAACCGTATCCCCTGGCTTCACTAGCTTAGCCACCTGAGCAGGTGCCCCAGCTACGTCAAGAGCCGAAAGCACCAGATTCTCTGGTAGATCATCTGGAATCTTGGCATAGATACCACTCTCAAAGAGAATCGCCTTACCATCGATATCCACCTGGTCAATCTCAGGGCGGATCTCCTTGATCTTATCTATCCTTAGTGGAGTGAGCGAAAGCGAAACAAGTGTTGCCACCTTGTCCCCTTCCTTCAGGTCGATCTTACCCTTGAGGGCATCACCGATCTTCTCCACCACTCCGAGTAGCATACCACCAGAGCCAGTGACAGGATTGCGATGCTTCCCCTGCTTCTCCACAATATCCATCATGATCTCGGCAATCTTATCCTTATCTCCTCCAGCTTGCTTGGAGATCTGGGTAAAGCTTGCAGAGTCTATATTAAGTGTCTTCACATCGATGAGGATCTCATTATCGAAGATCTCATCCATATTATTGTCCACCTTGTCGGCAGGCTGTGGCAATACCCCTTTAGGTGAAATCACCCTATGGGTGCCATATCTATTTCCTGGTTTCTGAGCCATATATATATATTAATGTCTATTCTATTATTCTTTATATGAGTGTGTCTAGAGAATCACTTACGAGGTGGGAGTGAAAGGATCTCACGTGCCTCATCAGAGGTAGCAATCTCACGACCCAGCTCCTTGGCAATCCGTACCACCTTTGCTACCAACTCGCCATTGGACTTCGCCAATACCCCCTTAGAGAGGTAGAGGTTATCCTCAAAGCCCACACGCACATGGCCGCCCATAGCGATCGCATGTGCTGCGAGTGTAAACTCATGGCGTCCAATCCCTGTAGCGGTCCAAGTAGACCCTTCAGGAAGAGCATTGACGAGCCACAAAAGGTTGGAAACAGAGGCCGATGAAGCACCTGGGACTCCTAGCACAAAGTTAAACTGCATGGGGTGCCCGGGAGCCTCACCACGGCGAGCCATCTGAAGGGCTGCCTCAAGGTGTCCCATATCAAAGCACTCATACTCTGGCTTGATATTATTCTCGAGCATCCGCTTACCAAAAGCCCTCATCATTGGTAGGGTATTCTCAAATACCTCATCACCGAAGTTCACGGTACCACAATCCAAAGTAGCCATCTCAGGCATCAGCTCGGTAGGTTGCAGGCGTTCCTCAGCCGACATACCCACAGCACCTCCCGTAGAGGGGATAATGATAACATCGGGCAATTCACGCAAGATAGCATCCATCACCTCCTTGTAGCGAGCCTTGCTCTGAGTAGGGGTACCATCATCCTCCCGTACATGCACGTGAAGCACAGCAGCACCAGCATCATAAGCACTCTTGGCTTCGCGCACCATCTCCTCAACGGTATAAGGGACCGCAGGATTGTGCTCCTTAGTCACTTCAGCACCACAGATTGCAGCAGTAATGATCAGTTTATCCATAATAGCTTACTTTCCTTTGCGTTGACAGTTCTTGGGCACCACACAAGTACCACTAGCTCTACAAACCACAATAGGCTCCTCCAGCACATCGGCAGCCGAAGCACTGATATCTGTACGAGGGCTGATCACCTTGCGTGCCTCAAAGACCATCTTGCGAGAGGAGTTACCTGCACTCACAATCTCCCCAACAGCCTCAATATAGTCACCAGCATGGACAGGTGCCTTGAACTCTACATTGTCATAAGCCACAAAAAGGCCCTCATCACCATCATTCATAATGAGCAACTCGGTAGCCACATCGCCAAATAGTTGTAGCATACGTGCTCCATCCACTAAGTTACCTCCATAGTGTGCATCACCGCTACTCATGCGGAGGCGGATCATTGACTTTAGATTATTATTCTCCATATATCTAAATATTCTACTTTATTCAATAATATAATCAACCAAAATGCCTGAAGTATGAATAGCCTCAGGAGCAATCTCACCCGTAGGTACCTTATGCTCAATCTCAGCTACTACAGTATCCGCAGCCATTGCCATAAGGGGTTGGAAGTTTTGAGTAGTTCCCTTGTAAACTAGATTGCCCATCTCGTCACCGATACTCCCTTTGATAAAGGCAAATTCGGCTCTTAGTGGCTTCTCAAGGAGGTATTCAACACCATCTACCGTCACCTTTTCCTTACCATCGGCTACAATAGTACCGAGGCCGGTAGTGGTCAATACGCCACCAAGGCCACAACCTCCGGCCCTAATCTGCTCGGCAAGGGAGCCTTGTGGACAGAAGTGGATCGTCAGCTCGCCACTATTCATCTGCTCAGCAGTGTGAGGATTGGTGCCGATATGCGATACATAGAGTTCTTTAACCTGATGATTGGCGATAAGGCGTCCGCACCCTAGCTCGGGATAAGAGGTGTCATTGACAATCATTGTGAGGTCCTTCACCCCACTCTCTACCAGTGCGTCAATGATCTTCTCGGGGGTACCATTACCAAGGAACCCGCCCACCATGATGCTCATACCATCGTGAAACTTCTCTTTAAGTTGAGATAAACTAATACCTTTACTCATAGCTTGATATATTTATTATAGGTGTATTATTTGTCCAAAATCCAAGTTGCAACCCAAGAGACAGACAAGCTCGTACTACCTCCTGAAACCTTCAATAAAAGGGGTGGTTTTTTCTGTGGTACACCCTTTACAAAAGTCCTTTTACAACCGTCCCTCAAAAATACAGAAAAAATTAGTAATTGCCTAAGAAATTGAGCGGATTCGCTCAAAAATTACATTTTGGAGGGGAGAAGAGCTTTTACCACTTGAATAAATATCAAAACCGATACCTTATTCTACAGCCAGTAGCAAGATAGGTAAAAACGGGCGAAAAGCAACAAACTAGAGGAGACTCAAACAGTCTCTAAAATCAGTGCCCTATCAAAGCAAAAGTTTAGTTGCAACTAACCGATCGACGAGTTGCAACTAAGCAAACGCTTAGTTGCAACTAAACTGACCCCCAAATAGAGCTCTGTGTATCAGGTAGTTACAAAAGCACTTTCTCCGCCATTTCAATCCACCCTCTTTCACCCAACTTCTTAGCCCAAAGCCGATAGAAAAAGGACCTCGGCAGAGGTCCCAACAAAGCACCCGTCAGGGTGCCATTCAGATAGCCCCCGTGTCGGAGGGGCAATCTGAGTGGCACCCTGTCGGGTGCTCTTATGCCCATATTGGCTGACGTTCAATCAAATCTAATTCCTATTGTCGGAACTTTCTATCGCGTAATTCCTAATAGAGGTTGGAAAAACCATTTGCAGTTAGCAATAATTTTAGTATCTTTGCCGAACGTTTATTGACAGTAGAACTAAGTAAATACATAAAGCAATGAAGAGGACATATCAACCTTCGGTAAGGAAAAAGAAGAATAAGCACGGCTTCCGTGCTCGTATGGCTACCGCAAATGGTAGACGTGTACTAGCAGCCCGTCGTGCTAAGGGACGTGCTAGACTGACTGTTTCTGAGTAAAATCTAGGAAACAGCAGGACTTCTTCGCATAGGGGAGCACTTATTATAAGAATAGGTGTGTTGAGATGCTATATCTCGACACACCTATTTTTTATGTGATGGTGATGAAATTTGGTATCTTTACGATATCTAAAATTAACCAAGACAAGTATGAAAGAGTTGAAGTGCCCTAAGTGCGGCAGTACATTTACCGTAGATGAGGCGGACTATGCCTCTATAGTGGAGCAGGTGCGGACTGCTGAATATCAGTTGGACCTACAGCAGAGGGTCGAAGAGCAGCGAAAGCAGTGGCAAGCGGAGCAAAAGGCGGCCCAATCGGAAAGCTCTCGCCATTACGAGCAGATGATTTCGCAAAAGGATCAGGAGCTCTCATCTCTCAAGGAGCAACTCAAGAGTAGTGAGGTGGCTCAAGAGAATGCGGTGAACAAAGCAGTGGCCAAGGAGCAGGAGCAGATCGCGAAATTGGAGAAGGAATTAGCAGAAGCCAATGGTCTTCACCAAGTAGCTCTACTGAAGGTCGAGAATCTGAGTAAGAATCAGGTACAGGAAAAGGAGCGAGAAATCGCTGACCTCAAGAATCAGATGGCTCTTGCCAAAAGCGAAGCTATGAATAATGAGAATCGACTTCGTGAGGAGAATGCTACGGAGGTACGGCTACTCAAGGAGCAGGTGGAGCTCTATCGTGATATGAAGGCACGTCTCTCCACAAAGATGGTAGGAGAGACGCTGGAGCAGCACTGCTATACGGAGTATGGGCGGATAAGTATGCTTTTTCCCAATGCCACTTTTGAGAAGGATAATGATGCCTCCTCGGGCTCCAAAGGGGACTTTATATTCCGCGACTATACCGATGATGGGCAGGAGTATATCTCAATTATGTTTGAGATGAAAAACCAAAATGAGACCACCGCTACCAAGCACAAGAATGAGGACTTTCTGGAGAAACTAGATAAAGACCGCAAGACTAAGGGGTGCGAGTACGCCGTACTGGTCTCTATGCTGGAGCTTGATAGCGAGCTCTACAATACGGGCATCGTGAATATGTCGCCGAAGTACGAGCGTATGTACGTGATACGCCCACAGTTTTTTATCCCGATGATCACCATCCTTCAGCAGACCTCTCAAAAAAGCATTGAGTACAAGAAGGAATTGGAGCAAGCAAGGCAACAATCGGTAGATATCACCAACTTTGAGGACAAGCTAAGCGACTTCAAGCAGAAGTTTGGATACAACTACCGGCTAGCCAGCGAGAAGTTTACTAAAGCGATTGATGAGATAGATAAGACCATACAGCACCTCACGAAAGTGCGTGAGGCACTAGTCGGTTCGGAAAACAATCTGAGGCTCGCCAACGACAAGGCGGAGGGACTTACCATCCGCAAGCTAACCTACCAAAACCCAACGATGAAAGCGAAGTTTGAAGAGGAGCGACAACGAAAAGGAAATCTCGCCTCCCTAGAGGAAGACGACGAATAATAGGATTCAGGACCTCGGCAGAGGTCCGATTTGTTGTAGCCCCCGCGTCGGAGGGCGTAGCCCGAACGACCGGGGGTAAGCAAGAGCTCACATATATATTCGACCCCTTGTGGGTCGGACAATATAAGCTAGAACGTTAAAATCAATCCAAGAATAGGTTGTCCGACCCACAAGGGGTCGTAGATTTTGGTCGCCTTATTTACCCCCATTCATCGGCTCTGCGAGCCTCGAATGGGGGCTACAACAAATCGGACCTCCTGCGGAGGTCCTGACCCATAAAAACTCCGATGGATATCATTCGGGAAGCCGCAAAATAGAAGAGGGGCAGGTAACTACTAGTAGCTACCTGCCCCTCACTCTTCTTATTGAATTTTGTCAAATAGTGTCTCCGCAGACATCACTCTCTCTACTATACCATGAGAGGTATAGTACACCTTGCCAGATCCACGGCTCGCCAATAGTGAGGTTCCTCCTCGTAGTTTCTCACCTTGCAACCCAATAGGGGCTACATTTTCCTTGGCACCGTCCATCTTTGCGTAGAGGGTGGCTGTCGTCTCATCTCCATCCAGACAGATAGAGTAGATAGGTGTATCGGTAGCTCTCAAGCTGGCACTATTGCAGGCCCACGCATTGGCTACCCTCGAGGTAGCATCATCTACCGACCAGATGACTAGCACCGCCTTAGGCTCATTGGCCAAAGTCTCAGCTAGATCACAGCCATCCACCACCATACTTGGTATCTGTTCGCCAGGGTTGAGCCCCTTATCGGCACGTCCTGAAATCACTCTCCCTGATAAAAGCCCAAGGGCAACGAGAGTTACCAGCATACCAAGTAGCATAGTTTTTAGTCTCATAAAAGTCTATCTAAATTCCACTTAACCCACCAAAGACACCCTTCACAGGCATCACAGAGGATGGGCCTCCGAGTTTCGGAGCATGGTGGCACTTCACTAAGTACCATCAAAAATCTTGGCAAAGATAGCAAATATATTATATATCCACACCCATTTATACTTTTTTATCAAGTTGTTTTGATCTTATAACGACCTAAAACCAAGAGTATATACCGTTGTATTCCAACGCATTGATGGTATCAAAGCAAGCAGACGAGCAATGAATATATGAGGTTTCATCATATCCAACACTGAGCGACGGCAAAGCACCTTCAGCTGGGGGTGCAAAGCTTCAACCTCGGCGATACTATCATAGCCTGACCTGAATACGGCCTGTGAGTGGCGAAGAGTATCGTGCTTCTGTTGATGCTTCAAAATGGTATTATTCAATAAATCACCCACCAAAGTCACTCTTTCACCAAAAGCGGCATAAAGTCGCTCCAGTAGCTCTCTGATCTCTGCATCGGTGAAATACATAAGTACCCCTTCAATGACCAAAACAATATGAGTGGTAGGTGCCGTCATGCCTTTTAATTGTTCGATAAAATCGGGTGAGGTAAGGTCGGAAGTGACACTCGTAACCCCATTGAGAGGTGGCACCACCTCTTTTCTTATATTCATTACCTCTTTAAGGTCTAGATCCACCCTCGGGTAGTTTGAGAGGGATGAGAGCGTCCGATGCCATCGAGTGTCAAGCCCACAACCAGCATTCACCAACAAGATAGACTCAGGTGAGTGCTCTAAGGCTATTCTCACAGTTTCGCTATCGCAATACCCTGCCCGAACAAGACAGCCATAGTAGCTCATCTTATTCCAGCCACCATATTTATCCCAGTTGAAGTCAATTTGATTAGCGATATCAATAGCTACTCTATCGCCAAGAATTGGGTGAGGGCTCTCAGCATCTTTCCACCTCATCAATAGTGGAATTAAAAGCGTCTCCTCCACCGCATCAAAGTTTATTTTCCTTTTATCTGCCATCATCATCTTATCTTTTCATAAATCCGATTAGCAAAGCTCCCCAAATAGTCGCATTATCACAATACCTACCTAAAGGTATATTGATTGCTGATAATTGTGTACGTTTGGAAAAGTAAGGTAAAACAAGTAGCAGAAGGAGAAACGAGTATGAGTGAAAAAGTAGAGAAGTCCCCTTTTAAGAGGGTGAAGCAATCAATTGAGGAGCTATGGGATGAGTTTGATTTGCATTTCAAGCTGAAGGAGTGGGATGGAAAGCCTTTTGAGCATCCACAGACTGATGAACTGAAAGCGACGAAGGAGCTTTTGGAGAGCCCTAACTACTATGAGATGATCCCAAGTGGCGAGGAGTGTACGAAGGATAATAGTCTCTACCTGACGATTGATCAGCAATGGTTTGATAAGATCGCTTCGGGAGAGAAGGTGGTGGAGTACCGTGAGATAAAGGAGACGGTGATGGGCAAATACCTCGACCTTAGGGAGTCACCACAGGAGCAGATAGTGCTGAACCCTAATCTGGGAGAGGAGTTTGACTTCTCGTTGGATTCCTATAATGATGGAATATTCCTCTTTGTGCCTCGCTACTTTGAGTACCTAAGGCTGGGCGTGGGCTACAACAAGAATAGAGATACGGCGGTGGTGCGGATCAAGGGCATCTGCTTTATGCCTCAAAGAACCTATAAGGGGGATATCTTCAGGTTTGACTATCTGGATGAGAGTGTCACGGAGGAAAAGTATGATGCTGCCATAAAAAAGGGAGGGGAAGCGGTGCAGGACCTGCTCTATAAAGCGGATGGACCAGATACCTACTGGATCATGGCAATCCATCTTGGCGAGGTGGTGGAGCTCAATAGAGGTAAGTGATGCACCTCCCCATGGCGAGCTTTGAGACAGCCTCAGGATAAGCTTTAATACCGCCACAAAGAGGCAATTATCTGAGGAAAAAGGACCTCGGAGAGGTCCTTACCCCATTGGTACCACAATGATCACGGCACGGCAGGCTTATATTAATACTCCCTACCCTCTGCAATTGTACGAGCTGTAAATGTTTCACGTACCAAACAGAAATGTTTCTCGTATGAAATCAAAATACTTCACGTATCAAACAGAAATGCTTCACGTACCAAATATAAAAAGGGCTGGTAGAGAGTGATTCTCTACCAGCCCTTTACTTATTGTGTCTGTTGCTTAACGAGATTACTTCTCCTCAGCTACATAAGGTGCATCAAGATTGAACTCTGAGCGTAGCTTGTACTTGTAGTACCTGCGCTGAGCATCTTGCTGAGCTACTGCGAATAGCTCCTCTGCCTCTTGTGGATACTTCTTAGCAAGTGAGTTGTAACGCACCTCACCCATTAGGAAGTCGTGGAACTTCGACCAATCTGGCTCCTTAGAGTCGAGGCTAAATGGATTCTTACCCTCGTTGATGAGCTCAGGATTGTATCTCCATAGGTGCCAGTAACCGCACTCTACTGCCATCTCCTCTTCACGCTGGCTCTTACCCATACCGGCCTTCAGTCCGTGCTCAATACATGGTGAGTAAGCGATCACTACAGATGGGCCATCAAATGCCTCAGCCTCGCGGATCGCCTTGAGGGTCTGGGCGTGGTTTGCACCCATTGCTACTTGTGCTACATAGATGTAACCGTAGGTGGTCATCATCAGGCCAAGGTCCTTCTTGCGGATACGCTTACCTGAAGCAGCGAACTTGGCAATAGCACCGGTAGGAGTACTCTTAGAGCTCTGTCCACCAGTATTGGAGTAAACCTCGGTATCAAGGATGAGAACATTGACATTCTCGCCACTAGCGAGTACGTGGTCAAGACCACCGAAGCCGATATCGTATGCCCAACCGTCACCACCGATGATCCACTGGCTACGCTTCACAAAGTAATTGGAAAGTGCATCAAGTGTACGGATCTCTGCGTGATTGCTCTTGCGGATCTCTGGGATAATCTTATCAGCGACCTCACGGCTCTTATCAGCATCCTCGCGGTTGTCGTACCACTCACGTAGTAGCTCAACATTGATTGGAGCCTCCTTAGCACCGTCAAGGATATCCTTCACGTAGTGCTCTAGACGCTCACGGAGCTTAAGAGCAGCAGTGTGCATACCGTAACCAAACTCTGCATTATCCTCGAATAGAGAGTTAGCCCAAGCTGGTCCCTGACCACATAGGTTGGTGGTGTAAGGAGTACTTGGAGAAGAAGCAGAGTAGATAGAAGAACAACCTGTAGCGTTGGCTACCATCTGACGAGTACCAAATAGCTGAGTAAGTAGCCTTACATAAGGAGTCTCACCACAACCTGCACAAGAACCGCTAAACTCGAATAGAGGCTTAGCAAATTGAGAGTTCTTCACGTTGGCCTTAACGTCTACTAGGTGTGCCTTGTTGGTTACATTCTTGTAAGAGTAATCCCAAAGTGGCTGTAGAGGTAGCTGGCTTTCGATAGGCTTCATCTCTAGGGCCTTGCCATTCTTATTACCTGGGCAGATATCAGCACAGTTGCCACAACCCATACAGTCAAGCACGTCTACCTGCATGCGGAACTGAAGACCAGCGAATGGCTTACCAATTGCCTTGAGTGTCTCGTATCCCTCTGGAGCATTCTTCACCTCCTCCTCATCAAGTAGGAATGGACGAATAGTGGCGTGAGGACATACGTACGCACACTGGTTACACTGGATACAGTTCTCGATCTTCCACTCTGGTACAAGAGCTGCTACACCACGCTTCTCGGAGTTGGAAGTACCATTCTCCCAAGTACCGTCTTCGCGACCCTTAAATGCAGATACTGGCAGACCGTAACCCTCGCGAGCATTGATCACCCTTACTACATCTCTTACGAATGGGGTGTCGTCTGGGTGTACCTCGATCTCGTCATCTGGAAGGTTAGCCCACTCAGGATTAACTGGAACCTTTACGAGTAGCTCACCACCCTTATCTACAGCTTGGTAGTTTTTGCTTACCACTGCATCACCCTTGTGTCCGTAAGACTTCATGATGAACTTCTTCATCTGCTCTACAGCTAGCTCGTAAGGGATTACACCGGTAATCTTGAAGAAAGCCGATTGCAAGATGGTATTGGTACGGTTGCCAAGACCAATCTCCTGAGCTATCTGAGTAGCATTGATCATGTAGAAGTTGATCTCATTCTGAGCGAAGTACCTCTTCATCTTATTTGGCAGGTGCTTCTCAACCTCATTAACATCCCAGATGCTATTGAGTAGGAAGGTACCGCCTCTTCTCAGCCCCTTAGTAAGGTCATACATACGCAGATAGGCAGGTACGTGACAAGCTAGGAAGTGAGGCTGATTTACGTAGTAAGTACTACGGATCTTCTTATCTCCGAAGCGGAGGTGGCTACAGGTGAAACCTCCCGACTTCTTAGAGTCGTACTGGAAGTAAGCCTGTACATACTTATTGGTGTTGTCACCGATGATCTTGATAGAGTTTTTATTAGCACCTACAGTACCATCACTACCAAGTCCGTAGAACATACACTCATAAGCACCGTTATCGAGCTCTGGATCTTGCTCTACTGGAAGAGAGGTAAAGGTTACATCATCTACGATACCTACGGTGAAGTGATTCTTTGGCTCAGGTAGCTCAAGATTCTTGAATACAGCTACAATCTGGCCAGGAGTGGTGTCCTTACTTGAAAGACCATAGCGACCACCCACTACGATAGGAGCATTCTCGGTACCATAAAGGGCGCTCTTAACATCGCTATAAAGTGGCTCGCCTACAGAACCGCTCTCCTTAGTTCTATCCAATACTGCAATACGCTTCACGCTCTTTGGAATAGCACCTAGGAAGTGCTTTACTGAGAATGGGCGGTAGAGGTGTACGGTGAGCATACCTACCTTCTTGCCTTGGCTATTGAGGAGGTCTACCACATCCTTACACATCTTGGTCATGGAGCCCATGGCGATGATCATATGCTCAGCATCATCAGCACCATAGTAATCGAATAGATGATACTGACGGCCAGTAATCTTGGCAATCTCATCCATATACTCCTGCACTACATCTGGCACAGACTGGTAGAAGATATTGCTAGCCTCGCGAGCTTGGAAGAATACGTCGTCATTCTGTGCGGTACCTCTAGTAGCAGGGCTATCAGGAGCCAAAGCACGCTTGCGGAATGCATAAAGTGCCTCTTGATCTACTAGTGGCTTAAGGTCTTCCATCTGCATCTCCTCGATCTTTTGGATCTCGTGAGAAGTACGGAAACCATCGAAGAAGTGAATGAATGGCACTCTTGTCTTGATAGCTGCAAGGTGAGCCACAGCTGCAAGGTCCATTACCTCTTGTACCGAAGCGGTAGAGAGCTGTGCGAAGCCAAGTCCACGTGCACTCATCACGTCCTGGTGGTCACCAAGGATAGAAAGTGCGTGAGAAGCTACGGTACGAGCAGCCACATGGAATACGCCTGGGAGCAACTCACCAGCGATCTTATACATATTGGGGAGCATCAGGAGTAGACCCTGAGAAGCGGTAAAGGTGGAGGTAAGAGCACCAGCCTGAAGCGAGCCGTGTACTGCACCAGCGGCACCAGCCTCACTCTGCATCTCCTCTACTCGTACACGCTCACCGAAGATATTGAGGCGACCCTCAGCACTCCAAGCATCCACGTGCTCCGCCATGGTTGTAGACGGAGTGATAGGATAGATGGCAGCCACTTCGCTAAACATATAGGCAATATGTGCAGCGGCTTGGTTACCATCACAGGTAATAAATTTCTTTTCTTTAGCCATGTTACTGTCCTTTAATATGGTTGTAAATAATATTGTTTTTATCTCGTTAATATAGTAGTCCAAACATCCAGATAGGCACTCCCGCTATGTCGCCATTCACTTCGTCGCTACAAAGGATATTAAGCGTGTCGGAGGGAGTGCTTCTACGACGCACCCCTTTACAGATAAAACGCACTGGGAGCTTTCCATTGATCACGAAGTCCACACCCGATTCATCGGCTAGATTCACCTCCAGCCCCGCATCTAGCACACTTGCTAGAAAGAGTGTCTTTGCCTCCAAAAGTGGCTGTGGCTCCTCCTCTCTGATCACCCTTAGGATATTGGTATCATTAAGAAAGACTCTATCGGGCTTCTTGGGATACTCCCCACCCTCCTTATATATTAGGCGTATCAGCCGAGCATCGGAGAGATACTTCAGATAGTTCATCACCGTAGCTCTACTGGTATCTATTGCTTCACTGAGAGAAGATACATTCGTCACTCCATCACGCTGCCCGCTCACTAGGTAAAGCAACTTACGCAACTTTGGTAGATAGGTAGGGGCAATCTGACGGATATAAACCAAGTCTACCTCCAACAGCATATTCATATTCTTCGCAAGGTCCTCCGCGAAAAGAACTGCCTCCTCCCGATGTGGATAGTACCCTTTGCCGATGTATCCATCCAAAGCTAGCCACGGATCAACCTGCCGCCTTACCATCTTCTCAATTGACTGATAATCAAAAAAAATCTGGTCAATAGTCACGGTAGGGAGCGAAAGGTTGTAGTGATTATTGAGATACTCACGATAAGAGAACCCGTGAAGGTCACAAATCTTCATTTCCCCCTTGAGCTCTGGATACTCCTCCAGCGTCATCACACTAGATGCGGTGAAGACAATAATCAGCTCAGGTAATTCTTTACGGCATTGCATCAACTCCTCTGCCCAGCCTGGATACTTAAATACTTGATCTAGCAGAAGTATCCGCCCACCTTCGTGGTAAAATCCCTTCGCAAAGTGATAGATTGTATGGCTTGAGAAGTAGAAGTGGTTGAGGTTGACATAAATAGCCCGCTCACCTTTTTGGCTAGTGAGCAGTTGACCCATCTGCATCAATTGGTGCGTCTTACCGATACCGCGTGTACCACGGATACAAATAAGTGGCAACTTTTCGGCAGAGGCAAGGCAGTGTAAAGTGCAATCACGGCTCGAAGCACAGCCCTGTAGACCTGCTTCCGACCGCTCCACGCCCTTCAACTCAAGGCACATATCTCCACTCAGAATGCCATTCATCCGACATAGTATTTATTTCCCACTGCAAAGATACCTCTAAATACTGAATTTGACAACTACAGATTACAGAAAAAGGTATTTAATCACGAAAGACAACCAAGTTCCATTAATTATGCCCTTGAACTAGGATGGGACAAAAAAATAGTCGCCATTATATTATTCAGTCAAATAAAAAATGACTAACTTTGACAAAAATACAAAGTAACCCTACAAGATGAATACAATAACTAGCAAACACTCAGCTCTCCTTGAGTACTTTTGCGGTAGCAAGCATAACCAAGAGGAGCTCGCCGAATTGACAGAAAGACTTCAATGTGCCCCTACTAAGGTAGAGAGATTTCGGTCGGGCCAATTTGTCGCGCATCAAGGCGATTCCATTGACTCCCTCGTGCTACTCACCAAGGGAGTAGTACGTATTGAGGTAGTTTCTCCCACTGGAGATCGGCTCTACACCAATGAGCACGAAGCTCCTTTTCCGCTCATTGCCTCACTTCTCTACTCATCAGAGCAGCGATTTGCCAACGATATCATCGCCGTCAAAGACTGCGAAATAGAATACTATGACCGTGAAATTGTTGAGAAGCTTTTGGAAGAGTGCCCCACCTTCCGCAGAGGTTTTCTCACCTTTAGTAGCAACCTTATCTACGGGCTTAGTCAGCAGCTACAGATATTCTCCATCCGCAAGATCAAGGGAAAGCTAGCTTACTTTATCCTACAAAAGATGGAGCCAAGTGGCTACTTCTCGCTCGACATGAGCGTCACTTCACTTGCAAAGTACTTTGGGGTGACCCGCTCGGCTCTCTCAAGAGTTATTTCAGAATTGGCTAGTGATGGAGCAATCTACTACACCAGAGGGTTTGGCGAAGTACTAGACATAAAGAAACTAAGAGACTCCATCTAACCGCCCCCCAAAAGCTCAAGAAACTACCGCTATCAATGGCTCAAAGCTCATTGATAGCGGTATTCCTTATATATAGGCTTTACTTACTGCTCTGACTCCTTCGGCACCACATCTTTGATGGAGAAAGAGGTTCGATGCACACGGTGATTATAGTCCTGTACAATAGCCTGAAGCAGATGCGTATAATGTGCCACAATAGAGTCATTCGGCATCACGTCAGCTCCAGGCCCCGTTTGCAGGCGAGCTACTGGTGCCTCCACTCTCACTTCGCCATAAGGCGTCATTGCCACAGTCACCTCCTTTGCAAATAGCAGGTACTGATTATAGTAAAAGTTGAGCCCTATATGCTCCGCCTTTTTATCAAAAATATTCGCCCCATAGCTTAGCACAGGATCAGTGATCCCAAGCAGATACAAGAGCGTGGGCAGGATATCGGTATGCTGCACCACATACTCATCAACACAGCCTTTTAGTTTTCCTTGAGGATCAAAGAACGCAATCGGTACCGCCGCCTTACCAGGCAAGCACTGGTATAGAGGTTCATCGCTCACACTAGTATGGTCGGCGGTCAAGACGAAAAGTGTATTCTGGTACCACGGTTCCTCCTTTACCCTTTCAAAGAACTTCTCAAGAGCAAAGTCGGCATACTGCACTGTGCGATGTATCGGCAGACTTCTTCCCTCAAACTTTTCCTCAAACTCATCAGGCAGCACAAAAGGATTGTGATTAGAAAGCGAGAAGTAAAACGCCCCAAATGGCTGCTTCAGACTTTCAATATCCTTAGCCATGGCCAAACTAAATGGCAGGTCATGCACCGCCGACCCCGCCATCCCTATTCGGTCGTTCGCAGCATCGGTATACTCCTTATCATAGCTCTCAGCCGTGTACTGCTTTTCCACCCCCACTCGCTCCAGCATCTCAAAGAAGCCCATCATCCCCTCACGATCACCGTGATAAAACTTCAGGTCATAACCACTATTCTTTAGCGAACGAGGCAGCCCAGTATCGTAGCTGGTATAGTGCTCAAAGTCCTTCTCCAGCCGACTTCGGTTATTAAAAGTAGCTCCAAAAGTAGGCATAGAGATATAAATAGCGGGGAAAGAATCAATCGACCGCTTCCCCGAGGCAAACCCATACTGGGCGTACAAGGTCTCAGGTAAAAGTCGGTCAAGGAATGGAGTGAGGCTATGGCCATTTGAAGTCTCTTTATTGAAGAACCCTACAAACTCCTTAGCCATGCTCTCCATCTGGATAATCACCACATTTCGCCCACGCATAGAGGCAAAAAGGGTATCACTGTCCGAGAGAGGTGCTGCCTTATAATAAGGAGTAAAGTGGCGAGACAATTCTGCCTCAGAGTAAAAGGAATACTCCTGCCGCTCCGAGCCATCCTTCAAAATTGTCACAGGAGAATTAAGCACAATTGGGAACTGCTTAAAATCACTCATATAGCGAGCGCTCAATGCCATCAGATCACTAAAGCTCTTACCACCCAAATACCAAAAAGGCAGCAACACAATCACCAGAATAAGAGGCAACAATCCATCTCGCCACGAAAGAGTATCCCCTATAGGCTTACGCTCAAAGCGAACCATCCGATACCCAAAGACACCTAGCAGTATAATCAAAGCAAAGGCTACCGTCAGAGGCCAGTAATCCACAATAAACTCACCATACAGAGAGCCAAAGTTAGCCCCTTCAAACTCACTGAATACATCGCGATTAATCCGCCTATAGACAAAGGGATAATAGCCCGCATCAGAGATATTGGCAAAAGTAAAGAGTACGTAAGGCACGAAGTAGGCTGCATGCCGCACCCCTCTATACCAACCATATTCCTCTACCCTACTAGGTAAGAACTGGCCCACTCCCACCATAATATAATAGAGCAGAAACCCATAAGCCACCGCCATCATATCCAAGAGCAAGCCCCCCTGCATCAATCTTAGCAATTGCCCCACCCCTATCTCTGAAAAGAGGCTATAATTATAATAAAAGTAGACCAAGCGACACAGCTGCATCATCAATAATGCAAGAATCGTGTGCCAAAGGAGGACTACCCAGCGTTTATTTGTCGTCCACATTCAATACAAATCCTTATTAATTGAGAATGCTCTCCCAATAGAGATACCACCTCATGATAGTACTTCTATAAAAAACATTCCAATAGTCTTCTCTCAAAATTGGCACAAATGTACGAAATAATTCATTTAACGAGACAACACAGACAGTAACGTTCCCAAAAAAGGGCCATAGAATGCTCCCTATTACAGATATTTTTGGTAACATTGCAAATCCATTTATTGGAGAGGTGGCAGAGTGGACGAATGCGGCGGATTCGAAATCCGTTGTAGCACTAGTGCTACCGGGGGTTCGAATCCCTCCCTCTCCGCTAATAGCACTCTGAAATCAACGTCATAGAGCACAACACCGTTTGTGGGAACAACCAATGACTTAAGAGAAATACACAATATTTATACTACTTGCAATTTACAAGAAACATGAAAAGAGACGAGAAGGTATTTGACCTGATTGCACAAGAGAGAGCGAGACAGACAAAGGGTCTAGAGCTTATCGCATCCGAAAACTTCGTGAGCGACCAAGTGATGGAAGCGATGGGAAGCGTGATGACCAATAAGTATGCCGAGGGCTACCCTGGCAAGAGGTACTATGGTGGATGCGAGATCGTAGACCAATCCGAGCAGCTGGCCATTGATCGGCTCAAAGAGATCTACGGAGCTGTCTGGGCCAATGTTCAGCCCCACTCTGGTGCACAGGCCAATAACCCTATTTACCTCACCTGCCTACAGCCAGGAGATACTTTCATGGGTCTCAACCTTGACCACGGTGGTCACCTCACCCATGGGTCTCTAGTTAATAGCTCGGGCATCATTTATCATCCAGTAGCCTACAACGTAAAGGAGAGCGATGGTCGTATTGATTACGACGAGATGGAGAAGCTCGCAAAGCAGCACAAGCCAAAACTCATCGTAGGTGGTGGCTCAGCCTACTCTCGCGAGTGGGATTATGAGCGGATGCGTGCCATTGCCGATGAGGTAGGTGCTATCCTTTGGGTAGATATGGCACATCCCGCAGGACTTATCGCTGCTGGTCTACTCAAAAACCCAGTGAAGTATGCTCACGTAGTCACCTCTACTACACACAAGACCCTCCGTGGCCCACGTGGTGGTATCATCCTCGTTGGCAAAGACTTTGAGAATCCTTGGGGCAAGAAGACCAAGAAGGGTGAGACCCGCACCTTCACTTCACTTCTCGACTCTGCCGTATTCCCAGGGCTACAAGGTGGACCACTAGAGCACATCATCGCAGCAAAGGCAGTAGCCTTTGGCGAAGCACTACAGCCAGAGTTCAAGGATTACCAAAAGCAAGTACTCAAGAACGCCGCTGCTATGGCCGAGACCTTTGTTGAGCTAGGCTATAAGGTGATCTCCAATGGTACCGATAACCACTTGATGCTGGTAGACCTCCGCCAAAACTTCCCCGACCTTACCGGACGTGTGGCAGAGACTGCACTCGGCACAGCCGATATCACCATCAATAAGAACATGGTACCATTTGACACCCGCTCGGCTTTCCAAACTAGTGGTATCCGCGTAGGAGCACCAGCCCTCACCACCCGAGGGCTGAAGGAAGAGGAAGCACGCGAAGTGGTTCGCAAGATCCACCGTGTCCTCACCGCACCTACCGATGAAAAGGTGATTGCCACGGTACGCGCCGAGGTAAATGAGATGATGAGCCACAGACCTCTATTCGCTTGGTAATCCCCCATCACTCATATATATAATATAAATAATTACCCCCGTGAGAAGACCTCTTCTCTCGGGGGTAGCTCTTTTATATCCATACCCAACAAGGGTTGTATGTATTCTTCATTGAGAATGTTGCACAAAGTGCCATTCTCGCACATTTGCTTCAAATGTGCCGAGACTTTGCACGAAGGACGAGATGCAAGGCCTGAGGATGAGGGCAAGGTGCACGCAGGGCACCAAGGCCCCACAGGGCTGAAGGGAGCGTACTTATGTACGTGACCGAGGCCCGAATTCCGAAAGCAACGCAGCAGATCGCCTTCGTGCAACAGTCTCTTATTGATTTCAGTTCAGCTGAAAGGCATCAAAAGCCCATTTATAACTCACTGGAATAAAGCACTATATATTATCGAATATTGAGATGCAACTAAGCAATCGGTTAGTTGCAACTAAGCATTTGCTTTGTTGCATCTCGGCAATTGCTTAGTTGCAACTCAACTTTTGCTTACTTTACCTATCGGTTTATTGCATCATAATTCGCAGTCAAATAGCACTTGCTTCAACATAAAATTTTATCCTTCCTTTTAGAGCAAACGATGAGCTAGATAGGTCGGGAGAATTTGGTAACTTTGTACTTGTCTCGTAGATTGGGGCAAATAGTATAGAAAGATATGAGAAGTGTAACGATACTTGGCTCTACTGGTTCCATTGGCACGCAGGCCCTTGAAGTGGTGGAGCAACATTCTGACCAACTAAGGGTACACGCCCTAGTGGCCAATAATAGTGTGGATGCCTTGGTAGAGCAGGCGAAGAAGTTCGGCCCCGCGGTAGTCGCTATTGGCAATAAAGCACACGAAAAGGAGCTGAAGAAAGCCCTCAAGGGGCTAGATATTGAGGTACTAGCAGGAAGGGAAGCCATCGTGGAGCTGGCAGGCTCTATTGATGCCGATATGGTACTGACCGCTATGGTAGGTTTTGCTGGGTTAGAGCCCACCATCAGTGCCATAGAGAGTGGTCGTACCATTGGCCTTGCCAATAAGGAGACTCTGGTGGTAGCAGGTGAATTGATCAAGCAACTTTGTCGGCAGCATGGGTCACTAATCCTTCCTGTAGATTCGGAGCACTCCGCCATCTACCAATGCCTACAAGGAGAGCAGATGAGTGCGGTGGAGAAGATCTATCTCACCGCTTCGGGTGGTCCCTTTGTAGACCTACCCAAGGAAGCACTTAGCGAGGTGACCCCCGAGATGGCTCTAAAGCATCCCAACTGGAATATGGGACCTAAGGTGACCATTGACTCCGCCACTATGATGAATAAGGGGCTGGAGATGATTGAGGCACACCACCTATTCAATGTACCTGCTAGTGCTATTGAGGTAGTGGTGCACCGCCAAAGTATCATCCACTCTATGGTGGGCTACCGAGATGGCAGCATCAAAGCACAGCTCTCCTATCCCGATATGCGGCACCCTATTGCCTACGCCTTGCTTTATCCGCAAAGGCTAGAGGGAGCTCGCCCACTACTCACAGTGGAGCAGATGAGCCACCTCACTCTGGAAGCACCTCGCCGAGACGACTTCCCTTGCCTCTCACTTGCTTACGAGGCTCTTGAAAGGGGAGGCACTAGTCCTTGTACCATGAATGCAGCCAATGAGGTGGCGGTGGAGCGCTTTTTGCAAGGGAAAATACGATTTACAGACATTCCACGCATCATCAAGCATACCATGGAGGTGGCCCCTGAGCGAAATGCCTCTAGCCTAGCAATCCTTGCGGAGGCAGATGGCCAAGCAAGAGCCATTGCACAAGCGTGGTACGAAGGGATTTAGACGAAAAAATATGGGGATACTACTAAAAGTAATACAGCTACTACTAGCTCTATCTATACTGGTGACGGTACATGAGTTGGGGCACTTCCTCTTTGCTCGCCTTTTCAAGATCAGAGTGGATAAGTTTTTCTTATTCTTTGACGTAGGGGGCAAAGCACTCTTTCGGTTCCGTCCGAAGCGAAGCGAGACAGAATACGGTGTGGGCTGGTTGCCTCTCGGCGGTTACTGCAAAATCAATGGCATGGTGGATGAGTCTCTGGCTCTAGAGGGTCTAGAGAGTGAACCAAAACCATGGGAATTTAGGAGCAAACCAGTGTGGCAACGGTTCCTCGTGATGGTGGGAGGTGTGCTCTTCAATGTACTCCTAGCTATGCTCATCTATGGTGGCATTGCCTACCATTGGGGCGTGGAGAAGCTACCGATGAAGGAGGTGGATAGCTGCTTGAAGTACTCCAGCGTAGGGCATCAAATGGGATTGCAAGATGGCGACCTCCCGGTAGCAGTAGATGGCAAAGAGCTCGCCTACTTTGAGGGCTCCATTCTGCAAGAGATTGCCAATGGGGAGACCCTCACCGTGGAGCGTGAAGGCAAGCGGGTAGAGGTGGCCATTCCAGTGGACTTTATGAGGGCAGTATTGGCGAGCAAAGAGCCCTTTTTCGCCATGGATCTACCGGCTCGCATCGATTCCATTGTGCCGAGTAGTGCAGGGGCTGCAGCAGGGCTTCAGCGTGGTGATGAGATTGTAGCGATCAATGGCGAAGCGATGGATCGGCTCTCCCTGGTACTCCCCAAGATCAAGGAGCTGAGAGGGGATACCATCTCCCTCTCTATCATACGAGGCGGTGCTCAAGAAGAGATTCGCAGTTATGTAGATAAGGAGCAAGGGATAGGCATCGCTTTTACGCCCCCAACGAAACTATTCAAGACCGAAAAACTAGAGTACGGACTATTGGAGTCGATCCCAGTAGGAGTGCGTGAAGCGGGTAAGCAGTTGAATAACTACACCGACCAGCTGAAGTATGTAGCCACCCCCGAAGGGGCACAGAGCCTTGGTGGCTTTGGCACCTTAGGAAGCCTATTCCCTTCCACGATAGATTGGCACGCCTTTTGGGCGATGACCGCTTTTCTCTCGGTGATATTGGCGGTGATGAATATCCTCCCTATCCCTGGATTGGATGGCGGCCACATTATGTTTTTAATCTACGAGGCGATCACCGGCCGAGCCCCCTCACTCAAGTGGCAGACGAGACTTCAGATATTTGGCATGATTTTATTGATCCTTTTGATACTCTATGCCAATATCAACGATGTGATTAGATTTTTACTATAGGGAGGTCAAGTGGCGGTCAATAAAGCATTTGAAATAGTAGAGCAGAAGCTGGAGTTCACTACACTTCGGCACGACCTCTATGCCCTTTGCGATAACGAGGTGAGTCAATTCCTCACGGAGCAGATGGGTTTTATGCAGTCAGGCAAAGCACTTCATAGCCGATTGGAACAGCTCAGTGAGATGCTCCAATTCACGGCATCGGGTGTGGATATCCCTAGCTTTAGGTTTGGTCCGCTTAGAGATGCCCTCCGCTCTCTTCGTCCAGAGGGGAGTTACCTCGAGGTGGAGTCGTTGCGTCCGCTTCGGGAGCTACTCATTGCGGTAGTGGAGACGAAGAGGGCGTTGGCGGAGAATGAAGAGTACCCTAATCTCTCTGAGCTAGCCATGGGTTTGGACGATCTGGTGGACCTGCGACGGAGACTGCACAACCTGATTGATGATGCGGGGGAGATCAAGGATACAGCGAGCAAGGAGCTAAGGGCGATTAGGAGCGAACTACGGCAGTTACAAGGCTCTATTGGGCAAACGATGCAGAGCATCCTCAGAGAGGCCAAAGCAGCTGGTTGGGTGGAGAAAGATGCCACGCCAGCTATGCGAGATGGACGTTTGCTCCTCCCTATTATCCCTTCGGCAAAGCGAGAGATCGGTGGCATCGTGCATGAGGAGTCGTCCACAGGCCGCACGCTCTATATGGAGCCGGAGCGGATGGTGGCGATGAACAATCGGATCCGCGAGAAGCAAAGTGAGGAGCAGAGAGAGATTGTGCGACTACTTAGGGAGTTTAGCAACTTCGTGAGGAGGGATATGCCGATGCTCCAACGCAATTGCCAAGGGATAGGCATTTTGGACTTCAATAGGGCTAAGGCACGACTCGCCAATGGGATGGAGGCGGTAATTCCACAACTCTCCACCGAGGGCGAGATGGAGTGGCAAGTGGCTAGGCACCCGCTCCTAGAGCGTCACTTGAAGTCACTCAATAGGGAATTGGTACCGCTTACTTTGAAACTGAATAAGGAGCAGCGACTGCTCATCATCTCTGGCCCCAATGCTGGCGGTAAATCCATTGCACTCAAGACGGTTGGTCTGCTCCAGTATATGCTCCAGTGCGGATTGGCAGTGCCTATGATGGATCATAGCACTTGCACCCTTTTTGACCAGATATTCCTGGATATCGGCGATGCTCAGTCGCTAGAAAACGACCTCAGCACCTACTCTAGCCATCTACAGGGTATGAAACGGGTATTGCGGGAGGCCACCTCGGAGAGTTTGATACTGATTGATGAATTTGGTTCGGGAACAGAGCCCACGATTGGAGGTGCGATTGCCGAGGCACTCTTGGATCGCTTTCGGCAGATGGGTTGCTATGGGGTGATTACCACGCACTACGGCAACCTCAAGGATTACTCGGAGCTCCACGAAGGGGTGGTGAATGGGGCGATGCTTTTTGATAGAGGGCGGATTGAGCCACTCTATCAGCTATTTATCGGTCAGCCGGGAAGCTCCTTTGCACTAGAGGTGGCGAGGAAGATCGGTTTACCTGGCGAGATCATTGATTATGCCAGTGAATTAGTGGGTAGCGACTATCTGCATCAAGATAAGTACCTACAGGATATTATTCGGGATAAGGCTTATTGGAAGCGGAAACGGGAGGAGGTAAAGCGGCAAGAGCGAAAGCTACAAGAGAAGCAGAGTAAGCTGGATGAGCGATTAGACAACTTCTCGGAAAAACGGAAGATCCTGCTGGCGAAGGCGGAGCAGGAGGCACTGGAAATAGTGAATAGTGCCAATGCAACTGTGGAGCGAACGATTCGGGAGATCAAAGAAGCTAAGGCAGAAAAGGAGCCAACCCAAAAGGCGAGGGCAAAGCTGGAGCGGAAGAAGTCTCATCTCAATCGACAGGCAGAGAAAAAGAGGGCACCAGCCCCCAACAAGAGGGAGCCGATCAAGGAGGGAAGTCGCGTGACCTTTGGCAATGGCAATGAAGTAGGCGAAGTGGTGGCTATTGAGGGTAAGAAAGCACGTGTGCGGCTGGGTAACCTCACCATGACGGTAGATGCCAGCAAGCTACAGCCAACAGAACGAGCCACCTCTGACCTCGTTGCACGGAGGCCTCAGGTGATTGAACAGCAGTCGAGCCAACGACGGCTCAATTTCAAGCCTCAACTCGATTGTAGAGGAATGCGGGTGGATGAAGCCCTTTCGGCAGTGGTTCAGTTTATTGACGATGCCAATCACTTTGGGTACAACCCTATCCGCATCTTGCACGGCACCGGAATAGGAGCACTAAAACAGGCGATTAGGGAGTACCTTCGACAGGATTCTAGGATCGCACACTATGAGGATGAGCTAGTAGACTTAGGCGGTGCCGGGATTACCGTCATCACACTTAGGGATAACTAAGCTCCATTTTATAGGCACAAAGAAGTTAATAGATTATGATAGTAGCAGAACAGAAAAGGAAGGAAAATGTAGCGGAATACATCCTCTATATGTGGCAGATAGAGGATACCATCAGGGCACTTGACTTTGATCTCACCCGCATCACTGAGTATGTACACGAGGGGTACCGACTAGAGAAGCCGATGATGGAGAAGGTGCTACTCTGGTACCTAGAGCTCGCCGATGCCATGAAGGCTGAAGGGATTACCGAGGTGGGGCACTTGCAGCAGCTCAACGACTTGATGGACTCGCTTCAGGAGCTCTCGGGTAAACTACTAAGGGAGCCAACTCAGACACTCTACTCATCGGTCTACTTCCAGACACTTCCCAGCATCATACAGCTACGCGACCTGACTGGCACCGACCAGATGGGCGAGGTGGAGACCTGCTTTGTAGGCATCTACGGTTATCTAACGCTCAAAGCAAGAGGCGAGGAGGTGACCGAAGCGACAACGGAGGCCATCAAACAATTCAGCACATTCCTAGCTATGCTCGCCGATCGTTTTCGCGAGGTAGAGGAGGGCAACCTACAACTTAGTGGGGAGGAGGAAGATGAGGAGTAAGAGAGTTTGGCTCACAGGAGCTAATGGTCTTCTGGGCACGGCCATTCAGGAGGTGGCTAGAAAGCACTACCCAGAGCTGGAGATACTCCCCACCACAAGGGAGACGCTCAATTATTCTAGCGAGGAGGAGATTGCTGACTTTGTGGCAAAGAACCAACTGGATATAGCGGTCAATTGCATCGCCTTTACCAATGTCGATGCTGCTGAATGCCAGTACAGTGAGGCACTTCTTGCCAATACCTCCATACCTTTGGCACTGGCCAATGCCCTCGGCACGATACCGCTGATACATATCAGTACCGACCATATCTTTGGAGGTGACCGAACGCCACGAAAGGAGCCCTACAAAGAGGAGGATATCCCGATGCCGGCCAATAGGTACGCGCTCACCAAGTTGATCGGCGAGTATGCGGTACACTACCACAAGCAGAATGCCTATATTCTTCGTACCTCATGGCTTTATGGTCCTGCCAAGTGGCCACACAAGAGCTTCTACAAAAGCATATTGAGCAATGCCCAAGCGGGTAAACCGCTTAGGGTGGTAACGGATGAAGTGAGTACTCCTACCTCTGTCTTTACCTTGGCAGAGGTTATCTTGGAGATCGCGAGTGAAAAGCAAGGGCCATTGCCTTTCGGCATCTACCACGTTGCGGACGTTGGACCTGCTTCTAGGCATACTTTTGCGAGCAAAATTGTGGAGCTTTTACCACCCGATACCTTAGTAACCGTAGGGAAGTGTACCCAAGCAGATTGGGCACTCCCCGCATTTCGCCCACACTTTAGTGCCCTCTCGACTGAGAAGATATCACACTTCTACCCCACACTCATCCGCCCATGGCAGGAGCGACTACAGGAGATTTACAATTACGACATTCAAGGAACAACTGATGAAATACAATAAGGAAGAGATATCAAGGAGAAGAACCTTTGCCGTCATTGCACACCCCGATGCTGGTAAGACGACACTCACCGAGAAGCTACTGCTCTTCGGAGGAGCGATACACGTAGCAGGGGCGGTGAAGAGCAATAAGATACGCAAGTCGGCAACCTCCGACTGGATGGAGATTGAGAAGCAGAGAGGCATCTCTGTCGCCACCTCTGTGATGGGCTTTGAGTACGAAGGGTACAAGGTAAATATCCTAGATACCCCTGGTCACCAAGACTTTGCCGAGGATACCTATCGTACGCTGACCGCCGTGGACTCGGTAATCATCGTGATTGATGGTGCGAGAGGTGTGGAGCTACAAACTAAGCGACTGATGGAAGTCTGCCGTATGCGTAAGACGCCCGTGATTGTCTTTGTGAATAAGATGGACCGAGAGTCGCAAGACCCCTTCGACCTTCTCGACGAGGTGGAGCAAGAGCTGCAAATCGCTACCACCCCACTCACCTGGCCTATCGATTCGGGTGACCGCTTCAAAGGAGTTTACAACATCTATGACAAGGAGCTAGAACTCTTCTCGGGAGCCGATAAGTCGCATGTCTCGGAGCGTATGGAGGTGGATCTCGATTCACCCGAACTGCTCAACTACCTGAGCGAAGCACAGGCAAAGCGACTGAAGAACGACCTGGAGATCATCGAGGGAGTCTACCCAGAACTCAATGAGGAGGAGTATCTAGAGGCCTCCCTTGCTCCTGTCTTCTTTGGCTCAGCACTCAATAACTTTGGTGTGAAAGAGCTGCTGGATACCTTTGTGCGCATCGCCCCATCTCCACGAGCTACCAAGGCTGAAGAGCGAGTGGTAGACCCTTACGAGGAGCCCTTCACCGGCTTTATCTTTAAGATACATGCCAATATGGACCCCAACCACCGCAGCTGTATCGCCTTTGTAAAGGTCTGCTCAGGTAAATTTGAACGGAATAAGTACTACACCCACGTAAGGCACAAAAAACAGATGCGCTTTAGCTCGCCCACCGCATTTATGGCACAGAAAAAGGAGATCGTTGATGATGCCTTTGCGGGGGATATTGTAGGTCTTCCCGATACAGGTAACTTCAAGATTGGCGACACCCTCACTTCGGGGGAGGTGCTCCACTTCAAGGGACTGCCTAGCTTCTCACCAGAGATGTTTAAGTACATTGAGAATGCCGACCCACAGAAGCAGAAGCAGCTCCAAAAGGGATTGACTCAATTGATGGACGAAGGGGTAGCACAGATGTTTACCAACGCCTTCAACGGTCGCCGTATTGTGGGTACTGTAGGGCAATTGCAGTTCGAAGTAATACAGTACCGCCTTCTCCACGAGTACCAAGCGAGCTGTCGTTGGGAGCCAATTAATCTCTACAAAGCTTGCTGGCTCTCTTGCGACAAACCCGAAGTACTAGAGGAGTTCAAGAAACGCAAGATGCAGTATATGGCCGTGGACACGCAGGGACGCGATGTCTATCTTGCCGATAGTGCCTATCTACTGAATATGGCGAAAGAGGAGTTCCCCGATATCACCTTCCACTTCACGAGCGAGTTCTAACTAGCGAACAGCATTCATAAGAAACCCCGACCCATCATAGGATAGGTCGGGGATTCTATTATATAGTACCTTTAGTCGCTTTAGATACGGTCAAGCACAAGCTGTACAAGGCCTTCGATAGTGCCCTTGTACTCGGTATTCATCGTCTCGCTCTTACGACCAGCAATAATCGTACAGATAGTCAGCACTCGGTGCCCTAGGACAGCACCTAAACCCGCCAATGCCGAGCTCTCCATCTCAAAGTTGGTCAGCTTCACCCCATTGTGCTCAAAGTTGATGATCTTCTCATTGAGCTTAGGATCCGCTAGCTTGCCACGAAGGCGACGACCCTGTGGTGCATAAAAACCATTACAAGCAATCGTCGCTCCTGGCACTACTCCTCCTGGAGTCACGAACTGCTCAATCATATCCTTTGGCGCTAGGACAGCATAAGGCTTTAGCCCATTAATCTGCCACTCTAGTTGCTTCATCAGCTCCGCTTCAAAAGCCTTATCGCACACCTTGTCCCGATCGGCATAGAAGTGGAGTACCCCATCAAAGCCAATCGCATAATTGGCAGCTACAAACGAGCCGATAGGGGCGAAGTCTTGCAAACCTCCCGAAGTGCCAACACGCACAATTGTCAGCTCCTTATGCTCATCCTTGGCAGTACGCGTTTTGAAATCAATATTGGCAAGTGCATCTAGCTCATTCAGCACAATCTCGATGTTATCACTTCCAATACCATGAGAAAGGGCAGTGACCCGCTTCCCCTTATAGGTACCAGTGATGGTGTGAAACTCACGGCTAGAGACATTGACCTCCACACTATCAAAGTGCGAAGCAATCATATCCACTCTCGAGGGGTCACCACAAATTACTAGCTTATCCGAGATATCCTCAGGACGCAAATGGAGATGAAAAATAGTGCCATCATTATTGATGATCAATTCCGACTCTGGTATAATAAATTTACTCATAATACTTCATTTAATGGGCGCTTGGCAAGGGTAACTTTCCCCGCACCCAGTTCATTATTTCTTCTTCTTATCTTCGTCAATAGCACCCATAGGCTTATGCTCCTTCTCATTACCCGTAGGACCAGCTATTGCTTCACGCATCGAGGTATCCGCCTCGATATTCTTCATCTTGTAGTAATCCATAATCCCTAGGTTACCACTACGGAACGCCTCCGCCATGGCGAGAGGCACCTCCGCCTCCGCTTCAATCACCTTAGCACGAGCCTGCTGTGCCAAAGCCCGCATCTCCTGCTCCTGAGCCACCGCCATTGCACGGCGCTCCTCGGCCTTAGCTTGGGCGATATTCTTATCGGCCTGAGCCTGATCCATCTGCAGTACCGCACCGATGTTTCTACCAATGTCAATATCGGCAATATCGATAGAGAGGATCTCAAAGGCGGTACCAGCATCTAGTCCTTTCCGAAGCACCAGCTTACTGATAGAGTCGGGGTTCTCTAGCACTACCGTATGCCGTTCGCTCGAACCGATAGAGCTCACAATACCTTCACCTACACGGGCGAGAATCGTCTCTTCACCAGCTCCTCCCACCAGTCGCTGTATATTGGCACGCACCGTCACACGTGCTTTGGCGATCAATTGGATACCATCCTTTGCCACAGCGGTTACAGGAGGAGTATCGATCACCTTAGGATTCACCGACATCTGCACTGCATTAAATACATCTCTACCTGCGAGGTCAATCGCCGCCGCCATCTTAAAGGATAGGTCGATATTGGCCTTATTGGCAGAAACAAGGGCATGCACCACCTGCTCCACATGGCCACCAGCGAGGTAGTGCGCCTCCAGCTCATCACGCGTCAGGTCGAGTCCCGCCTTGTGTGCCTCCACCATCGCCTTAGCGATCACATGAGGTGGCACATTACGGATACGCATCAAGAAGAGTTGCAATAGCGAGATACGCACTCCCGAGGCACGTGTCGATACCCACAATAGGATCGGGAAGTATCTCAGGAATAGAGCGATAAGGATCAGGGCTATTACTATAGCTATCACTATCCCTATCAGACTTGGAGAAATTGGATTCATAACTTTTGCTCTTTATTATTTCGTTTTACAAAGACCTTATTATACCGAATATCAGATATAACTATCGGCTCCCCCTCATTGATAAAACCCTCCTCCGACTCCGCTTCCACTAGGGTGCCACCCCCAAGGCGGATAGTACCCACAAGGGCTAGCCGGCTCTCCGCCACCCCATAGGCACCACGCTCCACCCCCTCAGGAAGCTTCACCGCCACCTCATCAACCGAATCCTTAAGAGCCACCTTTTGGATAAATTTGTTGCGGCTCAGCAGGTAAAACCCTACCACAAAGAGTACCACCGAGAGCAGTGCATAGAAAATGGCCATACTCACCATACCCTCTGCAAATAAGAAGTACTCCATAGCGATAAATCCTCCTGCACCTATGATGCCCATAAGTCCCAACCCTGGGATAAAGAAAATCTCCGCTAGCACCAGTGCTGCCGTCACCACAGCTACCAAAATGACCAAGAACGTCAACATCATAATTTATAGCTCTTAAGTAGTTTAATATCCATTCATCACTCACCACCCCTCCAAAGCCGAATGATCTCATTGCGAAGTGTAAAAAGCCGAGTCCGATACCCCTCACTCTCCTTCTCCAGCGAAAGCACTTCTTCCTTCAACTGAGTCGCAGTTCCACCCCTACCCAGCTGTAATCTCAACGCCTCCAAAGAGGCCTCACACTCCTTCAAAAGCTCCTGCACCTTCAGGTACTCTGCTACCAATCCCTCCGGCACCTGAGACCCTTGCAACCTCTGCTTATAGATCGCATCGTCTCCCACCCAAAAGAGCGGTTTCTCACCATTGCCTAGCATTGATTGGGTAGCTACAGCTTCCTTCTTACGGGGCTTCAGCTCACTGCCTAGCCACCTCGCCACTTCACGGAGATTCTCCCCCTCGTAGCGAGCCAACGTGCTAGGGGCAAAGCACCACAGACGGAGGCTATCCCCCCACGCCTCTCGGGCACTCACCATCCAGCCTACGTCCTGCTCCTCATCCACAATGTAGCAGAAGTCGTCCATCGGACTATTGAAAGGCAGCATCAGTTGCGTAGGCACCAAAAGCATCCCTTGTGCTCGGTCGTACCGACTCACATAGAGGTCCTTACCGCCTAAAGTATGTTGAGGGACCTCCCCTTTTTCCTCCTCCAAGGAGAAGTAAATCGTAGTGCCGTCACTCCCCACAAAGGGATAGCTGATTTGGCACCCCTCAGGAAGCCCATTCACCCTGACCACTTCGGGGTTTGCCTCGTCCCAACGCCCATCACCCAATTGATGATAGATATAAAAGTGGGGCACACTATCCGCATCACTCCCCACCTGCCAACGGCTCTTCCCATCGGGCGAAAGATAGGCACCCTCTTGCACCTCACCGAGATAGCTTGTCTCATGTTGCAAACGCTTCCAAACCTCTGCACGAGGTGCCACAAGGGTATCTAGCGTCGCCACCACACGGCTATTGGAGAGTAATCGCTCCACCAGCTCCAGATGCGCCACTACCTCGCCACGCTTGGCACGCTCCTCCTCCCCTCTCAGCCGAAGCCCTTCATACTGCTCCAGTCGCTCCCGAGCCGTCTCCAACCGGTAATCATTGATCGCCGAGAGCGTTGCCAGCCTCAGAGTCTCCGCACGGCGTTGATCTCTACGTGAAAGAGAATGGTACCAATGTTCCACATCGGCATAACGGCCCTCACGATAGGCGACCACCGCCTGGTCGTACGGAGAGAGTGGCCTCGTAGGTGGCTCCTCTGCCACCAAGCCCACACTCCATACCAAGAGCACCAATATCAATAGGTTTCTTTTCATCCTTCTCTACACAACTTATCTTATATCCCCAAAGATACCTATTTTACACCAATCTCACAAGGAGCCAATACACCAGCCGACCACAATCTCCACCTCCCCATAGTAGGTGAAAAGCTCGCTGAGTAAAACAGCAAAAATGCCCCTTTACAGAGAATGTTGCACAAAGTGCCATTCTCGCACATTTGCTTCAAATGTGCTGAGACTTTGCACGAAGGATGAGATGCAAGGCGCTGAGGATGAGGACGAAGGGAGCGTACTTACGTACGTGACCGAGGCCCGAATTCCGAAAGCAACGCAGCAGATCGCCTTCGTGCAACAGTCTCTTTACAATCAACTGAAATCCAACACCATACAAGGGCACTAGCCGAGATGCAACTAAGCAATCGGTTAGTTGCATCTCCACTTTTGCTCTACTACGCTATAGCCCATTTA